>JBBQSM010000052.1:0-25369 GCA_038234895.1 Gemmatimonadales bacterium
CGGAATCTGCCGGCTGGCCACCAGCGGAATGCGCATCGGCGTCGGACTGCCGATCATCTCGGTGAGCACGGCAATCGTGTTGTGAAACGTGGCCGTGTTGCGGATGCCGCCGTTCCACCAGCCATCGTACGGGCCGCCCGACCGCATGGTCGCGCCGGGCTTACCCTCCATGGCCAGTCGCGTGTGCATCGCGTTCCCCAGCCCCTGAATGCCAAGCAACATGCCCGGATCAAGGTTGTAGTTGTACGGGTCACGAAAGGGTGGGGAATACACCACCGTACCGGCCGGGCCGCTCTGGTGATGATTGTACAGAAGTTGCGGAAACCACTCGTGATACAACGCGCGGTTGATGTTCTCCGTCTCCGCCTGGGTCGACGTAAAGAACTCGCGGTTGTTGTCATGGCCGATGTACTTCTGATACAGCCGTGGCAACTGCGCGTACGAGCGCTCGGTGGGAATGCTGTTGCGCATGTACCAGTCGGCCACGAGGTCGTTGCCGTCCGGATTGGCATGCACGAACAGAATGATCACGTCATGCAGAAAGCGCAGCGTTTCCTCGTCGGTGCGGCTGACCATCTGATAGACCGTCTCGCCGAGCTGTTGTGCGCCCAGGGTTTCGGTGGCGTGCAGCCCGCCGTCGATCCACACCACCGCCTTCCCCTCCTTGGCAAGCGTGCGCGCCTGTTCGTCAGTGAGACCCTCCGCGCGCGCCAACCGCTCAGAAATACCGCGAAACTTCTCGAGCGTCGCATGATTCTCCGGCGACGTCACGATCGCCATGAGCTGGTCGCGACCCTCCGCGGTTTTTCCCATGACATGCAGTTTCAGTCGCGGCGACTCGCGCTCGAGTGTGCGCCAGTACGATGAAATCTGCTGATAGTTGGCGAGGAAGTAGTCGTCGCCGAAGTTCGCGCCGAACGCTTCCTTGGGCGTCGTGATGCGCGGTTGCGCACCAACGCCGCTCGCCGATCCGATGTGCACAACGACGAATAGCGCGCTGAGAATGCGACCAACGGACATGGGGGTCTCCGGGAGAGCGGTGGGGCAGGTCCGGAAACGATAACGTCCGCTGCTACTCTCCGTCCGGCATCCGCAGGTGTGGCTCGTCAGGCGGCGCGCCCTCCGGCGGCGGCTCGTACGCGAACGTGAGCACCATCGCCACCACCCAACCCACCAACGTCCAACCCAGCAGCAGGTTGATGGCCGTAATGCGCCACTTTCGGCTGCTCTCCCGCTTAAAGGCGAGCATGGTCGGCAGGATATAGATCGCCACCGAGATGATCACCATCACGGTGATTCTCGAAGGGCCGTTGGAACTGTCTTGCATCAGGAGAACGTCAGGAGAGCGTGGCGAGTGGTCTGGCGTGGCCGTGCGGGACGCTGCAAACTGGCCGACGGGTGCGGTCTTGTCAGGCCCCCGTACGTCCCGCCGTTGTTCGCAGGCAGATCAACGTCTTCCCCAACGCATTCGCTCCCGGAGCATCCTGTGTCCCAGTCCGCGCGCCGCACGTTGTCCACCATCGTCGCGCTGAGGTGCGCGATGGGCTTGGCGTTGTCCGCGACGGCCTGCAGTCCCGCGGGCGACGCCGGACCGGGCACTTCCGGGATAACTACCGACTCGACGACCGACGCGTTCGACGTGGTCATCAGCAACGGACGCATTGTCGACGGCACCGGCGCGGCCTGGTTTTGGGGCGACGTGGCGGTGCGCGATGGTCGCATCGCCCGCATTACGCCAAAGGGTGGGCTGGCCAATGCGACTACCACCCGTCGTATCGATGCGGCTGGGCTCGTGGTTGCTCCGGGCTTCATCGACATTCAGGGGCAGTCGTACGAAAACTTCATGGTCGGCGACGGCAAAGCGCTCTCCATGGTGACGCAGGGCATCACCACCGCCATCCTCGGCGAAGGGACCACGCCTGCCCCGGCCAACGATAAAATCCTCGCGCTCACCACCGACACCGCGATGAAGCGTATTGCCGCGCAGTTCACGGGGACGCACGGCTTTGGCGCGTGGCTGGAGTTCATGACGGCGCGTGGCGTCTCGCAGAATGTGGGCTCGTTTCTCGGCGCCGGCACCGTGCGCGCCTACGCCAAGGGCGAGACCGAAGGCGCCGCGTCACCGGCGGAGCTGGACACCATGCGCGCCATGGTCGCCCGCGCCATGACCGACGGCGCGATGGGCGTGGCCAGTGCCCTGATCTATCCGCCCAACAGCTACGCGAGCACTGACGAGCTGATCGAATCCGCCAAAGCCATGGCGCCGTTCGGCGGCGTATACATCACGCACATGCGCTCCGAAGGGAATGAATTTCTCGAGGCCCTTGATGAGGCCATCCGTGTCGGACACGATGGCGGAGTGCCTGTGGAGGTGTATCACCTGAAGGCCAGTGGACCGCGCAACTGGTACAAGATGCCGCTGGCCATCGCCAAGATCGATTCGGCGCGCGCGGCGGGGCAGGATGTGCAGGCGGACATGTATCTGTATCCGGCGGGTGGCAACAGCTTTGCCGCGTGTATTCCGCCCAAATACGCCGCCGATGGCAAACTGCTGGAGAACCTGCAGAACCCGGCGTTGCGCGCGAGCATCAAGGCGGAGCTCAAGGATCCGAACGCAGGATACGAAAATCTCTGCCTCATTGCCGGCCCCGAGAACGTGATGGTCGTCGGGTTCAAACGACCAGAGTATCTCGCCTACGAGGGCAAGCGGCTGTCCGAAATCGCCAAGGCGATGAACAAAGACTGGACCGACGTCATGATCGATCTCAACGTCGCCGAACAGGCGGAGCTTGGAGAAATCCTGTTCCTCATGAGCGAGGAGAACATCAAGCTCCAATTGCGACAGCCGTGGATGAAGTTCGGCACCGATGCCGGTGCCGCCGACCCGGATTCCGCGAAGGGCATGCTGCACCCGCGCACCTATGGCAACTTCCCGCGCCTGTTCGGCAAGTATGTGCGCGAGGAAAAGGTGCTGACGCTCGAAGACGCCGTGCGAAAATCCACGTCGGCAGTCGCGACGCGACTCTCGATGCACGATCGTGGTGTGCTCAAGGTCGGTCTCGTCGCGGACATCGTCGTTTTCGACCCGGATCGTATCACCGACAAAGCCACCTTCGACAAGCCGCACCAACTCTCCGAAGGCGTGCGTGACCTGCTCGTGAACGGGGTCGAGGTCCTGCGCAATGGCGCGCATACGGGCGCGACACCTGGCCGTGTGGTACGCGGACCGGGGTGGCGCGCGCCGTGAGCGAGCGAACTACTTGAGCATCGCCATCGCCTGCGACAGCAAATCGCCACTGTTCGCAGGCACTTTCCCGTTCGGCGTGAACTGATTGATCAGCTCGGGAAGCATCGACGCGAGCGATCCGCTCGCCTGCGCGGAGTCGGTGCCCATCTGGCCCGCGATGTCCGACACGGTTGATTCGCCGAGTACCTTGCTGACCTGATCGCCAGTGACAGGCGCGTTGGCGCCAGTGCCGACCCACGAGTCTACGGCATCGCCCATACCGCTGGCGCGGAACTTGGCAATGATCCCCTCGATGCCGCCGTTCTGCTGCACGAGCGTCATCACTGTTGCGAGCAACGCGCCCGACTGCCCCTTGCCGCCGCCTAACTGGCCGAGCAATCCGCCCAGCATCCCCTGCAGATTGCCGCCCTCGCCGGGCTTCGCCGCGCCGCCCATGACCGAGCCCAGCGCGTCTCCCAATGCACCATCAAGTAGTCCCATGAGTCTTCTCCGTGTGCGTGTGCTGCGTGTGCTGAGTATGTGATTGGCGCGAACTGATCGCATGCAATCGGTATGAATCCGGCGGCAGCATTAGGAACGCCGCGCCGTCGCCGGCTGGTCCCAAGACAATCGCAGTCTGCGCTCACGTACGCGAGTGCCGTGCGCGGGAATGTCGTCGCGGGTCCGGTGGGCGGGGTCGGGGTCGCACGAATCGGGTGGAGGCCGGTACCATTCGGAATGCGATTTCCGACGAGGGACCTGGCACGGACAGGCATCGCCGCCTGCGCCGTCGTTCTCCTCGCGCAGCCCAGCGGCAGCGCGCAGACGGTGGGCGTCGATGCGCCGCAGGCATCGTGCGCCTCCGCGACGCCGATCCGGTGGCATCCAGCCACGCCCACGGCGGGCTCGCTCTTTCGCATCGTGGCGGAGAGCCTGATCGACACGGCCCGCCTGGCGGGTGAGCCCCTGCATTTCCGCGTCGAGGCCGATTCCGTCGTGGCCCTTGCCGCCGTCCCCGTCGATTCCACCTCGGGCATCAACGTATCGCTGCGATGTGGCGTGTCCGATACGGTCTCGGTGCGCATCCCCACACGCAGCGCCGACTACCCGCTCGAACGACTGCGCGTTGCGCCGCGCTTCTCGGCCCCGCCAACCGCTGCCCTCGCTGCACGGATGAAGCGCGAGGCGGCGTTGGCCGCCGAGGTGTCGCGCACCGCCCACCAGACGCCGAGACTCTGGACCACGCCGTTCCTGGCGCCGCGCGTGGCGCGCATCACGAGCGGCTTCGGCGGTGGGCGCACGTTCAACGGTAACGTCACCAGCCGCCACATGGGGACCGACTACGCCGGCGCGGTCGGTGCGCCGATTCGCGCCACGAATCGAGGCGTCGTGCGGTTGGTCGGCGAGTTCTATCTGGGCGGCAATGTGGTCTATCTCGACCACGGTGAGGGGCTGGTGACCGCCTATCTGCACATGAGCCAGCAACTGGTACAGGTCGGCGACACCGTGGCGCAGGGTGGCATCATCGGTCGCGTGGGCGCCACGGGGCGGGTCACCGGGCCGCACCTGCACTTCATCGCGCGCTACGGCAGTATCACCGTCGATCCGCTAAGTCTGCTCAATCTGCTGGCGCAGTGAGCGCGTAGCGCGATACTCTTCGATACACACGCTGCATCGACTCCCCGTACCTCCCGTCTCATGGCCATCGAATCCACGCCCAGTCGCAACGAAGACGAATACTTCGCGCGCGTCGACGCCGAATTACGCAAGAACTTGCGTGAGAAGGCCAACGCCGAACGCGCCGCTCGTATTGCCGCCGAGCGCAACAAGTGCCCGCGCGATGGCGCGACGCTCGTTCCCAGAGAGAGCAATCATGTCACCATTGACCAGTGCCCGCAGTGCGACGGCATTTGGCTCGACAAGGGCGAACTTGAGATTCTCGCGTCGGGCAAGGCCGAACACACCGGCTTCGTCGGGTCGCTGTTGAACATTTTCAAGTAGCGCCGACAGTCCGTACCCGCCGCGACGCGGCACCGCGCGGCGTATGCGCGCAGCGAACGCGCGACCAGCACTACGGTCACGTCGCTGCGCGCTCCATTTCGACCGAACGCTCGTAGAGCGCCAGCATGCCCGCGCGGTGCACCACGCCCAGCACGCGTTGCGTTGCAGGGTCCACCACGGGCAACGAGCCCACGCCGCGTACGCCCATGCGTCGGACCGCTTCCAGTAGCGAATCGCTCGGCGCCACCACCTCACTCGGCTGCGCGACATCGGCGGCGATGACCACGTTGTCCAGCGCATGCTCGGCGCGGGCCACCGCCCCCAACTCGTGCATCGTCAGCACCCCGATCAACTGCGCGTCGTCATCCACAACGGGAAAGACGCTCTGGTCCCGGTTGCCCAGATGCGCAAGCAACAGATGCACCGGCTCGTTCTCACGCACGACAATCGCGTCCCGCTCAAACGCCTCCGCGACCGTCAGCTCCGACAGCACATCGCGGTCCTCACCGTGGCGCAGATCTTCACCGCGTCGGCGCAGCCAGCCAGAGTAGAGATTGTCGTGCTCCAGCCGGCGCGCCACGACCGTGCTGATCACCACCGCCACCATCAGCGGCGGTACGATCGCATAGTCGCCCGTCATCTCGAAGATGAGCAGAATGGCCGTGATCGGTGCGCCGGTCGTTGCCGCCACCACGGCTCCCATCGCGACCAGTGCGTACGACTCCGGTGTGATCGACAGCGCCGGCAGAATCACGCGCAACGCCACACCAATCGCACCGCCAAGCGTCGCTCCGACAAACAACGAGGGCGTGAACAGACCGCCAGACCCGCCGCCGCGCAGCGTCAGCGACGTCACCAAAACTTTTCCCACCGCCAGCAATAACAACACCCACCAGGCCATGCGACCGAACGCGGCGATCGGAATCGCGATATGTCCCGCGCCAACGAGCAGTCCGTTCGACAACAACACAGCGGATCCGACCAGCGCACCGGCAATCCATGGCAACATGAGCGCACGCCGACGGCTCTCGCCGACGATCTCGCCGATCTTGGCACCAATGCCAAAGTGCATGCGCACGAAGAACGCCGACGCAATTCCACAGGCGATGCCGAGCAGGGGAAAGAAGAGCATCACTTCCAGCACCGTTGTCACGCCGTACTCGGGCGGAATCGGAAACGCCGGATGGTTGCCGAAGACGGAGCGCGACACGATGGCGCCCACCACGCTCGCCACGACGACCGGTGCAAAGGTTGCCGTTCGGAACGACCCAAGCACTTCTTCGAGCGCAAAGAAGGCGCCGGCCAACGGGGCGTTGAATGCCGCCGCGATACCGGCGGCGGCACCGGATCCCACCAGCACGCGCGTGCGATCGGCCGAGAAGCGAAAGAGCCGGCCAAAGAGCGATCCCGCGGCAGCGCCGATCACTGCCACTGGTCCTTCAGACCCCGCCGATCCACCACCACCGATCGTGATGGCACTGGCCGCAGTCCGCGCGAGCGCCGGACGACTCGGGATCCGCCCGCCACGACGGACGACGGCGAGTTGCACATCGGGAATCGTCATGCCGTCGCTGCCACGGCCGACACGGCGCCAGATCGCGGCGGCGCAGGCAAAGGCGATCGCGGTCAAAATCGGCCGGGAAAAGGAGACTGGGACGTTCGGCAGCAGCGAGGCGGGCCAATCGAAGAGCACGAAGTGCGCAGCGTCGATCGCGCGATAGAACAGCACGACGCCACCCGCCGCCACCAATCCCACGGCCACGGCGAAGGTGAGCAACAACGCATTCTCGTCGAGCCCGAGCTGGTCCAGCCGCAAGAGCACGCGATCCCACTGGGTCAGCGCGGCCCGCCGTACCGCCTCCCGAGCCAATCGTGCGCGCTCGAGCGCCCACGTGCCGCCTTCAAAGCCGTTCGCTGCGTTGCCTGCCGGCGTGCCAGCCGCTGTGTCTGCAGTCCCGCCGTTTGCGTCGGCGTTGTACTCGTGCGGATCAGTCATGACTCAATCTGTCGGAAGGAGCACGATCGCGTTGAGATGCATTCATGGAGCAGAATCGCATTCACAAGCGTTGGTGTGGTCGAATGTTCGCGCAATCGGAAATATTTAATCGCCTGATATTTTCGTTTAAATGAAAGTCGTTCTCATTAAAACGCGGGACCGGTAACAACATCCCCGTCCCTATGGCGTACAACTGGTGGGTGGTGTGCGCCCCGCCGTCCCTACTTCAAGGAGAACCCCGCAATCGTGATGGCATTCAGAGCTACTCGAACGAATCCCAGACCCTATTCTGGCGTTTTTTCGCAACGAATCGTCCTGACAACCGGACTGCTCCTCGCCACCGCTTGTGCGAAGGAAGACCAAGCCGCTGAGCGCTCGAATTCGCGTCGCGGCGACCGGATTGAGCCGGTGCAAATCGCCGTCGCCGAGCGGACGACGGCGTCGAGGAACATCGCCGTCACCGGTACGGTCGAGCCGTTGTTAACGGTGGGCGTCGTCAGCCAAATCGGCGGGGTGCTGCAGGACGTGGCGGCGCGGGAAGGGGACCTCGTGCGCGAAGGAGCGACACTCGCCCGCGTAGCCATCCCGGAAATCGAGGCACAGCTCCGGAGCGCCGACGTGTCGCTCGAGGTGGCGCGTGCGGCGGCCGAGCGCGCAGCATCGTTGTTTGCGGTGGGTGTGATTACGGCATCCGAACAGGAGCTTGCCAAGTCGTCGCTGGCGGCGGCGGTGGCGGTGCGTGAGCAGCTCCGCGTGCGTGAGAGTTTCGCCATTATTCGCGCGCCGATCACTGGCGTGGTGTTGGAGCGACGTGTGGAAGCAGGCGATCTGGCCTCTCCGCAGCTTCGGCTCTTCACGCTCGCCGACATTTCTACGCTTGTGGTGCGGGTGCCCGTCTCCGAACTGAACGTCACCGCCTTGCGCGTGGGCGGCGCGACGGCTGTTACCCTCGACGCGCTGCCGGGACGCACATTGACGGGAACAGTACGCCGGATCTTTCCGTCGGCCGACAGCATCACGCGCCTGGTGCCGGTCGAAGTGGCCCTCAGTGGTGACAGTGCGCGACAGGCGAAGCCGGGATTCCTCGCGCGCGTCACGTTTCGTCTATCGCCGCGTGAGGACGTGCTGTTGATCCCAAACACGGCCGTGTTGGAAAATCCGCGCGGAGCAGTCGTATACGTGGTGCAGGCGGGGAAAGCGGCGCGTCGGTCGGTCGAGCGCGGCGCGTCGTACGAGGGGCGCGTGGAGATTACGAGCGGCCTGACCGTCGGCGATTCCGTGGTCATCGCCGGCAACACGCTGCTACGTGACGGAGCGGTCGTGCGCGTGATGAATCCGGCGACGCCCACCACGGCGCCGGCCGACTCCGCAGGACGCACGGTGGGCGCGCAGAACGTCAGCGCTCGATGAGCCGCGAACCGACCGACCACGGGAACCCCAGCAGCGAGCCGTCAGCGCCCAGCGGAGTAGCGGATCGGCGCACGCAACCGACCACGCCCCATCGCGGCATCGCGAGTTGGTCGATTCGCCGACCCGTGGGCACGCTGATGCTCACCTCGGTCATTTTGGTGCTCGGCTGGCTATTCGTCGCTCGACTCCCGCTCGACCTGCTCCCGCGCATCGTGTATCCGCAAATTCGCGTGGGCGTGAGCAATCCCGGCGTGGAGCCCGGGGTGATGGAAGAGACCGTTGCGAAGCCGTTGGAAGCCGCGCTCGCGACCACGGAAAATCTCACGCGCATCGAGACCGAAGTGCAGGAGGGCAGTGTCGGCGTTGAGTTGCACTTCGCCTACGGAACGGATATCGATGTCGCCCTGCAGAATGCAGCGACGAATCTCAACCGCGCCCGCTCCCAACTACCGGTCGAAGCGAATCCGCCGACCATCGGCAAGTCAGATCCGACTGCTGCACCGATCTACGAGGTGGCGTTTTCTTCGCCATCAGGTGATCTGGTGTCGTTGCGCACATGGATTGAAGATCGCCTGCGTCCGCAGCTTCTGACGGTGCAGGGAGTCGCCTCGGTGGACATCTCCGGTGGGCTCGTGCGCGAAGTGCAGGTGACGCTCGACCAGGAGCGCATGCAGTCGTACGGTCTCAGCGTATCGCAGGTGATCAATGCGCTGCGCACGCAGAATCAGGACATCGCCGCCGGACGCATCGCCGGACTCGACCAGGAGATCGTCGGCAAGACGACGGGACGTTTTCGAACCATCGCGGACATACGCGGTGTACTGCTGCCGTTGGGCAATGGTCGCAACGTTGCGCTCACGGAGATCTCGTCGGTCGAAGATACGCATCAGGAGCAACGACTCTGGGCCCGCCTCAACGGTGTTCCGGCCATCAAAGTCGCCATTCGTAAACAGCCCGACGGCAATACGGTGGCCGCCGCAGATCAGGTGGATGCCCGTCTCCGCCAACTCGCGGCCAATAATTTCATTCCGGACGGCATCGAGTATCGCGTTATCCAGAATCAGGCCGGGTTCATCCGCAACTCGGTCAACTCTGTTCGCAATTCCGCGCTGCTTGGCGCTGGCCTCGCGATGCTGGTCGTGCTGGTCTTTCTGCAGTCGGTCCGCAAGACGCTCGTGATCGGCCTTTCCATCCCGATCGCGGTACTGGCGACGCTCGTGCTCATGGGTCTCGCCGACCTCACGCTCAACATCATGTCGCTGGGCGGACTCGCACTCGGCGTTGGCATGTTGGTCGATAACGCGATCGTCATGCTTGAGAACATATTTCGCAAGAAAGACGAAGACGGTATCAACGATCCGATCGAAGCAGCGCACGTCGGGGCGCACGAAGTCACCAGCGCCGTCGTGGCCTCCACGACTACCAATCTCGCGGCCGTCGTGCCGTTCCTGCTCGTGAGCGGACTGGCCGCGTTGATCTTCAAGGAGCTGATCCTTACCATCTCGTTCGCCATTCTCGCATCACTCGGCGCTGCGCTCACGCTCGTGCCCATGATGGCGGCGCAGATGGCCAAAGTGTGCGTCAGCAGCGGGATCGATGGCATGCGTCCGTTCATGGCGTTCGATCGGCTGATGGGTCGCGCGCGCGCTGGCTACCGACGCGCCGCCACGGCATCACTGCGTCGCCGCTGGGTAATCGTTGCATCGGCGGTGGCAGGACTCGGACTGTCGGCGTGGCTCGCGCAGGATCTCGGCAGCGAGTTTCTTCCGCAGGTGGACGACGGTGGCGTGGGCGTCTTCGTGCGGCTGCCCGCCGGCGCGACGCCGCAACAGACCAACGAGGTGACGCTCGAAGTCGAGCGGATCATCGGCACCATGCCTCACGTCGAGAACGTCTTCACAACCGCCGGCGGTTTTCTGTTCGGCGGCTCGACATCCAATCGGGCCGGCCGTGGGTCCATCGACGTCCGACTGACATCGCTGACCGAACGTGGTATGAGCGCGGATGCGTGGGTCAGTCAGCTGCAGGACTCCATCAGTGCACGCGGCTTTCCCGGCGCCCGTGTTTACGTGCGCCCGCCTCGTATCCGTGGACTGCGCACGTCCTCCTCCGGCACCGACCTCGATGTCGCGATTCAGGGCGATGACCTCGGTGAGTTGCAACGCATCAGTCAGGAAGTCGCAAGGCTGCTGACAGGGACGCCCGGGCTTGAGAACATGGAAGCGTCAACGGAAGAGGCGAGTCCCACCCTCTCGATTCAGTTGAACCGGGACCGTGCGGCCCAACTTGGCCTTGATGTCGCCACGGTGGGGCAAACACTGCGCACCGCGCTCGATGGTACCGTCGCGACGCGCTTTGCCGTGGGGAATCGCGAGTTCGACGTGCGCGTCATGCTGCCGCGCGGCCGTTTCACCAGCGCCGAGGATATCGGTACCATCGCACTCTTTCCGGGCGGAAGTGCACGCGCTCCGGTTTACCTGCGCGATGTCGCTGAAGTGCGCACGGCGCTCGGGCCGACCGACATCCGTCGCGAGAATCAGGTCCGGCAGCTGCGCATCAGCGGCGATATTCTCACCGAGGTTGCGTCGGCCGGTGAAGTCGCGGACTCAGTGCGCGCGCGGCTTTCCGGTATGTCGCTGCCCGATGGCTACGCGTTGATTGTGGGCGGCGAAGAAGAGGCGATCAGTGAAAACAACCAACAGCTCGCCATTGTTATGGCGCTTGCCGTCTTTCTGGTGTTCGTCGTGCTCGCCACGCAGTATGAGAACCTGATCAACCCGCTGATCATCCTGCTCGCGATCCCGCTGTCGCTGATCGGCGTGGGTATCGCGCTGTGGATGACCGACACGGACCTTTCGGCGCCCGTGCTGCTCGGCGTCATTCTGCTCTCCGGGATCGTGGTCAACAACGCGATTCTGTTGGTTGAGTACATCGAGGAGTATCGCGGCCTGGGCACGCCGCTGATGCGCGCCGTGGTGGATGCCGGGGCGGTGCGACTGCGGCCGATTCTCATGACCACGCTGACCACGCTGCTCGGTATGCTGCCGCTGGCACTCGGTATCGGTGAAGGTTCGGAGCTCATGCAGCCGCTCGCCATTGCGGTGGTCGGCGGACTGGCGGTGTCTACATTACTTACACTGTTTGTGGTCCCCAACGCGTATGTCATCGCGCATCAGCTCAGTGATCGCCTGAAAGTCTGGATGACGGGCTCGGTGCCGATCGCGCTGACTCCGGAGCGGGAGTACGTGGCCGGCGACTGAGAACGTGCTTGTTCCACTCCAGAAATACAATTCACGCTTATTCACCGCGCATATGCTCACTGATAGAAGTCCAGCCATCGCCGGAGAGGGGCTGACCACCACCAAGGCCCCGTACATCGAGCAAGCTGTCGCCAATGGCGAGATGTACATCCGCCAGCCATACGAGCTCTACTCGGACGAGAATCACGATACCTGGCGTCGACTCTATGCGCGCATGCAGGACCGCTGGGCGCAATACGCCAACCCCCGCTTTCTCGATGGGCTGGCGACGCTGTCGTTCGACCTCACCAGAGTGCCGCGCCTTGAAGACGTCAACCGGTTCATGGCGCCACGTACCGGATTCCGGGCCAAGGCGGTCAGCGGGTTCGTACCGGCGTTCGATTTTTTCGACTGCCTGAGCCGCCGGGAATTCCCCACCACCATCACGATTCGCGACGGTGCCTCGCTCGACTACCTCCCAGAGCCCGACATCTTTCACGACTTGGCGGGTCATGTGCCGATGCACACCGACCCGGCGTTCGCGGAGACGTTGGTACGATTCGGCGCCTGCGCACATCTCGCGGCGGAGATGGTCAGCTCGGTCAGTGATCGCTCGGAACGGCTGCGACGGCTAACCAGCATTCAGAACGCGTTGCAGCGATTCTTCTGGTTCACCATCGAGTTCGGACTCATGCGTGGCACCGCGCCAAACAGCGTCAAGGCGTACGGTTCAGGACTACTCTCGTCGTACGGCGAACTTGCCAACAGCATCGACGGATCGACGGTGCAGCGCTACGCGTTGCAGCTTGAGTGGGTGATCAACCAGCACTTCGAGATTGATCATTATCAGCCACTGCTCTTCGTGGTGGACGATTTCGACCAGCTCTACGATCTCGTGGGCCAGCTCGAAGCGTGGATGAAGGACGGCAAGCTTGATAACGTGACCCCTGGCTACCGGCAGATGAGCGAGGCAGACGCACAGAGCTTCCTCGAGGCAAGTCTGGCGCGCTGATCGACTGCCGCGGTAGCTGCCCAATCACCAACTGCACGGCGTGCCAATACGGCCGCCGTGCTCACGCACCGACGAGTTCAGGCGCGGGCACGGATCGCCAGACTACGGTATCTCTTCGTGCCAACGCACCATGCCGCCGGCAAGGGACGCCACGCGCGAAAAACCGGCGGCTCGCAACTGTTGCACGGCCTCAGCACTGCGTTTGCCGCTGTGACAGAGCAACACGAGTTCGCGTTCACGATCGAGTGTGTGAGTGGCGTTGCCGAGTGTCGCGAGCGGAATCAATCGCGATCCGGGAATGTGTGACACCGCAGCCTCGTGGGGTTCGCGCACATCTAGGAGGTCGAAGTCGTCGCCACGCACCAGTCGCTCGCGCAACTGTACGGGCTCGATCTCCGGCACAGGGTCGTGGAGCACCTCTGAACCCGGACCGGGCACGCCACAGAACTCGTCGTAGTCGATGAGCTGCGTGAGCGTGCGAGTACCGCAGGCGGGACATGCCGGATCGCGCGAAATACGAACGCTGGTGAATTGCATCGACAGGGCATCGATCATGAGCAGACGTCCGGCGAGCGTTTCGCCGATGCCGAGCAACAGCTTCAGCGTTTCGGTGGCCTGTATGGTGCCCACAAGGCCGGGTAGTACGCCCAGCACCCCGCCCTCGGCGCAGTTGGGCACCATGCCCGGTGGTGGCGGTTCCGGATACAGGCAGCGGTAGCAGGGACCATCTGCGGTCGCGAAGACCGACGCTTGCCCGTCGAACTGGAAGACGGATCCGTGCACATTGGGAATGCCTGACAGCACGCATGCGTCATTCACGAGATAGCGTGTGGCGAAGTTGTCAGCGCCGTCGATGACGACATCGTACGCGGGCACGAGCGCCATCGCGTTGGACGACGTAAGCCAATCGGCATGCAGCTTCACATGCACGTTCGGATTGAGTTCGTGCAGCCGGTCGCGGGCAGCGTCGAGTTTGCGCCGGCCCACATCGCTCGTGCCGTAAAGTAGCTGTCGCTGCAGGTTCGAGGCGTCAACCACGTCGTTGTCCACGAGCCCAATCGTCCCGACGCCAGCTGCTGCCAGGTAGAGCGCTGTTGGCGCGCCAAGTCCGCCGGCGCCCACAATGAGTACGCGCGCCAACTTGAGCCGTAACTGCCCCTCACTCCCGACCTGTGGCAGCGACAGGTGACGACCGTAGCGTCTCCGCTCCTGGGCGTTGAGTGCGGCTGGGACGCTCCTGTTCAGACTGGTACCGTCGTCATGTGGTCCCACGATGATTTCCGGAGGGAGAAAGAGTCAAATCGTTGATATAGCGGTTGCAGCCGTGGCAGGTATACTTGCGATAACTTTGTCTCTGGGAGTCGGCTATGAGCGGAGTACGTGTGTTGGTCGGAACGCGAAAGGGGGCCTTCATCCTCACGTCGGATGGTGCGCGCAAATCGTGGACCGTGGACGGACCACATTTCCCAGGTTGGGAGATGTATCACATCAAGGGGTCACCCGTCGATCCCGACCGGCTGTACGCGTCACAATCGTCGGGTTGGTTCGGGCAGCTTATTCAGCGCTCGGATGACGGCGGCCGCACGTGGAACGCGGTGGACAACACATTCACGTACGACGGCATCGCTGGAACGCACATGTGGTACGACGGCACGCCGCATCCTTGGGAATTCAAGCGGGTCTGGCATCTCGAGCCGTCGTTGACAGAGCGCGATGTGGTGTACGCCGGGGTTGAAGATGCGGCGCTCTTCAAATCGGCTGATGGCGGCGCGAGTTGGGCCGAGTTGTCGGGACTGCGCGGGCACGGCACGGGATCGCAGTGGCAGCCCGGAGCCGGCGGCATGTGTCTGCACACGATTCTGCTCGATCCCACGAACGCGAACCGCATTTATGTCGCCATCTCTGCCGCTGGGGCGTTTCGTACAGACGATGGTGGCGTGAGCTGGACGCCGATCAATAAAGGCCTCCGCTCCGGTGAGATCCCCGATCGTGATGCCGAAGTGGGACACTGCGTGCACCGGCTCGCCATGCACCCGTCCAATCCGCAGCGATTGTATATGCAGAAGCACTGGGATGTCATGCGAAGCGACAACGGCGGCGACCAGTGGCACGAGGTCAGCGGAAATCTTCCCACCGATTTCGGCTTTCCCATCGATGTGCACGCGCACGAACCGGAGACCATTTACGTGGTGCCGATCACCAGCGATGCGCATCATTTCCCTCCCGATGGCAAACTGCGCGTCTATCGCAGTCGCAGCGGTGGCAACGAGTGGGAAGCGCTGACCAACGGCTTGCCGCAGCAGGATTGCTACGTGAACGTGCTGCGCGATGCGATGGCAGTGGACACGCTTGATTCGTGCGGCGTGTATTTCGGCACTACGGGTGGGCAGGTGTACGTATCCAGCGACGCGGGCGACCACTGGGACACCATCGTGCATGATCTGCCGCCGGTCCTGTCCGTCGAAGTGCAGACGTTGTCGTGAGCGCGCCGCTGCCAGAGGCCGCGGCGCTCAGGGCGATCCGGGTCGTGCTCCCGTCACCGCTCCGCGCGCTCGCGCGGGTCGGCGGCGAGGTCACGGCGCATGTCGACGGCGAGGTGACCGTGCGCACTGTGCTCGACGCGCTCGAGGCCGAGTATCCGATGCTGCGCGGTACGATGCGTGATCAGGTTTCGCGGCAGCGTCGTGCGTTTGTGCGGTTCTTCGCCTGCTCGCAGGATCTCTCGCTCGAGTCGCCCGATACCCTGCTCCCTCCGAATGTCGCGGAGGGCCGGGAACCGCTGCTGATCGTGGGGGCGATGGCGGGGGGATAGGGCGGGTCGGCACGCACGTTGATTACGTTGTGTGAACCGCCCGGTCGCATCGACCGCGGGCACCCGCGCACGCGACACGTTCCGATCACACGCCCGATCCTTGCCCGAACCGCTCGCCACCACTGTACGCACCCCCGAACAGGTCCTGCGCGACGTGTTCGGGTTCGACGAATTCCGCCCAGGTCAGCGCGAAGTCATCGACGCCGTGCTCGCTGGAAAGGATTGCATCGCGCTGATGCCCACGGGCGCGGGCAAGTCGCTGACGTATCAGCTGCCGGCGCGCCTGCTCAAGGGGACCGTGCTGGTCATCTCGCCCTTGATCTCGCTGATGAAGGACCAGGTCGACGCCGTGGCGGGGCTTGGCTTCACCGTGGCCGCCATCAACTCGACGCTCTCGCCCGAGGAACGACGTGCCCGCATGGACGCCTTTCGGAACGGCGCGTACGAACTGGTCTTCCTCGCCCCCGAAGCCCTCGATGGCTATCTGGGCGATTTCGTACGCGACTGTCCCATCTCGCTGCTGGTGGTCGACGAAGCGCATTGCATCAGTCAGTGGGGGCACGACTTCCGCCCGTCGTATCGGCGTTTGCAGGGACTCAAGGAACAGCTCGACGTGCCGGTGCTGGCGCTGACGGCGACGGCGACGCGACGCGTGGCGCTCGACATTCTGCGACAGCTCGGCATGCGCAAGCCCGCCGGTTTCAAGGGGTCATTCTTTCGCCCCAACCTGCAGATCGCGACGCGCAAAAAGGGGCAGGGGGGCAACACACGCACGGAAATTCTTGCGCTCGTGCGCGCCCACGCCGGCGAGAGCGGCATCGTGTACTGCCAGAGTCGCAAGGGCGTGGACCAGACGGCGGAGTTTCTTGTCGCCAATGGCGTGCGCGCGCTGCCGTACCATGCCGGGCTCGACCCCGAGGAACGTGCGCGCAATCAGGATGCGTTTCAGCGTGATGACTGCGACGTGGTCGTGGCGACCGTGGCGTTCGGTATGGGGATCGACAAGTCGAACGTGCGCTTCGTTATTCATCGCGACCTGCCCAAGGACATCGAGTCGTGGTATCAGGAGATCGGTCGCGCCGGACGTGACGGATTGCCCAGCGATTGCGTGCTGTTCTATTCGTGGGCCGACGTGAAGCTGCACGAACGGTTTCTCGATGGCCTCGATGACGAAGCCGTACGCGAGCGCACGCGCCGCGCGACCGTGTCGCTATTCGACCTGGTCGAGCAGACGCGATGCCGGCATCAGGCGATCGTGGCGCATTTCGACGAAGTGATCGGACCATGCGCCTCCTCGTGCGACGTCTGCAGCGGTCAGCGCATCGACGTGCGGATCGCGGAGTTGGTGGCGTCGCAGATAGGCACGGGACGGAGCCGTCGCTTTGGGCTCGGCGGTGGGGCCAAGACATCGACCGGCAGTCGTGCGTCGCGCGGACTCGATGTGGACTCGCTCAACGAGTCGGAGCTGGAGCTGTTCGAGTCGCTGCGTGCGCTGCGGCGCGAGTTGGCGGCGGAGGGCGGAGTTCCGCCGTATATCGTCTTTGGCGACAAGGTGCTGCTGGAGATGGTCGCGCGACGCCCGTCGAACGACCGGGAGTTGTTGCAGGTACCCGGCGTCGGCGAGGCGAAGCTGGACCGCTACGGCGCGCAGTTTTTGCGGGTGCTGCGTGACTTCTGATCGCGCACCGGTGGTCGCAGTCTCCCGCGCGCGATCGATCTAGACGCCGTAAGACGGGCGGGCACGAGTGTTGCGCTACGCAGGTGGATCCGGCCAACGCAGCAGGCCCGGGCCTCCCACAACAAGCGAGTCAGTGATGAGCGACGAAAAGAGCGGCTATAAGCACGACGCGAGCGACAAAAAGCTGGACCACGCGGCTGACGATGCGAAGGCTGCCGACGTGAAGCATGGTCCCGGCCCCGGTCATGACGCGGCCAAGATTGCGCGGCATGACGATGTCGGCAAGGACCGTTTGTTCGAGCATCGCGAGCAGCATGACGATGCCGAGAAGCAGAGCGAGAAATCACGACTCGCCAAGGAAGCCGCGCGTCAAACGCATGACAGTCCCAGCGACGACACGTCTGCCGCTTAGCTGCTGAGTAGCTGGTGAGTAGCTGGTGAGTAGCTGCTGCTGAGCAGCTTCTGCGCAGCTTGTTGTGCGCTGTGCATCGAGGCACTGTGCAGCCCGTTGGGTGCAGTGCCTCGGGGCACGGCGGCGTTCACTGGTAGTGCGCGCAGCGTGCGCGTAGCTGTCGTTGTCGCTCGTTCCCGCTAGCGTCGCGCGAGCGCGTCGTCGACCTCACGCTGCGCCGCGGACAGCCGGTTCACGTCCTTGCCGAGTTCGCGCGCGGCGTCGATCAGCGTGGTAAGCGGGGCCAGATCGTTTGTGCCGGCGTGCAGTCGAAGCAGATCCAACCGAATGCCCTCGAGTGCGGCAACAGTCGCGGACAGTTGCGCCGACGCGGCGTCGCGCCGTCGTGCGAGTGCGTCGGCACCGTCGGATCCCGGGGGCGCCAGTGAGGCCACCACGTCGAGCTCCGCGCGGGCGGCCGCCGCCTTGGCCTCGAGCGATGCCACGATCGCGGGCAGCTCTTCAAGACCTTCGCGATACGCGCTCGGCAGCGCGTCGTACAGATCCGACGCGGCAAGTCCGAGCGCAACTTCGGTCGGGCGGAAGACACCGCCGCCTAACGCGCGCGTTTGTTCGGGGGCGCCGAGTTTGCGCGCCAACCACTGCCCTGCGCGGCTGTTCCAGAGGCTGTCGCGAATACCGGTCTGCCACCGGTTGCGCAGGCCCGCCGGAATGAACGGGACGTCGAGGGCGTTGCTGATGGCGCCGAGCAGCAGGGTGCTGAACACCGGCGTCATCATGAAGAAAACGGTGGCCGAAATACCGAATATCGTGGGACCAGGGCGGTTCTCGTGGATATTCCCAGAGATCAGCAGCGCGAAGGTGGCCGCAAGCCATGCTGCGGAGAGGACCGTGAACACGCGCAGCGCGCGCCGCGGGCCGCGCAGTTCTCCTTCGCGGGAGACGGCTTCCGTTTCGGCGCGTTCACGTCGTGCGATGTCGAGCGCCGTGCGCAGGTCGGCGAGCGTGTGTCCGGTGAGAAACTGCCGACGCGCCTGGTTGAGGTGGAAGCCGACGATCGGCAGCAACGGGAGCGCGGCGATGCTTGCAAGGAGCGGAATGTCTCCGAAGCCGGCGGGACGGTTTCCGGTTACCCACGCCACGAGATTGGCCGTCGCGAGCGTACCGAACAGTGCCGACCATCCCATGTACGGCACGAGCAGCGGATTGCGCGCGGCGAGCCACGCGCGCAGCGTCGGCGGCAGCGCGGGACGTGCGTCGTTAGTTGGCGCGAGCGCGGCCGCCATTGCCTCGCCATCGGGAAAGCGTGCTGCAGGATCCCGGGCGAGGCAGCGGTCGATCGTGGCCGCGAGCGTTGGCGGAAGTCCCGGTGCCACACGCGCGACCGCAGGCGGTGATTCCGTGGCCTGCCGCACGAGCAATGCGGGCACGTTCGGTGCCTCGAACGGTAGACGACCGCTCACCGCCAGATAGCCCACGACGCCCAGCGCATACAGATCGCTGCGGCCGTCTACCGGTCCGCTGGCCGCCTGTTCTGGGCTCATGAAGTTGGCAGTGCCCATCAGTGTATCGGGATAGCCGGCCGCGCCGTCGTGCGCCCCGTGCTGCGCGCCACCGTGCGCGATCCCAAAATCGGTGACCAGCGCGCGACCCGTTGCCGCTTCCAGCAGAATGTTGTCCGGCTTGATGTCGCGGTGCACGATGCCGCGCCCGTGCGCGTATGCCAGCGCCCACGCGACTTCACGCATCACGCGATTGGCCTCGGCCGGCGGAAGCGGGCCCCGCGTACGTAAACGTTCGCCGAGTGTTTCCCCTTCCACGAAGCTCATCACGAAGAAGACGAACCCGCCCGCCTCGCCCACCCGATGAATCGGGACGATGTGCGGATGCGACAATCCGGCGGCCGTGCGCGCTTCGCGCAGGAAGCGATCGCGCGAGTTGGCCGTTTGCCCGAGATGCGAGGGCAGTGTCTTGATGGCCACGTCGCGGTCCAACTGCACGTCGCGCGCGAGGTACACGATCCCCATGCCGCCGCGTCCGAGTTCGCGCTGCAGCGAGTATTCGCCGGCGAGCGCGGTCTGGAGGTCGAGGAAGTCGGGGGAGGGGAGGGGCATGGCCGAGATACGCAGGAGCGGAAAAGTCGTGCACGGCCGCCGGCGGGCCGACGCGACGTGTGTCGCGATGTGTCGCGATGTGTATCGCTACTCCGGAAGTATATATCGACTAGCTTTATAGCGCAAAGTGCTTGGCAGAAGCCGGCTCGTCGCGCCTTAACGAACGGAGCCGCTACTCCGGAGAGTGGCCTGTTCGCGCTCCAATGCCGCCATCGCACGGCGGGCGTTGTCCGTGGGCATGGCGCCCGCCTCGACGGCGCGCATGAGAGCCTCGTCGCGATCGTAGATGTCGTCGGCGAACTGCACGCGGCCGTCGCTCGCGTACGCGGTGAGGTACACGATATACACCGGCAGCTTCGCGTCGAGGTATACGCGCTGATTGTCCGGCCCGGTCTGCATGGCCGCGCGAATGCGGTCGGGGTCCCATCCCAGGACGAAGTGCGCCAGCGCGTCCGGATGCTCGACACGAATGCAACCGTGGCTGGCCGCGCGCATGCGCTCCGCGAACAGCGACTGCGACGGCGTGTCGTGCAAGTAGATCGCGAAATCGTTCGGGAAGATGAACTTCACCAACCCCAGCGCGTTCGCGCCTCCCGGCTTCTGTCGCACATACGTGCCCCAGCTGGCCTGGACGGTCTCGTAACGGTTGCGTGAGAAATAGCTGGGGTCCGCGCGCTGCTTGGGCCAGAGTTCGCGGGCGGCAATGCCGTTCGGGACGTTCCAGTACGGGCGGAACACCACGTAGGTCATCGAATCGCTAAACACCGGCGTGGAGCGGCCGCGGTACTCGGCACCGACCACGACGTTCATCTGCAGCACCTCGCGCCCGCCGTCGAAGGCGCGCAAGCGGTACGCCGGTACGTTGACGATCACGTATCGATCGCCGCGATCGCGCGGCAGCCAGCGGTGACGCTCAAGGTTGGCTGCAATCTGCCGCAGCCGGTCGTTGGCGGGCCGGTTCATCGACCGGCGGGTCGCCGGCCCAATGATTCCGTCGACCGCGAGCGCATGACGTCGCTGAAATTCGCGCACGGCGTTCGACAGGACGCTGTCGTAGAGCACCGCCGTCCCGGTGCCCGCATCGGTGCCCGCATCGGTGCCCGCATCGGTTCCCGCATCGGTGGTCGAGGCGGTCCGGCCCGGCGCAGCGCGTCCTGACGCGGGCCGGAGCGTCGTCTTGGCGTCCGCGTAATCCTCGGCGTACATGCGCGCGAGCACCGCGCTCGCGAAACCCGCCGTCACCGTGTCGCCCGGCGAAACTACCCCTGCGTCGGGGACCTGTGGCCAACCACCTCGGCTCACGCGAAGACGATACGACGCCAGTGAGGTCATCAACGCCGCATACGACGCATCCTGTGGCCGCAGCGCGGCAAATGCCGCACGCGCGTCCGGGGCCGCGAGCGTCGAGGCCAGCTTCGCGTCGACATCTGCCTGTGCCGGGTCGATGTGCCACGCCGGCGACACGCGTGCCGGGTCCACCTGGCCGGTCAGCACGTCGGTGCCGAACGCGACGTAGGCCGCCGTCAGGCGGACGTCGGCCTCGGCGCGCGCCGCCGCCGACGACTCCGTGCGGGTACGTGTCAGCATGGCGGCGAGCGACGCCAACTTGTAACGCTCCACGTCCAGCGCCTGTGTGGACGCGTCGCCCAGCGCGTCGAGCAGGGCCTGGAGTCGGTCCTCCCCCGCGCGCGAGCGCGCGACGCTGCCGGCGGCCGTGGAGCGCCCGTCGTCTCCGGTGTCGGAGAGCCACAGCAGCCGATCCCCCGCGTGCCGGTACAGGGCACGCAAGCTCGCCGCCGCAGCGCCATCCCGTGACGCGCTGCGGGAGTTGCGCGCGGCGCTCGCGATTGCTGCGCCGAGCGCTGCCGACAACGAATCTGTCGTGGGCATCGGTTGGGCACTGCCGGTCGACGGGCGAAGGGTCACGAGCAGCAGTGCCAGTCCGACGACGCGCCAAGACCGACCGGTCACCGCTCCAGATCCGGGGCGACTCATGTGTCGGCCGACGCCGAGGCCGGTAACGAAGGCGTGCGATCACCCTCGCGGCGACCGGTCTGGTCGTGAAACAAGAGGACGGTGTGGGGGAACGGCATGTCGATACCCGCCGAGTCCAGCGCGAGCTTGATCGCCGTGGCCACGCGGTCGCGCGTGCGCAGCACGGTCGCTTGATGGGCGTCCGTCCAGAAGTAGACCGTGAAGTTCACGGAGGATGCGGCCAACGCCTCGACGTAGACCCACGGCCCGGGATCGGAGATCACGCCCTCCGCTGCCGACACGACCCGCAGGATCGTCTGGCGGGCCGCTTCGATCGAGTCGGGATAGCCGATACCGACGGTGAACTGCACGCGACGCGTCGGATACGCCGTACGCACGACGATGCTGCTGGTGTAGATGTCGCCGTTCGGGATCACCACGCGTTCGCCGTCGTACGTTTTCAGGCGCGTCGATCTGGTGTTGATGTCTTCGACGATCCCCTCAAATTCCTTGAAGCGAATCTGGTCGCCGACCACGAACGGCTTGCGGAACAGAATCAGAATGCCCGCAAAGAAATTTTGCAGAATGTCCTTGAAGGCGAAGCCGATCGCGACGGAAGAAATGCCAAGGCCCGCGACGAGATCCCCGGGCCGGAACGTCGGACCCACGATCACCGCAGCGACAAAGACGCCCAGCACCGTGAGCAGCATGACTGAGAGTCGTCCCACGAGGTTGGCGAGCAGCGGATCGAGTCTCGTGCGCGCGCCGGCGGCGCGGGCGCCCCGGCGCACGATGCGGCCGAGTACGTAAAACACGATCATCACCAGCAGTCCCACGGTGAGGTACGGCACGCGCGAGAGCGATGCGCGCCACATTCCCTCGAACGTGCGCAATACCAGATCGGCATCGGCGAGCGGCGAGACAGGCGCGGCCGCCGCCGCTGCCTGCCGCAGTGCGACACTCACGGACGGCACATGGAGCTGTTCTTGCGGACGAACGAACACGCGGCCATCGGCGTCTCCAGGATCGTCTGGTGTGGGTCGAGGTACCCCTTGCCGCGCGTGTGGTGACGGCGGAGCACGCACACCGTTGCATAAACGGTGCCACCTGTGTGCTTGGCGCACCACGCCGTCCACGAACTGCGATGGAGAAGGAATGCACCCATCCTACGCCCGGTTTGCCGTGATGATTCTCACGTCAACGTCGATCATGTTCCTGCTGATGTACTCGCTGGTCTACGAGCCGGATCATTTGCGCTTCGCCACTACTCGATTTCTGATGGCACTCTACATGGGCGCGGTGATGGCGGTGGTCATGTTGCTGTTCATGCAGGACATGTACCGCAACAAGCGGGTCAACCGCGCGATCTTCGGCGGCGCCGCCGTGCTGTTCGGGATCACGCTGTATCTCGCGCGGAGTCAGGCAACGATCGGTGACGTCGCGTACATGAAGGCGATGATTCCGCATCACTCGATCGCCATTCTCACCAGCTCGCGCGCCCGTATCACGGATCCCCGGGTCCGCTCCCTCGCCGACAGCATCATTGCGGCGCAGGAGCGCGAAATCCACGAGATGGACACGCTCATCCGAGATCTGGAATCCCGCTGAGCCGCTACCTGCCAGCCGGCGACGGTCACGAGCATGAGCACGAGGGGAAACGGCGAGAGAAATAAGTAGTGCGCTATCTTCGCCGCTTCCCCCGTTCGATCATCTGCGGGTGCATCCGAGAACGTCACGCGCGCGTTAGCGTTCGTCCTCCTTTTCCACCTTGATTCGCGTGTCGCTCGCTGCGCCCTGCGCCGACGAGCGGTGCACGGACATTGCAGTTGCCCGCAGGTACACGGCCTCGCGCGCCATGGTCGATTCATTCGCTGAACTCAGGCTCCACGCCGAGCGAACCGATGACAGATCGCTCGGCATCGCCTCAACGACGCCGGCGATGGAAATGGTCTGTCCAACCTGCAGCCGATCCAGGTTCGGCATGCTGGAATCCGCAACCACGAACATCTGCTGAGTCGGATCGGGTCCCACCCAGAACGTACGTTTCCCGACCACCGTCTGCACCTTCACATCGAAGAGCGCAACGGTCCGTCCCACCAGTGCAGCACGATTCGGCGCACTGATGATCAGGAGTCCGTCGGTAATCGGTAGCGTCGCAATCGGCATCGGCGACGGCACAGGCACCGGCACGGCAACGACCGGGACCACATCCACTCGCGACGTCACCGCAAGGTCAGTCATGACGACGACGGGCTTCTGCTCGTACGGTCGCCACCAGTCCCCGTTGAGATCTTCGCCGATTTCCTTCTCCAGCGCGACGCGATCGAAAAAGCGCACACGGCCGGTCACTTGTACCAGATCGTTCGCGATGCGACCGGAATCGGCCAACGAATTCACCAACGCAGGAATGCTCGACGTTCCGACCACCAGCAGCTCCTCGCCACCATCGAATCCTTCGCCTCCGACGGAGAACCATCGGGGGCCGAAAATACGGTTCACTTCACCGCTCACGGTCACCAGCTTTCCATCCGCCTGCTGCGGATTCGCAACGATCGACTTGACGGTCGCACCCCACGGCACGCCGAGTCCGGGCGGAATGGGTCGGCTCGCACATGCCGCCAGTGATGCCATCGTGATGACGCAGGCGATCGTGCGGGCGAGTCCGCGTCCGCTTTGCGACGCGCCTCTCGAATCGGCGTGATTACCAGAATGAGTGTGATACATGATGGATAACCTCCCGGTCTTGACGGAACGGAAATACGGCAGTCAAGCGCGCTGCTTCAGCTATCACGTTCGCGCGAATGAGCCCGCGAATGGACGAGCGGGTGCACGCTGTGCCGGACGCCGCGAACAATCGCGACATCATGTCGTGAGCACCGTTCTTTCTGCAAGCACGGTTCCACAAATGCCTGACGCAGCAAATCTGTGCTGGTGAATCGCGCGTTTTCCGCGACGAATGACGCCGCGGTGTCATCTCATCGCTGCGCGCGCGGCGGTGCTCTTCAATAGACGAAGACGGGCGTGCCGATCCGTACGTGCTCGTAGAGAAATGAGAGGTCGGTGGCGCGAAGACGGAAGCAGCCGTGTGTTGCTGCCGTACCGATCGTCTGCTCGTCCGGCGTTCCATGCAGCAGGTATCCGTCGCCGAGATCCAACTTGTACGCTCCAAGTATGCCATCGATACGCCGCTGCTGCGTCCCGAACGGCGGGATGTAAAGGGTGTCGTCGAACACGATCTCCTCGTCGGGCGGAAGCGGTGCGGCGGGCCGTCCCTCTGCGGGTGCCAACGCGATCGTTGCGCCGCGTACGGTCAACATCCGTCCATCCTGCAAGCGCACGGGAATGCCGCGCTGCAGTCGGGCCAACTGCAACCCCTCGCGCTCGGCCAGTTCGACGTAGTGCCAGTCCGGGGGAATCCAGATGGGATCGGCGGCCTTTCCGTGCACGCGTCTGATGCTCACAGGACTCAAGAACTCCCATTCGGTGGACCCGTGG
>JBBQSM010000053.1:0-25144 GCA_038234895.1 Gemmatimonadales bacterium
GCGTGGGGCAATCGGGTGCGGTTGCACTTCCTGCTCAATGCGCAGAGCGGACTCTGCCCGGAAGACTGCAATTATTGCTCGCAGTCCAAGATCTCCGCCGCCGAGATCGAGAAGTACCCGATGATGGCGCAGGACAAGATCATGGAAGCCGCCGACCGCGCCGCATCACTCAAGGCGGGGACGCTGTGCATGGTCATTTCCGGCCGTGCACCGGGCGAGACGGTGTTCGGCAAGGTCCTCGATGCGGTGAAGGCGGTACGCGCCAAGCACGATCTCAAGATCTGTGCCTGTCTCGGCCTGCTCAACGCCGAACAGGTGCAGCGGCTCAAGGACGCCGGCGTGGAGACGATCAATCACAATCTCAACACGTCGGCGAATTACACGCCGGAGATCGTCAGCACGCATACGTTCGAAGATCGCGTGAATACCGTGCAGGCCGTGAAGGATGCCGGCATGAAAACGTGCAGCGGCGGCATCTTGGGGATGGGCGAGAGCGACGACGACGTCATCGATCTGGCGATGTCGTTGCGCGAACTCGACGTGAAGAGCGTGCCGGTGAACTTTCTCATTCCGGTGCCCGGCACGTCATTCGAAGGGCGCAACGAACTCGACCCGCGCCGCTGCCTACGCATTCTCGTGCTCTATCGCCTGCTGCTGCCCACGCAGGAGATCCGCATCAGTGGCGGACGCGAAGTGCATCTGCGCAGCATGCAGGTGATGGGGCTCTATCCAGCCAACTCGATCTTCGTGGGCGACTATCTCACCACGCAGGGGCAGACGGCTCGCGACGATCTGCGCATGATCGAAGACGCGGGCTTCGTGCTGGAAACGCCGGACGGTGCGCCGCTCGCGGGCGATCCGTTCGAGGGCGTGCCCGACCAGTATCCGCGCGCGCCGCTGCCGCTGATCGAGGTGTAGCGGGTCGCGCGCACCGCCGCGGTCTTTCTTCGTTCCGTACACTCGCCGAGGCCCCGCACCATGTATGCACCCGCACCGTCGCACGCGTTGCGCATGATCGCTGGTCGCGCGTACCTGTTGGCCATCGTTGCCGTCCCGCTCGGTGTGCTCATGCCGCGTGCCATTGACGCGCAGTCGGCATCCGCCGCGCCTGTGCGTCGCGCGTCGGCGCCGCCTGCGCAATACACCGCCGCGCAGGACTCATCGGATGCGCTGGCAACCTTCCGAGAGAACATTGCCGCGATTCACACACGCGACAAACCGCGCTATCTCGCCACGTACGTGCACACCGAGCGGCTCGTACGTCATTCGCCGACTTCGCTCGAGACCGGCTATGCCGGCTGGCCGGGAATCACCGACAACGCCTGGCCCGACACGCTAATCGTGCGAGAGATGCGTGTCGCTCCGATCGCGCCCGGTGTTGTCTACGGCTACTACCGCTACATCGGCGTGCCGACACCCGGCGATACGCTTACCGGCGTGTCCACGCGCGTCTTCGTGCGTACGCCCGAAGGGATGCGAATCACCGTCACGGCGTCGTGGAACGACGCCGTCTCACCGACCAAGCGCTAGCTTCCTCACTTGTCGCGGTGCATCGCCTGGGCGATGGCCTGCCGGAAGATCGCTTCGGGCTGCGCGCCGCTGATACCAAAACGGTTGTCCACCACCACAAACGGCACGCCGCGCACTCCCAGTCTCGCCGCGTCCCGCTGACTTTGCTGAATGTCGAGGTCGTAACGACCCTCGAGCAGCATCATTTCAACCTCGGCACCGTCGAGGCCCTGCGTTTCGCTGATCGCGCGCAATGTGGCTACGTCGCCAATGTCGCGGCCGTCGTGGAAGTAGGCGGAAAACAACGCCTCTGCCAGCTGCCACTGCCGACCACCCGAGGCGGCATGCAACAGCAGTGCATGCGCACGTACCGTGTTCGGCGCACGCGAAATGCGGTCGAAATGGAACGTGACAGCGTCGGCGGAGGCGGCTTTGGCGACTTGCGCGAACATCTCCGCCGCACGCGCAGCGCCGCCGAACTTCTGCTCCACGACCTCCTGCCAGTCGCGACCGGCGGGCGGCACGGTCGGATCGAGCTGAAACGGGCGCCACGCCAGAGTAACATCGAGATCCTGATGTTCAGCGAGCGCGCGCTGCAGTCGACGCTCACCAATCCAGCA
This sequence comes from Gemmatimonadales bacterium, assembly GCA_038234895.1. Lineage (GTDB taxonomy): Bacteria > Gemmatimonadota > Gemmatimonadetes > Gemmatimonadales > Gemmatimonadaceae > Gemmatimonas. Next base: position 2,130 of record JBBQSM010000053.1, read on the forward strand.
CCAAGGGCAGACCACATCGGCGTAGACGTCGATGTGCAGGGCACGAACCGTTTCGGGCATGCGTAGAGTCTTCATGGAGTCAAAAATTCGGAGCGCGTTTATCGCGCTTGTCGTCAGAGCTTACGAACCCTGATACTACCAAGTCGCTCACGCGAATTCACGTCCAGCCAAAAACCGATGTCCATCGCCGATATCCGCACCGAATACTCCAGCGCGACCCTTGACGAATCGCACGTCGACGCGGATCCGATCGTGCAATTCACGAAGTGGTTCGATGAAGCCGTGAAGTCCGAGGTGTTGGAACCGAACGCGATGTGTCTCGCCACGGCCACGCCCGATGCGTATCCGTCGGCACGTATGGTGCTGCTCAAGGGTGTCGACGCGCGCGGCTTTGTGTTCTTCACCGACTATCGCAGCCGCAAGGGTCGTGAGTTGGCCGACAATCCGGCCGCATCGCTTTGCTTCTTCTGGCCTGAGCTCGAGCGACAGGTGCGCATCGCGGGAGCGGTGCAACGCGTGTCGCGCGCCGAGTCGGCGGAGTACTTCCACTCGCGACCAGTCGCCAGTCAGATCGGTGCCTGGACGTCGCACCAGAGCAGCACCCTGCCCTCACGCGAAGCGCTGGAGGCCGCGATGGCCGGCAACACGGCAAAATTCGAGGGCGTGGAGATCCCGCTGCCCGAGCATTGGGGCGGATTCCGCATCGTGCCGCAGGAAATCGAGTTCTGGCAGGGACGCCGCAGTCGGTTGCACGACCGGATCTTCTTCACACAGTCGGCGGGCGCGTGGGTGCGCTCGCGGTTGTCACCATAGTAGATCGCTGCCTGGCCGGTCTGCGCGCGGGAACCGGCCCGCGCGACCGATAGTTGGGCGGGTATGACTTCTGCACCGTCCTACCTCATACTTGGCGCGACCGGCGGCATCGGTTCCGCGCTGGCCCGCAAGCTCGCCGCATCAGGCGCCACGCTTTTTCTCGTGGGCCGCCGAGAAGACGCGCTCGCCGCCCTCGCGACCGAACTCGGCGCACGGTACGCGGTCGCCGATGCCACCGATTTCGCCGAGGTCGATCGTGTGACCGATCTCGCGGTCACAGCGGCGGGGCGCTTGGATGGGATCGCGAACTGCGTCGGCTCGTTGATTCTCAAGCCGGCGCATCTCACCAAGGCCGAAGAGTTTCAGGCGACGATCGCGTCGAATCTGACCACCGCCTTTGCGACGGTGCGCAGCGCGGGTCGCGTGATGACCGGCGGCGGCAGCGTGGTGTTATGCAGCACGGCCGCGGCCCGCATAGGGCTCGCGAACCACGAAGCCATCGCGGCGGCCAAGGGTGGCGTACTCGGACTTACTCTGTCGGCAGCGGCCACCTACGCCTCACGCGGCTTACGCGTGAACGCGGTCGCACCGGGGTTGGTCAAGACGCCGCTCGCTGCGCGCATCACGGCCTCGCCGGCGGCCTCCGAGGCCTCGCGCAGCATGCACGCGTTGGGCCGGCTGGGTGAACCGGAGGACGTGGCTAATCTGATGGCGTGGCTACTGGGCCCCGAAGCGAGCTGGGTGACAGGGCAGTGCTACGGCGTGGACGGCGGACTGGGCACGCTGCGCAGCAAGTAAGAGTGCTGCGTAGCGTCAGGCCGGCTGCTTCGTCCAATACCTCGACTACTGCGGCGCGGTGACGGTCCCGATCAAGAAGGGCGTCATCGTCGGCTGAGGTGAGCCTTGCGCCGGCTCTTCGGTCACGGCAAACGCCGCGACGCCCTGCGTGTTCTTGGGCAGTTCGATCCCGTTGAGCGTGCGCTCCCCGTTCTCGTCCGGCTTGAAGAGCGTGACCGACACGGGCGTGCCGTCCCGGATCATCCACAGGACGTACGTGCGATTGTCAGCGACCTGACGCAACCCGGTGGCGTGCACGACCGCCGTGCCGCTCTTGACGTTCCAGAACAGTTGAATGCCGGGTCCGCGCGGCTGCGACGGCGCGAGCTGCACCAGCAGCAGATCGGCACCGGCTTCCGTCAACGTGTTCATGGTCGCATTACGCTCGGCCAGCTGCGTTTCGCTGCGCTTGAGCAAGGCTTCGGTTTTGACGACCATGCCTTCGAGCTCGCCGATCTTGTTGCTGAGATCGACGGCAAAGACCACGGATGCCGCGAGGGCAACGCCGAGCATTCCCATGCCGATCCACGGCGCGCGCGAACCACGGTGGACGATCGTTTGCGGCGGAACGAAGGACGCCCGTGGCGGTGCGGCAGGGCGACCGGTTCGTGGCGCGGCCGGCCGTGCGTACTCCGCCTGACCCGGCGCGCGGAACGGCAGCGGAAAATCCGTAGGTGCCGGCATCGCATCGTCGTCGGACGCTGCCGCGGCTTCAGCGGCGATCCGTGCAACGAGACGCTGTCGCAGCGCCGTCGGCGGCGCGACCGCATGCTCCGTCGCCAGAAACTCGACGGCGGCGCGATGTGCGTCGATCTCGGGTGCAAGCTCCGTGGCGACGGCGGGATCCTGCATGGCCGTGTTGAATTGCGCGAGTTCGTCGGGCGTGAGCGTGCCCATAACGAAGCCGGGTGCCAGATCACGCACCGCGTCGATATTCATCGCCGTCATGTCACGCCCTCCGTCGCCAGTCCCGACAACATGTCGCGCAATTTGTGCATGCCCAACCGGATTCTGGTCTTCACGGTGCCGAGCGGTTCACGCAGTCGTTCCGCAACTTCCGGGTGAGTCAGTCCTTCGAAAAATGCCAACTCGATCGCGCGTCGCTGCGCCATGGGAAGTTCGTTGAGCGCGCTGGCCACCGCCAACGCGCGATCCGCTTCATCGATCCCAGCGTCTGGACTGCGAAAGCCCTCACCCATAGCCGCCGGCTCGTCGAGTTGCGTGCCGGCCGACTCCGTCATCCGCGCACGACGTCCCCTCGCACGAATGAGATCCAAAGCCCGCGTCCGGGTAATCGTGGTCAGCCATCCCACGACTGTGCCGCGTGTCAAATCGTATCGCGCTGCATCGCGCCACGCCTGCGCGAACGCATCGAGCACCACTTCCTCGGCGTCGGCGGCTTCGCCGACCATGCGCAGTGCGAGCCCGTACATCACGGCACTGTGCCGATCGTACAGCACGGACGCCGCGGACTCGTCTCCACCAGCCATGGCGGAAACAAGTGACAGATCGTCCGCATCAGCGGCAGGCGAAGAATTCACAGGCGGAATGAAATTCCTGTCGAAGCGCAGGTGACGTCGCGCAATCCTCTCGCGGTCAACGTACTCTGCGTTCCCGTGCAGGAACAGTCGCTGCGGTACCGGCGGATAGGTGGCGATGGCGGCGATTGTCATGGTGGTCTGATGCAGCTACGCCGCTGCGCCCACCGCAGATGCACAAGGCCGAGTTCGCCTGATTTCCGCCCGCTACCACGGATCGGCCGACCCGTCGGTCAGCTCTTCCCGCAGCTTGATAAAGCTGTCGTAGCGACCGCGACTGACTTCGCCACTCGCCAGCGCGTCGCGAATCGAGCATCCCGGCTCAACCAGGTGCGTACAGTCGGCAAAGCGGCAGGTGTTGAGCACTGGTCGCATCTCGGGGAAGCAGGCGGCCAATTCCTCGACGCTGATGCCCCAGAGCCCGACCTCGCGCAGCCCCGGCGTGTCGGCCACGAAGCCGCCTCCGGGCAGGGCGTGCAATACCGCACCAACGGTGGTGTGACGTCCCTTGTTGACACTCTCGCTGATTTCCGCGGTGCGGAGATTGAGCCCCGGAAAGAGCGTGTTCATGAGCGATGACTTGCCCACGCCCGACGGGCCGGTAAGCGCCGAGTTGCGCCCCCCCACCTCGTCGCGCAACGCCTCGAGGCCGGTGCCAAGTGCGACACTGGTGAGGTGCAGCGGGTAGCCGGCCCGCACAAACTCGTCGAATCGCTTGTGGATCTCGGCCTCGGGGGCGAGGTCGCACTTGTTGATCACGACGCGCGCGGCGAGCCCGTTCGCTTCGGCGATCACGAGGAATCGGTCGAGCATGCGCGGATGCGGCTCGGGCTTGGCCGCGGCGAAGACGACGAGCACCTGATCGAGATTGGCCACGACCACGCGTTCCCCGCGGGCACCGCCCGGTGCGCGTCGCGCCAGCTTGCTGCGCCGCGGATGAATGAGATCGATCGCCCATGAGGCGCCGCTTTCGTCGCTGTTGATCGTGACACGATCGCCCACGGCCAGTTTCAGCGGACGCGCCGCGCCGTCGAGCCGGCCGACACGCCGCATCGTTTCCCGCTCCGGATCGCGCTTCCCCTCGCGTCCGCTCTCGTGTTTGAGCCGTCCACGCAGCGACACATCGTACAGCTCACCGTCGTCGGTGCGCACTTGATAGACGCCACCGGTGCCCTGCATCACCACGCCTTCGCGTTCACTCATACGGAGTGACGAACATCGTCAGATTTACCGTCACGCATCGGTCGGCTGGCCGGCGCCACGAATGAGTCCATCGAGCGTGGCCTTGACGGTCGCCAGTTGCATGGCGCCCAGCTGGTGACGTACCACAGCTTCGCTCGTACCGGTGAGAAGAAATCCGGTCTCAAGATGTCCCTGCACTTCCGGCTCGCCGTGCGCCCAGCGTACGAAGAACAGATACGCGCCCCACGGCGCGGTCCGATCGCCGGTGGTATCGGTGAGGATGTCGGCGGAATAGGAGACGCCGTCGACCCCTTCGAAGGCAGCGGGTCGCGCATGGACGGCCATATAGCCGCCGAGCGTGCGCTCATCTCCCTTGGACGGATCCGCCGGGAGGTGCTGCCCCGCATGCGCGCTCAGTGCGCCCCGTTGCGCGGACCGTTCCGCGCGCCGTTTGAAGAGCTGCCCGAGGAGCCACTGCCGCCGATCATTTCCTTGACGATGTTGCCGGTCATGAAGGCAAGATTCGCGGGGCGTTCGGCCAAACGACGCATGAGATACGGGTACCACTGCGTGCCGAACGGCACGTATACTCGCATACGATAACCTTCAGCCACGAGTCGTTCCTGCAGGTCGCGCCGCACACCATACAGCATCTGGAATTCGTAGCGCTCGGGCGCAATGTTGCGCTCCTTGGCGAAGCGCTTCGCTTCCTCGATGATTACTTCGTCGTGCGTGGCGATACCGGGATAGCGACCGAACTCCATGAGCTGGTGCATGGCCGCGACGAAGTTCTTGTCGACGTCGGACTTTTCCGGAAACGCCACGGTGGCCGGCTCCAGATAGGCGCCCTTGCAGATGCGCACGCGGCATTGCAGCCGGTTGGCGCGCGCCACGTCATCGAGCGTACGACGCAGGGAGCTCTGCAGGACCACGCCCACGTTGTCGCGAAAGTCGGGGTAGAGCTGCTGCTCGAAGGTATCGAGCGTGCGATCCGTGTACTCGCTCGATTCCATGTCGAGGCGGACGAACGAGTTGTACTGCTTCGCCCGGGTCAGCACCTGCCGCACCACCTCCACACCGAGCGCATCGGAAATATCCTGACCCAGTGCGGTGAGCTTCACCGACACGTTCGCGTTCAGCTTGCGCTGTTCGATCTGGTCGAGGAGCTCGAGATACTGTCGTCCCGTCTCGCGCGCCTCCCCTTCGTTCGCGACGCTCTCGCCGAGCAGATCGAGCGAGGCGGTGATGCCCTTCGCATTCAGTGCCGCGACTGCATCGAGGGCGGTGCTGATCGTTTCGCCCGCCACGAAGCGCGACGCCATTTTGCGGGCGAAGCCAACGTTGCGGATGAAGTTGAACACGCCCTGTTGGCGCGAGAGATACAGCAAGGAGGTGCGAAACATGCGAAGCTGGTTGGTGGCTACTTGTCCGACGCGGACTTGCCTGGGGAATATAGACGCATGGGTGCGGTGAGGCGCGCCACCGGGGCCTCCTTGCCACGAGCGAGTACGGCGTCGAAGACGTTCCAGGTGACGAGTCCGTCGTCGCTTTCGGGCTCAAGCAGGAGCATGGCGAGCAGATCGCGCGGGGTGGCCATCCGCACCACCAGAGTACCGGTCGGCAGCGCGCGGGTGGTGTCACGCCACCTGCCCGTCACGCTGACTTCGCGGTGCCCCTGAAACGGTCGTCCCGACGTCGCCACGCTGTCGATATCGAACACCTGCATCGTCGCGGTCATTGGGCGGGTGAGTGGCGTCACCGTCACGCCGTGAGTACGCAGCAGCATGGCGGCGGCGGTCCAACTCCCGTCGAACACATAGCCGTCGAGCGTGGGTGTACGGCTGAGGGCTGATTCGAAACGATCGACGACAGGCATGCGCCGCGTCACAATGCGCCCGGTCCGACGGAGCGCGCGGGGGACGCCCGGCTCGTTGGCGGCGCTGGTGTCGGCGCGACGCTCCAGCACTTCGACCAGGACGTCCTGGGAATCGGGCTTGGAGTAGAAGCGACCGCGGATCGCGACGGGAGGCCCGGCGTTCCGGGCAAACATGCTGGCCACGGCCCCGGCCCGGACGCGTGCCCTGATCTCACCGCGCCGCTCCGCCACGTACGACAGCACTTCCTGAACGAACGCTCGCGTACTGGCGACACGACGATCGAACGGATCGTGCGAAAACGCCTCGCTGAGAATACTGATGCGCCCGCGAATGCCGTAGTAGTTGGTGCCGTAGCGTTGCTTGTGCTCGTACGTCCACCACCCGGACTGCTCGTTGACGGTCGCCGACTCGCGCGCGCCGTTGCTGCCGGCAAAGTTGCCGTACGGGAAAACCTCGAACTGGTGACGGTCACGCATACGCCGACGGATTTCCGGAAGGAGCGTGTCCGCGGTGTACGGGGCCAGTGGTGCCGCCGGATGCAACGAGGGCGAATAGGTGAGTGCGTAGCCGTGATAGCTGCCGTTGGTCGTGTGCAAATCCATGAACACGTCCGGATCCCACGCGTTGAACGCCGCCAGCGTACCGCGCGTCTCCGGCGCTTCCGCCTTGATGTAGTCGCGATTGAGATCCAGCCCGGCGCCGTTGGGACGCTCGCCAATCATTTCGGGTCCGTTCTGCGCGCCGCGATTGCGCGCTTGCGCCGCGAGCTTGTCGTTGCCGTCGCTGTTGTAGATGGGAACGACAATCACCACGAGCGAATCGAGTACGTTGGGCGTCTTGGCAAAAGACCAATCACGCAGCAACGCGAGCATGGCCTCTTTTCCCTCGACTTCGCCGGCGTGGATGTTCGCCTGCACGTACACGATCGGACGGTTGAGTCGACGCGCTTCCTGCGGCGTCGTGACGCGCGGTCGCGAGGCGACGACGAGCGGCACCACCTTCCCCATGGGCGAGCGGGCCAGTTCGCTCACGCTCAACGGTGCGCCCATGGCCACAAGCGAGTCCACAAACGCAACGACGTCCGCGTGACTTGAGGTCTCGCGGTAGTTCGTCCGTTCAGCGCGCGTGGAGGGAATGCGCGACCCGACGGTCGCGCTGGACGCGACGGCGGACGTCGTGGCGCCCGAGGTCGCGGTCGAGCGCGCGCAGGCGGTCAACAGGGTCAGCGCGCCGGCGGCGCACAGTGCTGGGCGAAAGGTCACGGCAGCGATCGCAAGAGAAAGTGGTGAAAGGGGGAGAACAGTACAGCGCGAATCAGGCGACCGGCTGCGCGAGACGCCGAATCTGCGCGACATGCCGTCGTTCGTGCAGCGCAATGAGCAACGTCCACTGGTAGCCGTTGAGCGGACCGCAAAACGGATGCGGATAGCTGGCGACCGACAGCGCCAACCCCGAGGCGGCGAGCAACGCCGTGACCAGCCGCTCGCGAACCGCCTGCAACCGCTCGATCGCCTGCGCCACGGTCAGGCCATTGGTCGGTTGGACCTGCTCCGGCGCCTCCAGGCGGCTCGTGGGATTGCGCAGGTCGAACTGATCGAGCGAGCCGAGAATGCTGTCGGCATCGCTTTCGTAGGCACCGAGTTCCTGTGCCTGCTTGATGACTTTGGAGATGAGTCGTCCGCCGCCGTCTTCGACCATGCACAGATGCTCAAGAATCTGCGCCACCGACCAGGCGCCATCCGTGGGTACCGCGTCACGCTGCGCCGGCGCGAGCGCGCTCACGGTCTCCAGCAGCTCACGGCGCGACCGTTCGAGTTCGGCCAGCAGTTCGGCAATGCGAGGGTGCGGCGCAGCTGTGGTCGCAGACATGGTCGTCCCGGTCAGGCCGGCGAACCGGCTACTTCGTGAAAGCGCGCGCCCGACGTCGCCATCGCGCGCAGGAGAGGTGCAGGTTCATAGCGGCCGGGGAACTGCCGGTTTAACGCGTCCAGTTGCTGCACGAGCACGGCGGCGCCAATCGTATCAAGGTAGCGAAACGGACCACCGAGAAAGGGCGGAAAGCCGATCCCGAAGACGGCACCGATATCGCCATCCCGCGCCGAGCGCACGATCCCCTCGTCAAGACAGCGCACCGCCTCGTTGAGCATCGGCAACACGGTGCGCTGCCGGATCTCCTCGACACTGTACACACGGCGCACACTGCCAGCCGGTGTGAGCGCGTAGACGTCCTCATCGACCCCGTCACGTTTACCCTTGCGATCGTAGCGATAGAAACCGCGCCGCGCCTTGCGGCCCACGCGCCCGCTGTCGATCACGCGCAGGAGCGTGGTCGATGGACGCATGCGTTCGCCGAACGCAGCCGCCATGATCGGCCCCGACTTGCCGGCGATATCCAGTCCGACTTCGTCGAGTAACGTCGCCGGACCCACCGGAAATCCAAACTTCACCAGCGCCTCGTCCAACGCGTCGATGGACGCGCCGTCGTCGAGCAGCTTGCCGCTTTCGTTGAGATACGGTGCGAGAATGCGGTTGACGTAAAATCCCGGGCCGTCACGCACCACGATCACCGTCTTCCCCAACGTACGACCGTATTGCACCGCCGTAGCCGTCGTCGACGCGCTCGTGTGCGGCGTGACGATCACCTCAAGCAGCGGCATTTTGTGCACGGGCGAGAAAAAGTGCATACCAAGCACACGATCCGGACGGGCAGACGCCTGCGCGATGTCGGCGATCGGAATCGTGCTCGTGTTGGACGCGAAAATGGCATGCGGCGCGGCCGCTTCGACTTCGCGCAATACCTGATGCTTGACTGCGAGATCTTCAAACACCGCTTCGATCACCAGCTCCGCGCTGGCGAATCCGCTGTAGTCGGTCGTGCCGCTCAGTCGCGACAGCATATCGTCGAACTGCTGACGCGTGATCTGCTTGCGCTTCAGTCGCTCGCGCAGCACGTCGCGCACGGCGCGCCATCCCGAGGCAATGCGATCGAGTGACGCATCACGCATGCGTACGAGCGTGGGCTGCTGCACCGCGACCGAGGCGATCCCCGCGCCCATGAACCCGGCGCCCAGAATACCCACTTTGCGAACGGGAGTGGCTTCGGCGTCTATCGTCGCGCCGGAGTCTTTCTTCAGTGCTGTGGTCGCGAAGAACAGATACACCAGCTGGCGTGAGACGTCACTCACGGTCAGTGCGCCAAATCGCCGTGCTTCTTCGGCCAGTCCTTCGGACACCCCGTCGGTGTAGCCGCGCTGCACCGCATCGATGGCGGCGAGTGGGGCGGGATAGTGCCCCTTGGTTTTCGCGAGCACGGTCTCGCGCGCCTGCTTGAACACCAGCTTGCGGCCCAACGCGTTGTCTTCGAGCAGCATGTCGGTGGCGCCGTGCTTGCGCGCGCGCAACGTGGGCGACTCACCGCGGCCGAGCTGACGCGCGCGTTCCATTGCCACGGCGCGCAAAATGGACGGGTGCACCAGCTCGTGCACCAGTCCGATCTGCAGCGCCTTTTTTGCGCGGATGTTCTTGCCGGTGAGCATCATGTCCAGCGCCACCTGCAGGCCCACCGTGCGCGGCAGCCGTTGCGTGCCACCGGCGCCGGGAATGAGCCCCAGTTGCACTTCGGGCAAGGCGAGGATGGTCTTGACGTGATCGGTGGCGATCCGGTGCCGGCAGGCCAGTGCCACCTCCAGCCCGCCGCCCAGCGCGGCACCGTGCATCGCCGCAACCACCGGCTTCTGCAGCGCGGCGAGTCGATCGAGCAACTGCTGTCCACCGCGCGAGAGCGCCTCTCCGTCGGCGGCCGTGCGCACGCGTGCCAGTTCGTCGATATCCGCACCGGCAATCCACGAGTCCGGCTTGCCACTGCACAACACCGCTGCGAAGATCGCGGACTCCTGCTCGATCAGGTCAAAGATATGCGCGAAGACCGGCGCGACACGCGTGTTTAATGTGTTGACCGGCACGCCCGGTTGATCGTAGACGATCACCGCTACGCCGTCGTCCACGTGCACGGTCACACCCACCGCGTCGTCTCGCACCAGCGGCGGATACAGCGCGTCGTTGACCGATAACGTGGTCACGCGTGTGCCCTGGTCATATGCGCTCCACGATCATGCGCGCTCCACGATCATGGCGTGACCCATTCCGCCGGCGGCGCACACGGTAAGCATGCCAAACTGTTTACCGCGTCGTACGAGTTCGTTGCACAGTGTGGTGACAATACGCCCGCCCGTCGCGCCGAATGGATGGCCGATGGACAGCGAACCGCCCATCACATTCAGCCGCTCGGGGTCGATATCACCGGTGGCATGGCTAAAGCCGGCGCGTGCGGCCCACGCCGGAGACGCGAGCCCCTGAATATTGCTCAGCACCTGCGCGGCGAACGCTTCGTGCATTTCCACCAGATCGATATCGGACAGCGTCAGTCCGGCACGCTGCAATGCCACCGGCGCCGCAAGCACTGGCGCTTGCAGCAACTGCTCCGCCGGATCGACCGCCGCGTACGCATACGACCGGATGAACGCGAGTGGCGTGTAGCCGAGCGCATGAGCGCGTTCCTCGGACATGAGTAGCACGGCGCTCGCGCCGTCGGTCAGCGGCGATGCGTTCCCGGCCGTGACGGAGCCGTACTGCTTATCGAACACCGGTCGCAATGCGGCGAGCTGTTCGTAGGTTGAGTCGGCGCGGATGCCGTTGTCGGCGGCCAACATGGTCTCGTACGACGGCGGCAACGGCACCGGCACGATCTCCGCCGCCAGACGACCGTCCGCCGTACCGACCGCCGCCTTCTGATGCGAAGCCAAGGCGAACCGATCCTGCGCTTCCCGCGGAATACCGTTCAGCTTCGCCATTTTGTCAGCCGACTGCCCCATCGACTCGCCGGTGCTCGGCTCCGCAATCGCGGGCGTGATCGGCACGAAATCCCGCGGTCGCACACGCGCCAGAATCGCCAGCCGCTGCGTCATCGACTTGGCCTTCGATGCGGCCACGAGCAGGTCGCTCATGCCGCGCGAATGCAGGATCGGCACCTGCGTCAGTGATTCCGCGCCGCCGGCAATCGCCACGTCGGCGTGGCCGAGTGCGATCTGATCCGCCGCATCGGTGATGGCCTGATTGGCCGACGCGCAGGCGCGCCCGACCGTGTAGGCCTGCAGCGTGCGTGGAAAGTGCGGTAACAGAGCAACTTCGCGCGCGATGTTCGGCGCCATCACCGACTGCACCACGGTGCCGAACACCAGCACGTCGACCGCCGTGCCGTCGAGGTTGGTGCGCTGCACCAACTCGGCCACGGCAAACCGGCCGAGATCGATGGCGGTGTAGTCCTTGAGCGCGGTGCCGGAGCGGGCGAAGGGGGTCCGGACACCGGCGATGATCGCCACGCGGCGTCCGTGTCCAAAGGTGGGCATGTCGGAAGGTAACGCGCCGTCTGGAGTGCGTCACGACGACGCCCGCGGCCGAACTCCCTCTGGCGCAGCGACCGTCCGGCTCGCATCTCTGCGACATGCCCGATCGATCGCCTGTCCTACCCGATGCCATGTCGTCTGCCCCTGCCGGGGGGCCGTCACCGGAGTCGCCGCGCCTCGCGCGCCAAACAGACGCCGTCGCCTCGCGACAGGCTGCGCTGCAACTGCTCGCCAGCGAGCCGTTCGACCTCGTGGTCATCGGCGGGGGCATTACCGGTGCGGGCGTGGCACGCGAAGCCGCGCTGGCCGGACTGCGAACCGCGTTGCTCGAACGCGACGATTTCGCCAGCGGCACCTCCAGTCGGTCGTCACGCCTCGTACACGGTGGCGTGCGCTATCTCGAGCACGGCCATTTCGCGCTCGTGTTCGAGTCCAGCCGCGAACGGCGCCTGTTGCTCGACCTCGCACCACATCTCGTTCGCCCGCTCGCGTTCACCTGGCCCGTCTACCGCGGCGCGCGCGTACCGCTCTGGAAGCTGCGGGCCGGACTCACGCTGTACGATGCGCTCGCGCTGTTTCGCAATGTGCAGCGGCATTCGCGACTGAGTGCAGGCGGCGTGCTCGCTCTCGAGCCCGCACTCGATCCCAAAGATCTGGTCGGCGGTGCGCGCTATTGGGATGCGGCCACCGACGATACACGACTCACGCTGGCCAGCGCCCTGTCGGCGCGCGAAGCGGGTGCGGTGGTTACCAACCATGTCGCCGTTGTGGGTGGTGTGCGCAGCGGTATCGCCGGCACGCGGTTGACCGGCGTGGCCGTGCAAGACCGGTTGACCGGTGAGGCGTTTACCGTGTCGGCGCGCGTGGTCGTGAACGCGACGGGCCCATGGAGCGATGCCACGGCCACGCTGACCGGATCATCGGAAGGACAGCAGATCCTCGGCTCGGCGGGTGCGCACATCGCCGTTCCACGCCAGCGACTCGGCAACAATGATGCGGTCACGCTGGTGTCGCCACTCGATGGGCGAGTGCTCTTTGTACTGCCGGCCGGCGCGCATACGATCATCGGCACCACCGAGCGACCGGCGCGGCGCGGTCCGGACGACATCCGCGCCACCGAACAGGAAGTGGACTACCTGCTGCGGACGGTCAACGTCTGCTTCCCGTTCGCCAAACTCGTCATGGGCGACGTCATTTCCGCGTGGTCGGGTATCCGCCCGCTAGCGGTCGCGCGCGCCGGGAGTCACGGCGCCAATGCCGCCTCGCGCGAACATGCCATTACGCACCGGAACGATGGCCTGGTGAGCGTGACCGGCGGGAAGCTCACGACGTATCGTAGCATGGCCGCCGACGTGCTGACGCACGTCCAGCGCGAAGAATCGCGCGCCGGCGGACCGATCGCGCCAACGACCACCGTGCTGTCGAGCGAGCGCACACCGCTGCCCGGCGGCGACATGGTCTCGCGCGACGCCGTGGTGCAGGAGGCACGCTCCACCGTGCACGACGCAGCCGTGGGCGAACGACTCGCGTTGGCGTATGGCACCCGGTGGCGCAATGTGTGGAGCTACGCGCAGCGCGATGCGACGCTGGCGCAGCGGCTGGTGCAAGACCTGCCCTACCTGTTGGCCGAAGTCGCCCATGCGGTGGAGCGCGAGCTGGCGTGCACGCTGGCCGACGTGCTGGTGCGGCGTACGCACGTGGCCTTCGAAACGCGGGACCACGGACGGGCGGCGGCGCGGCGCATCGCCCCCATGCTGCGCACACTGCTCGGGTGGAGCGAAGAGGAACAGCTCCGGCAAGTGTCGGCGTATGACGACGACGTCACGCGCCTCTTTTCCATCGAGCCGTAGTCCGGCGAAGCGAGCACTGCCGCGCGCGCCCTGTGCGTGCTTGCTTTCATCATGTTCACCTCCGCACTGGCAGTCTCCGCAGCCCACGCGCCCGCGTGATCATCTGGGCGGCGGCGCTCGCTGCGTTGTTCATCGGCGTCATTCTTGGCCTGCTCGGTGGCGGAGGCTCGGTGCTCAGCGTACCGGTCTTCGTATACCTGCTCGGCGCGACGGCAAAATCGGCGGTGGCGATGAGCATGCCCGTCGTCGGGGTGACCAGCGTGATCGGCGCGTGGGGCCACTGGCGCGCGGGCAACGTCGAATGGAAGTCGGCAACGACGTTTGGCTTGGTCGCCATGCTGGGAGCGTTCGCCGGCGCGCGGGCTGCCCACTTTCTCACTGGCGCGCAGCAGCTCGGCTTGCTGGCGGTGGTCATGGCGGCCTCGGCGGGGTCGATGCTCTATCGCCGACCGCGAACAGAACGACAGCACGACGAGCCAGACGCCCCCGCTGGGGCGATGCTCCGCCCGGCTGTGCTGGGCTCGGCGGTCGGCGTGGGGATCATGACCGGGCTCGTAGGTATCGGCGGCGGCTTTCTGATCGTGCCCGCCCTTACCGCGCTGGGCAAGGTGCCAATCCGACGTGCCATCGGTACGTCGCTGGTGGTAATCGCCATGAATTCAGCCAGCGGTATGCTCGGGTATGTGGGGCAAACCCACATCGACTGGCGCACGGTCGCCTGGTTCACGACGCTGTCCAGCATCGGCATTCTCGCCGGTTCGCGGTTCGCGCATCGCGTGCCGGCCTCGCATCTGCGGCGCGGATTCGCGTTCCTGCTACTCGCGCTGTCGGCCTTTTTGCTCTGGCAGAACCGGGCCATCCTGCTCTCCTGAGCACGCGCGACAGCCGACGGTCGGTCCGGACTCCGCACACAGATATACTTGCGCACGAATATATGCATGTGTTAGTATTGTGACATTCGCCGCGCGGATTTATCGCGTCACCGCGCACGCCGTCCCGCCGTTCGGGAGGAGTCCGACATGCTTGTCCGTCAGGTCGTCGACCAGTCACTCGCGCAGTACGCCTATCTCATCGGCTGCCCACGCACCGGCGAAGCCATCGTCTTCGATCCGGAGCGCGACATCGATCGCTACATCGAGCTCGCGGCCCGGCACCAGCTGCGCATCGTCGCAGCGGCCGACACGCACATTCACGCCGACTATCTCTCGGGGCTTCGCGAGTTCGCCGTGCGCGGCGTGAAAGTCTACGCCAGCAATGAGGGTGGTCCCGACTGGCAGTACGAATGGCTGCGCGATTCCACGTATCCGCACCAGCTCGTGCAGGACGGCGACAGGTTTCGCGTGGGCAATATTGGTTTCACGGTGCTGCACACGCCCGGCCATACGCCGGAGCATGTCTGTTACGCCGTGACCGATCATGGCGCCGGCGCAACCGAGCCGGTCGGGATCGTCACCGGCGACTTCGTCTTCGTGGGTGATCTCGGCCGACCCGACCTGCTTGAGCAGGCGGCTGGGCTCGTCGGCTCGATGGAACCGGGCGCCCGGGAGCTGTATCGCTCACTCGATGTCGTACGCACCCTGCCCGAGTTCGCGCAGGTGTGGCCGGCCCACGGCGCGGGAAGCGCCTGCGGGAAATCGCTGGGCGATGTCCCGACGTCCACCATCGGCTATGAGCGGCGATTCAACCCTGCCATCGCCGCAGCCACCGGCGAGCAGGCGTTTGTGGACTACATCCTGAGCGGCCAGCCCGAGCCCCCCGGCTATTTCGCCCGCATGAAGCGCGACAACCGGATCGGTCCGCCGGTGATCGGTGCGGTACCTACGCTTCCCGAACTCGACGCAGAAACCATCGGCGCGCTGGCCGGTCGGAACGACGTCGCCATTCTCGACACGCGCCGTCGGGAGGAGTTTCTGGCGTCGCACATCCCATCGTCGCTGCTGTGCGAATTGGACTTCCAGTTCAGCAACATTGCCGGGTCGTATGTGCGCGAGGGAACGCCGATCTATCTGGTGGTGGAGGCCGAGCGCGCTGATGATGCACTTCGCATGCT
This sequence comes from Gemmatimonadales bacterium, assembly GCA_038234895.1. GTDB lineage: Bacteria > Gemmatimonadota > Gemmatimonadetes > Gemmatimonadales > Gemmatimonadaceae > Gemmatimonas. The sequence goes on from JBBQSM010000053.1 coordinate 17,679, forward strand.
GCTACGCATCGGACTCGACGACGTACGCGGGTTCGTTACACCGGACGCACTCAACCGGTGGATACAGCGCACCGGAACCGCGGCGCAGATCCATTCCGTCGACATGTCAGAACTCGAGGAACGGCGCGTGCACGGCGACGTGCGGGTGCTTGACGTGCGCGGCAAGGTCGAGTTCGACGCGGGGCACATTCCCGGCGCGCTCAACGTTGCGCACACCCGTCTGTTCGCGCGACTGGCCGAGGTCCCCCGCGACCTGCCGATTCTTGTGCACTGCGGCAGCGGCGCACGTTCTGCCCACGCGGCGGCGCTGCTCGCACGAGAGGGCTACACGGTCGTGAATGTGGCCGATGCATTCGACAACTGGAACGCCCCGTCTCCGCTTCTCACTGTCGGCTAACCGCCGCTCCCAAAATCAATTATGCCAACATTTCGTCAACAGCCCGTGGATGTCGTCCTCGATGTCCGTTCACGCATCGAGTTCTGGATGGGACATCTCGATGGCGCCACCTGCATGCCGGTCGACGCGATCGCCGAGTCAGTCGGCACCCTGCCGGGGATCGCGAAAAACAGTCGAATTTTGCTCTACTGTGCCAGCGGAGCGCGCTCCGCCATGGCTGCCGGGATCCTCAAGTCGCTCGGATACGTTCGCGTAGTAGATGCTGGCGCACTCAACGTTGCGCGTCGCGAGTTCGCCGCCTGACCGTAGGATGCAGCGCGGCGGCCCGCGACGTCCTTGCCAGATGTCCCTGACCCGAACTGCGTTGCCATGTCTTTCACGATTGGACTGCTCGTCGTCACGTTTCTCGCGTCGCTCGGCGGGCTGGCGCTGTTCATCTGGTCGATGTCCAACGGCCTCTTCGGAACGGAGTCCGCTGCCAGTCGGGTAATCTTTGGCGCCAAGGAAGTCGGCTTGGCGGAAGAACCGGCCGCGCAGAGTGAAGCGCAGCAGAACGAGCTGCAGGAAACGATGAACCGCACCGGTCATACGGGCGAGTTCTCCGTGCTCACCGTCGAGGAAGCGACGGAACGCGCGGAGCAGGACGCGTCGTCCAAGTGGCCCGTGCTTATGTGCGTCGGATTCTCGGTGGCATGGCTGGTCGCGGCATCGATTTTTGGGCTGATCGCGTCGATCAAGTTGCACGTTCCGGACTGGCTGGTCGGCGATGCGTGGCTGACGTTCGGCCGCATCCGTCCCGCGCACCTGAATGCGGTGGCGTATGGCTGGTGCAGCCTGGCCGCCTTCGCGGTCGCGCTCTGGCTCATGCCGCGCCTACTCCGCACCCCACTGGTCGGCGGTCGCACCGCGGCCGTGGGCGCCACACTCTGGGGACTTGGCGTGACGGCGGGGATCGTGGCCATTCTCACCGGCCACAGCGCGGGTTTGGAATGGCTCGAGTTTCCGTGGCAATGCGATGTGCCCATGGTCATTGGCGGCACGCTCATGGGCGTGGCCCTGCTGCGCACGCTGCGGAACCGGCGTGTTGAACATCTGTACGTCTCCGTGTGGTACATCGCAGCGGGTCTGCTCTGGCTGCCCATTTTGATTACCGTCGCCAACTGGCCGGGCGTGCACTTTGGCGTACAGGAAGCGGCCATGAACTGGTGGTACGGGCACAACGTGCTCGGACTCTGGTTCACGCCCATCGGACTGGCGGCCATCTACTACTTCATCCCCAAGGTGCTCGGCAAGCCGATTCACTCGTACAACCTGTCGCTCGTGGGCTTCTGGACGCTGGCGTTCTTTTACAGTCAGGTGGGCGGCCACCATCTCATCGGCGGGCCGGTGCCGGGGTGGATTATCTCGCTCTCGATCGTGCAGAGCATGATGATGATCGTGCCGGTCACGGCGGTTGCGATCAATCAGCATCGCACCTCGTGGGGACACTTGGGTGCGTTGCGCCATTCGCCGACGCTGCGCTTCGTGGTGATCGGCGGGATGATGTACACGCTCGCATCGGTACAAGGGTCCATCGAGTCGCTGCGCGTGGTGAACACCGTCACGCACTTCACGCACTATACCGTCGCCCACGCGCATCTCGGGCTCTACGGCTTTTTCTCCATGGTGATGTTCGGCGCGATCTACTTCATGCTGCCGCGCGTACTCGATTGGGAGTGGCCGTCCAACCGGCTCATCAGCGCGCACTTCTGGCTGGTCATGGGTGGCTTCACGATCTACTTCGTTGGACTCAGTCTGGGGGGCTGGCTGCAGGGGCTCGCCATGCTCGACGCGGCGCGGCCGTTCATGGACAGTGTGAACATCACCAAGCCGTATCTCCTCGTGCGCACCATCGGCGGTTCACTCATGACACTCGGTCACCTCGTCTTTGCGTTGCACGTCGGCTTGATGCTCCTGCGACGCGGTGCGGAACGACGCGGCCCCACCCTGCTGCGCGCGCGCACCTACACGCCGATCACACCCAACATGGCCATTGGCGGGAGCAACGCATGAGCGGCGCCCCGCAGGTCGATATCCGACGATTGATCGCTGGCGCGCTGGCGATCGTCGTCTTCTCCATGATCATGCTGGTGATGTTGCCCTACGTGTTGACCAAGCCCGATGTGCTGCCGGCCAAACCGGTCGCGTACACCGACGCACAGCAGCGTGGTCGCGCGGTCTACATCGCCAATGGTTGCGTCTACTGTCACTCGCAGCAGCCGCGAGATCCGAGCATTGCCCCCGATCAGCAGCGAGGCTGGGGGCGACCGTCGGTGCCCGACGACTACGTGCGCGATAAACCGCATCTCTTGGGCACCATGCGCACCGGCCCCGATCTGTTCAACATCGCCGTGCGTCAGCCAAGTCGCGATTGGCATCTCGGACACTTGTATCAGCCGCGCGCGTACCTGGCAGGCTCCATCATGCCCGCCTATCCGTTTCTCTTCGAGCGACGGTCGGGTGCGGCACGCGCGGGTGAAGCCGTGGTCACGTTACCACCGGGAGTGGTGCCAAGCGGCGTGCGCATCGTCGCAACACCGGAAGCGCAGGCGTTGGTGGACTATCTCCTCTCGCTTGACCATACGTATCCGGTGCAGACCGTGCGCGCCGCTGGCGCATCGGGCGCGACCCCATGACGCCCGAAACGCGGCGGCCGCGTGACCGCGAAAACAACGATCCTGCCGAAGACGTCAAGCCGCTCCCCACGCTGCTGATTGCGGTGGTCGTCGCCGGCGTCGCGTGGGGAAGCTACTACCTCGCGACCAGTACCTCTGAAGTCTCACCACTGCTCGGCGATCAGCGCACGGCCGCTGCGTTCGCAGCACCGCCGGCCAACGCCGCCGTCGATGGCGCTCAGGTATTCACCGGTAAGTGCGCGGCCTGTCATCAGGCCAGCGGACTCGGGCTGCCGGGTGTCTTTCCGCCGCTGGCTGCATCGGACTGGGTGACCGGGTCGGATAAGCGGCTGGTGCAGATTCTGCTGCACGGTATTCAGGGACCGATTGCCGTTGCGGGCACGACGTACAACGGGCTCATGCCGCCGTGGAAGATGCTCAGCGATGCGGAAATCGCTGCGGTGGCGACGTACATCCGCGGTGCCTTTGGCAACGGCGCCGCCGCCGTGACGGCAGATCTCGTCGCTTCGGAACGGGTCGCTACCGCCTCGCGCACCACGCCATGGGCCGGCGGGCAGGAATTGGAGTCGATCCAGTGAACTGGCGCGGCGCGACCGGTCTGCTGGTCGCGCTGTGCGCCACGGCGGGGATGGTCGGTGCAGCGACCGATGGATTTCGCGTCTTGACCACCGACGGTGCGCGGGCCCGTGATGTCGCACTGCATCCAGTGATCGTCCCGGCCACGCCGCTGCTGGATATGAACGGTCGCGCCGTGCCGTTCGCCGTGGCGGACCGCGTCACCATTGTGGACTTCGTGTACACACGCTGTCCGACACTGTGCGGAGCGTTGGGCGGCGCCTACCAGCGGCTGCAGACCGAGGTGGTGCATCGCGGGCTGCAGTCACGCGTTCGGTTGCTGACCGTATCGTTCGATCCCGTGTGGGACACGCCGGAACGGTTGCGTTATTACGCGGTCGCTATGCGCCCAGACTCTTCTATCTGGACGGTCGCGACGCTGCCCGACACGACCGCGCTCGCTCCGATGCTGGCGACGTTCGGGGTCCGCGTGATTCCCGATGGCGCAAACGGCTTCGCTCACAATGCGGCATTGCATGTTGTCGATACCGCGGGGCGGCTGGTTGGGATTTTCCCGGTGGACGCGACGGATGCGTCGATCAGCGCGGCGATCGAACGGGCCCTTGATCGGGCCATCGTGCTCAGCGACGTGCGTGCACCGGCGGGAGTGGTACTGCCATCCAAGGCGCGATGACTGGACGGAGCGGCGTGCATACCCACAGTGTCGCATGGCGCGCCACCGCATGGCGCGCCACCGGAACGCGCACTGCCGTAGCCCGCGGATTGCTGCTCTGCCTGGCGTTGATTGCGACGCGGCCGTGGCTCGAGCAGACCATGTGGCTGCACATGCTCGTACAAATGCCGCTGCTGATCGCGGCGGGGTCGTTGTTCGCCACGGCTGTGCGACCGCGCGTGACACGACAGCCAACGCGCTTGGCCGCATACAACGCAGCCGGCGTTCCCGGCTTGCTGCTCGCCTCCGCCGCGATCGCCGTGTGGATGATCCCCCGGGCGCTCGACGCAGCTGCGGAGTCGTGGCCGGTCGACAGCGCCAAGTTTGCGATGCTGATGTTGGCTGGTCTGATGGGCGCGGCCTCGTGGCGTCAGGCGGGGACTGTGGTGCGGCTGTTCGTGCTGGGCAACGGGGTGTGGATGACCGCCACGGTGGGGGTGCTGCTGCTCGATGCGCCGAACCGCGTCTGCGTCAGCTATGGCACAAACGATCAGGAACTGGCAGGATATGGGCTCGTGCTGGTGAGCCTGTTCGTGGTGGTTGCCGCGCTGGTGCGCAGCAGCAGTAGCCCAGGCGAACACGCTCGCGAACACGCTCGCGAACACGCTCCCGAGCAAGCGGGCGAGCACGCTCGTACACCTACCGCCACGTAGACACACCGCCGCATGGCGGTCGTTCACCCCCCGCCCACGCCACCCATGCGCTCAGAATTCGCCGAGAAGGTCGTATTTATCACTGGCGGTGCCTCCGGCATCGGTCGCGCTGCGGCGAAGCAGTTTGCGGCGCAGGGTGCAAACGTCGTGCTCGGCGACGTGCAGCTCGACGCGACGCGCGTTCTGGCGCAGGAGCTGGAAGCACTGGGCGCGCGGGCCATCGCCGTACCGGTGGACGTGCGTATCGACGAGGAAATAGAAGCGGCGGTGCAATCCACCATCGCGACGTTCGGCGGCCTCGATATCGCTCTCAACGCCGCAGGCATTGGCGGGCCCGAGGTGCGCACGGCGGAGTATCAGCCGGACGACTGGAGTCGGGTCATCGACATCAACCTGACCGGCGTCTGGCGCAGCATGCGTCACGAGATTCCGGCCATGCTCGCACGCGGTGGTGGCGCGATCGTCAACGTCGCCTCCGTGGCCGGACTCGGCGGGTTTCCCAAGCATCCCGCGTATGCCGCCAGCAAGCACGGTGTCATCGGACTGACGCGCACCGCGGCACTGGAGTACGCCAAGCGGGGTGTCCGTATCAACGCACTGTGTCCGGGCTTCACCCTCACGCCCATGGTGCAGCAGATGCTCGATGCCGGACTCCCCACCGAGCAGCTCGTGGCGCGTGTGCCGCTGGGGCGACTGGGCACGGCCGAAGAGGTTGCGGCCAGCGCGCTCTATCTCTGTTCGAGTGCGGCGGCGTTCATGGTGGGGCACGCGCTTGCCATCGATGGTGGGCTGACGGCGGGGTGATGCCCTGTCAGAGTCCGTTCGGCGTCAGCACGATCTTACCGCTCCGCTCACCGGCCGCGGCGGCGGCAATCGCTTCCTTGATCTGCTCAATGCGATAGGTCGCGTGCACACGCGCCGACAGCTTGCCCGTCGCAATCTGCATGGCCAGTTCGGTGAACAGTGCACGCTGACGTTCAGCGCTGCTCTGGCGGAACCAGAAGGCCAGCCAGAAGCCGCGCAGCGTGACATCGCGAAAGACGAACGAGCCGGGTGAAATCGTGCACGGCATACCGCTCATCGCGCCGTAGTTGACCACCGTGCCGCCCACCGCCACACTCTGCGCGAGGTGGTCGGTTGATGCGCCGCCGACGGCATCGATCGCGAGCCGGATTTTTGCTTTGCCGGTGGCTTCGGCCACGCGATGCTTCAGATCCGGTCCGTCCACGAGTACCACATCGCCGCCCGCCGCCTGCACGTCAGCGATAGCACTCTCACGCCGTACCACGTTCACCGTGCGCAGGCCGTGCTGTTTGGCCAACTGCACCAAATAGCCGCCGACAGCGGAGTTGGCCGCGTTCTGCATCACCCACTCGCCCGGTTCGAGCGAAACGAACTCCGAGAGCAGCAGTGATGCCGTGGGCGGATTCACCACGAGCATGGAGAGTTGCAGCGGGTCACCGACATTGGGCAGCGGCATGAGCGTCGCGGCCTTGGCGACCAGGTGCGTGCTCCACGTGCCCGCCCCCACCGGCAGCAGCACGCGCTGCCCGACCTGCAGCGCCGTGACCGCGTCGCCAACGGCCGCAATGCGCCCCATCCCTTCATTGCCGCCCACCGCGGGAAGCGGCGGCAACATGCCGTATTGCCCGGTCAACGTCAGCACATCCGACGGATTGATCGGCGATGCCAGCACTTCGATCAGCGCCTCGTCGGCCTGCAGCGCGGGCGCGTCGAACTCCACGCAGTCGATGACATCCTGCGGGATGGGTCCGCGTTTGGCGTATTCGGCGCGTAGCATCGATGTGTCCTACGCCAACTCTTCGGCGTTTCGCGTGTGAATCGTGACCAGCTCCATCACCGTCAGGCGACGCACACTTTTGGGCAACTTGAGGATTGCCGTGTCACCGACGCCTTTGCCTTGCAGTGCAAGTCCGATCGGTGAGGCCATCGTCACGTGCCCATCGTGCAGCTCGCCGGCATCGCCGAACACCAGCTCGTAGGTCTCGAGCTTTTCCGTGATCTGATCCTGCACCACCACGCGCGAGCCAAGGCCAGCCTTGTCTTGCGAGATTTGGGCGACATCGATGTTCGCGAGCTTGGTGACACGCTGCGTGAGCTGACCGAGTCGCGCCTGCACAAACTGCTGCCGCTCGAGCGCCGCCTTGTACTCGCTGTTCTCCTTGAGATCACCGAGTTCGACCGCTTTGCGGATTTCGTTGGGGATCGTGACGTTCAGCTCGAACGACAGCTTCTCCACCTCACGCGCCATCTTGGCGATCAGTTCTTCGAACATGGTCGTGCCTGCTTGGAATGCGGTCGCAGCTCCACGCTGGTGGAACCCGTGCCCGGAAAAAAGGCGAGCGCCCGGCCGTTGTCCGGCCGGGCGCGCTGATCTCTCAAATATGCCACCGGCGAGGCCCGATGCAAAGAATGCGCGCGTGACCGGCGTT
>JBBQSM010000054.1:0-25099 GCA_038234895.1 Gemmatimonadales bacterium
TGCGGCATCGACGCCGAGAAACTGTCGCACATCTTTGAGCCGTATGTGACGACCAAGCCGGGCGGCACGGGACTCGGGCTCGCCATCGCGCACCAGACGCTGGTGGCGCACCATGGCGTGATCGAGGCAACCAGTATTGCCGGCGCCGGCACGGAAATGCGGCTGCGCCTTCCCATCACTGGTGTGCAGGGAGCATGATCGGAATGACCACGATGAACGCGACGATCCAGAACGCGCAGGCGCGGGAGGCCGCGCAGGCGGCGCGCGACCAGGCACAAGCCGCACGCGACCAGGCGCAGGCGGCACGCGATCAGGCACAGTCGGTGCGCGATCAGGTTCGCGATGCAATCCGACAGGGGAATCAGGCGGCGCAGGATGTCGCGAACGAAGGTGCCGCCGTGGGAAATCCGGCGCGACCCGGCACCATCGTCATTCCCACCGACGGCGGCGAGGACATCAACATCAGCGTGGACGGCAGCGGCATCCACGTGAATCAGGGGGAGACGCAGACGACGATCCCCATCCATGACATTGTACCGCGGGGCGTGGTGCAGATCGCGTATACGATTCCGCTCGCGATCGGATTGCTCGTAGTCGGCTGGCCGATCTCCCGCGCCATCGCCCGCTGGATCGATCGGCGCGGCAGCACGTCCGGCATCGCCACAAGCCTCTCCGCCGAGGTCCAGGCGCGCCTCGACGCGATGGAACGCAACATCGATACGGTGGCTGTTGAACTCGAGCGCGTGAGCGAGGGACAGCGCTTCACCTCCAAACTGCTCACGGAGCGAATGCAGCCACCCGCGCCCGACTTCGCCGCATCGCGCGAACCGGCCATGCGCAGCGCGATGCCACAGGATAGCGGTCGATGACGGCGCTACGGTACGCCAGCGCGGAACAAGCGACGCCGCCGACGCCGCCGACGCCGCCGACTGCCCCGCAAGTGCCGGGCACTCCCGGCGCGCCGACGACGCTGTCGCCGGCAGCGGGACAGCCGCGCGTCATCGAAGTGCCCGATGGTCGCGGCGGTACGACGCGCCTCGTGATTGGCGAAGATGGGTCGGTGATCGTCGGTACCCCGACAGAAGCAACCGCTCCGCCGCGTGCCAACGACATCCCGAGGGGCGTGCTGCAGATCATCGAGATGGGCACGATCGCTGTTGTCGTCATAATACTCGGCACATCGATACTCCGTCTCGTCAATCGCTGGATGGAGCGACGCGCCGTACCGCCCGCGTCGTCACCCGACGTCGCGCGCCGTCTGCAGGCAATCGAGGAAGCCGTCGACTCGATCGCGATCGAAGTGGAGCGAATCAGCGAGGGACAGCGGTTCACGTCCAAGTTGCTGGCCGAGCGCACGCACGCTGCGGCGCCGGAGTTTCTCGCGGCGGAGGCGCGCGATCCCGTCGAGCGCGCTCCGCGCTGATGCGTCCCCACTGAGGCGGTCGCGCTGATGCCGAGTGTGCTGATCGTTGACGACGAACCGAACATCCGACGGATGGTCGGCGCGCTGCTTGCGGGTGAAGGGTACGACGTACGCGATGCGGCGGACGGTGCGACCGGTCTGGCGCTGGCGGAGCTGGTCGAACCGGATGTGGCGTTGGTGGACCTGATGATGCCGGGCGATCTCGACGGGTTGGCATTGCTGGCGCGTCTGCGTGAGCGTCGCCCTGATTTACCCGTGGTGATGATGAGCGGACGCGCCGCGCTGACCGATGCCGTGCGCGCCACGAAACTGGGTGCGTTCACCTTTCTCGAAAAACCGCTTACCCCCGAGGGCGTGCTGCTGGCGCTGGCTTCCGCGTTCGAGCTGCGTCAGGCGAGGCGCGCGGCGCAGGCGCTGCGGGACGATCTGGGCATCTCCGGCGAGATGGTGGGTGACTCTCCGGTCATGCGTGATGTACAAGCGCTCATCGCGCGCGTTGGACCAAGTGAAGCGCGCGTGCTGATCACCGGAGAATCCGGCACGGGCAAGGAGCTCGTGGCCGCCGCGCTCCACAATTCCAGTCCGCGCCGCGACCGGCCGTTCGTCCGTGTGAATTGCGCCGCGATCCCGCGCGATCTCGTGGAGAGTGAGATGTTCGGTCACGAACGCGGCGCGTTCACCGGCGCAACGGATCGTCGGATCGGCCGTTTTGAACTGGCGCACACCGGCACGTTGTTTCTCGATGAAGTCGGCGATCTCGGGGCCGAGGCGCAGGCGAAGCTCTTGCGCGCCATCGAGGCGCGTGAAATCGAACGCGTGGGTGGCGGCAAGCCGATCAAGATCGACCTGCGTATCCTCGCGGCGACCAATAAGGATCTCACACGCGCCGTTGCTGATGGGAGCTTTCGCGAGGACCTGTTCTTCCGTCTGAACGTGATTCCCATTTCGCTGCCTCCGCTGCGCGATCGTCCCGGCGACCTGCCCGCGCTGGTGCGGCATTTCGCCGACCGGCACCGCACGCGAACCGGTCGACCGCTTGTGCGCTGGCGCGACAGCGCGATTGCCGCACTGTCGGGCTATCGCTGGCCGGGCAACGTGCGCGAATTGGCGAACGTGGTCGAGCGACTCGCGATTCTGCATGCCGGCAGTGAGATCGGCGAGCTGCAGGTGCGTGAAGTACTGCCGAGTGTCGGTGTGGGTCACGCGCCATCGGTCGGCGGACAAGAACAGGGCGTGGTCGCGCAAAATGGAGCCGGCTTGCCGCTCAGCGACGCGCTCGATGTCTATGAGCGCCAGTTGATCTCCGCCGCGCTGGCGCAAAGCGATGGAAATGTCGCCGAGGCGGCACGACGTCTGCAGACCGACCGACCGAATCTGTACCGCCGGATGCGGCGCTTGGGGCTGGCGACCTCCGGCGAATGACGATGGCCCCTGCGACACATCGTGCCTGAGACACATCGTGCCTGAGACACATCGTGCCTGCAACACGCAGCAACTTCACTGGGGAGTATGACATGACGTCCGTCCATTTTCTGCGGTCGCGTGCGATGCGGTGCGCTTTGGCGCTGCTCGTCGTTGCGAACGTGCCGACGGGGGCGGCGGCACAGTCGAGGCCGCGTGCGAACAGCGATCGGACGCAACGGCTTGGCAATCTGCCGCGCGAGATTGCGGTCGAAGCAGCGGCGGTGTGGAACGCTCGCGCAACGCGACGCGTGCGCGGCGACTTCACGCTGGCCGCCAACGATACCGTCCTCGGCGACGTGGCTGTACTGTCCGGACGGGTGGAGCTCGCGGGGACGGTGACCGGTCAGGTCATGGCGATTAACAGCAGCGTACTGCTGTTGCCGAGTGGTCGTGTACGCGGCGGACTGACCGTGATCGGTGGCCGACTCGAGGCACCGGATCGTCCGGCCGTGGATGGGGACATTCGTGTGTGGGCGGCACGCTTGCGTTATGCACAGGCGGGCGATTCGCTGGCCGGCGATTCCTTGGTGGCGGACGTGGAAAGCGAGTTTGCCGCGCGCTGGTCGCGGTGGCGCCGCAATGCGGATGACGACACGCACGCGGAGCTGTTTGTCACCACGGCACATGCGTACAATCGCGTCGAAGGACTACCGATTTACTTCGGGCCGCGTTTTCGCGCCGTGAACGGGAATACGCGCTTCAACGGGCAGCTCTATGGCATCTTCCGCACTGGCGATGGGCTGCGCTGGGAGCGAGAGAATCTGGGGCATCGCGCGATGCTGGAAGTACAACAGGGTACCCGTGCAGGCATCCGTGTGGGTGGCCGGCTGTTCGACGACGTCGATGCGGTGGAGCAGTGGCAGCTCACGGACAACGAGATCGGTCTCTCGACTTTTCTCTTCACACGCGACTATCGCGACTATTGGCTGCGTCACGGCGCCGCGGGCTATGTGTCGCTCTTTCACGGCCACGGCACGGAGCTGCGCGCGGAGTACGGCGAAGAACGATGGAGCTCGCGTCGCGCGCGCGACGTCTGGTCGATTTTCAACAACGACGATGTGTGGCGCGCGAATCCGGCGGCCGACGAGGGCGTGATGCGCATCGCCTCGCTCACGGGGAGACTGGATACGCGAAACGATCCTCAAGTGCCCCGCTCGGGGTGGCTGCTGAGCGCGCAGCTGGAACGCGGGACGGGTACGCTGACCCAGGCGCTGCCCACGCGACCCAATCCATCCACGGCACCGGTGGCGTACACGCGCGGTTTACTGGACTTGCGCCGGTACAACCGGCTTGCACCGGGTGCCCAACTGAATCTGCGCGCCGTGCTTGGCGGGTGGCTGGATGGCGACGCGCTGCCTGCGCAGCGTCGGCTGTCGGTGAGCGGCATTGATGCGCTGCCCGGCTTCGACTTCCGCCGGACGAGCGGCGAGAACGACGTAGGCACCTGTTCGCAACTGCCGGACGCGGAGTACGTCACGCTCGGTCGGCCGGCCCTGTGCGAACGCATGCTGCTGCTGCAGGCGGAATGGAAAGGGGATTTTCGCATTCGACTGTTCGGCGACCGCGATTGGTTCGGTGACCGCCGCTGGACGACGAGTCATTTCAGCGCCGACGGCAGCTGGGTGCTGTTTGCCAACAGTGGACGCGGTTGGCTGGTGACGGGGACGCAAACGCCGCTGCACTACGGGAAATCGCGTATTCCCGACATCGGGAGCTGGCGCACCGATATCGGCGGCGGATTTGATTTCGGCGACTTTGGCGTGTACGTGGCGGAAGCGGTCTCGAAGAGCGGCCTCACGCCGAACTTTTATGTGCGTCTGGGGCGTCGCTTCTAGACATGTGGTCGTTCCGGCGATCCGCGCTGGTCTTCCTGCTCGCCGTCAGCGTGCCGGCCGTCGTGCGCCCGCTGGCGGCGCAGAATCCGCCGCGCATCGACATCACGCCGGCCTCCTCACCAACGGCGCCGACGGTGGCGATCCGTTCGGTGTTGGGCACCAAGCCTTTCGACGAACTGCTGCGCAACGGGTTTCCCGCACGACTGCATGTGCGGGCCGAACTCTGGACGTTGGGCCGTTGGTTCGACGACGTGTTCTCGCGCGACGAATGGGACATTTTTGTGCGCTACGACCTGATCGATCGCACCTACGAAGTGGCGCGCATCACCGAAGATCGCATCACGCCGCTCGGTAGCTACGCGACGTTCGCCGATGCACGCGCGGCCAGCGAGCTGCCGTACACGCCCGACCTCCGTGTGCCGAGGCGCGGGCGGCGAGGGTATATCGCGGTGCAGGTGGACGTGCAGACGGTGGAAATGGGTGACCTCGACGAGGTCCAGCGTTGGCTGCGCGGCGAAGCGCGGCCAGCTGTGCAGGGCAAACGCAGTCCCGGCAACGCGCTGGGTTCGGGAATGCGCACACTGGTGACCCGCTTGCTCGGCGGCGAAGTACGCCGGCTCGAGGCGAGGTCACCGACCATCGTGTTCTAGGCCGCGCGCTGCGATCTACGGCGACGCGGCGGCGACCGGGTGCCCGTGACGTGCGTTGCCGGCCCCGCGCGACGTAGCCCGTTCGATCTCCTCAAGTTGCCGCAACGTCGCCTCGCCGTAAAAAACACGGATGTACTGGGCCTGAATGGGCGTGAGGCGGCGGACCGCCCAGCTGAGATGCACGAAGTGCGGCTCGGCGGGCACATGCAGCGGGTGCATGCCAATCTCATCGGGCAGCCGGTTCGCCTTGCGCGTATTGCAGCTGCTGCAGGCGGTCACCACGTTGCCCCACTCGTTGAGGCCCCCGCGCGAGATCGGGATCAGGTGATCGCGCGTAAGCGACTCACGCGGCTTGAGCTCCACCGACGTGCGTCCGCAGTACTGGCACTGGTACTCGTCGCGCGCGAACAGAAAGGTGTTCGTGACCTGCCGTCGGAAGCGTCGAGGCACGTGGACAAAGCGTGTGAGTCGAATGACGGCGGGGCGCGGATACGCGGACCGCTCGGAGCGCACGGGACGTTCCAGCTCCGCTTCCACGATTTCCGCTTTGCCGTCGATTACGAGTCGCAGTGCGCGCCGAAGCGGCACCATCGTGAGAGGCTCGTACGACGCGTTCAGTGCGAGACATCCGGCGATCACGCCCTATCCCCCCTGCTGAAGTTCGGCTTTGCAAGAATCCCCGCTATCGCGTCGGCAGAGCGCCGACCACAAGCAGCGGGGATTCTGGAGTCGATTACACGGTCGCGCCTTCGGTGACAAAGGTGAGCCAGCCGTGTCGATCGGGTCTCCTTCCTTTCGCGATCCCCATGAACTCTTCCTGAATACTGCGGGTGATCGGCCCCGGTCTTCCTTCGCCAACCTGGATGTGATCAACGGAGCGAATCGGCGTCAATTCCGCAGCGGTGCCACAAAAAAACAGTTCGTCCGCCACGTACAGCATCTCTCGCGGCAGCGCCTGTTCCTTCACCGGAATCTCGAGATCGGCGGCGAGGTGCAGGATCGCATCCCGCGTGATGCCGCTCAAAATGCCGGAGCCCATCGGTGTGGTGTACAGCACACCATCGCGCACCAGAAACAAGTTTTCGCCGCTGCCCTCCGAGATCAGGCCGTTGGAATCGAGCATGATTCCCTCGGCGAACCCGTCGAGCCGCGCTTCCATTTTCGTGAGCTGCGAATTCAGGTAGTTGCCACCTGCCTTCGCCATGGTCGGGAAGGTGCTCGGCGCGGCGCGGCGCCACGTGGAGACGCACACATCGACTCCGTGCTCCAGCGCCTGATTTCCGAGGTACGCGCCCCAGTTCCACGCAATGATGAACGTCTCGGTCGGCGCCGACGTGCCCAGCACGCCCATCTCTTCGCCGGTGCGCAGCACGACGGGGCGCAGGTAGCAGTGCGACAGTCCGTTCGCGAGCACCGTCTCCGAGGCCGCCTGCATCAGCTCATCGACCGTCCAGCGCATCGGCATGCGATAAATCCGCGCCGAATCGTGCAGGCGGCGCATGTGCTCGCGCACACGGAAGATCGCCGGGCCCTGGGGCGTTTCGTAGACGCGCAGCCCTTCAAAGACGCTCGACCCGTAGTGCACGACGTGCGACATGACGTGGATCTGCGCGTCGGCCCAATCGACGAGCTCTCCGTCGCGCCAGATTCGTTCAGTTCGGCCGGAAGCAGGAGGTGCCATGAGAATGCGGTCCGCAGCTGAGGGTTCACAGTCTACGTCGAACGATACACGACGGGTCAGCAGCACCGCCACTGGTCACGAAGGTGTTGGCACCGCCGTGACGACGTGCATGGTCCGCCATCGCTGCAACCGCTCGCCCAGCGCGGCGATTCGGTCGGCAAGTGCCGCATCCTCACGTAGCACCCGCCCGCTGCGCACCAGCTCCCGTCCGGCCACGGTGACCAACTGCGCCGTGGCGTGTCCGGCCAACGCGTGCACCAGCGCCACGGTGGGATCGTGGACCGGCTGCGCAAACGGCCACGCGAGCGAAAAGGCGCAGAGGTCGGCGTCCTTGCCCACGTCGAGTGAGCCGACACGATCTCCCAATCCCAGCGCCTGCGCGCCGCCGAGCGTGGCGTGGGTCAACGCGTCGGCCGCGGAAAGAGCGTCCGGCACCCCAGCTCGAATGGCAGAGAAAAGGGTCGCCTGTCGAGCCTCGCTCAGGATGTCCATGCGATCGTTGCTCGCGACCGAGTCGGTACCTAACCCGGTGGGGATACCCGCGGCGCGCATGCGGTCGAGCGGCGCGACACCCTGTCCCAGCTTGGCATTGGAGATCGGACAGTGCACGATGCTGGCGCCGGCGGCGGCGACGCTCGCCAGGTCGGTGTCATCCACCTGAATCGCATGAATGAGCAGCGGCCGGGCATCCAGCACGCCGGTCTCCTCGAGCAGCGCGATCGGGGAGCGAGCCTGTGGGTGGACCGCGATACCGCGCGCGCGCAGCCGATCGGCGAAGGGGCCCGCACCTTCGCGCACGAACTGCATCTCTGCCGCACTTTCGGCCACATGTACCGCGACCGGCAGCCGTTCGGCGATCGCCCAGTCGGCCACGGCGCGAAAGAGTGGCGCCGATACGGTGTACGGCGCGTGTGGCGAAACGCCGGTGCGCACGAGTGACGTATCGGATGCGCGCAGCGCCTGCACGGATCGTTGCAGCCCGGCCATCGCATCGATGCGCTGCGCGGGATCCGGGCCGAATACTTCGACATAGCCGATACCGCGCACGCCGTATTCCCGCATGGCCTGCAGCGGTGCGCCGGACTCGGTGGTGTCGGCGCATGTGGTGATGCCGTGCGTCAGCGCCTCGTGCAGTCCGAATCGCGACGCGTCCAGCAGTGCGTCGCTATCGAAGCAATCGCGCCGTGCTGCGGTGAGGACGCGCAACCATTCACGGAAGTCCAGCCCCTCGAGAAACCCGCGCATGGCGGTGAGTTCGAGGTGCGAGTGCGCATTAACGAGTCCGGGGAGCAGCACGGCGTCGCCGAGCGGGACATGGCGCGCGACACGGATCTGCGTCTCGAAATCGAGCGCGCGGCCTACGGCGGCGATGCGTTCGCCGTCGATGATGACCACGCCGTCGCGTATGGGCGGCGCGGAGATGGGCAGCACCCATCGTGCCGTGTAGGCGGTCCGAGTGAACATGCCCGCGCGCGTCTACTGCGGCGGGATGCGAAACGGATTGGTGGTATCGCGCCCGGCACGTACGCCAAGCGAGTCGCCCGCCTTGCTCCGTCGAAGCGGACCGTCGAGGCACGATCCGGTGGGTTCGGTGCCCATTACGAAAAACTCGGTGTAGGTCGCGCCGGCGCAGGCGGCGGAGGCGAGTTGTCCGGTGGCGACATCGATTTCGCGTGCGATCACACCGTCCGGTCGCGGCCAGTCCGGCGGCTGCGGCTTACGTCGGTACACCTCGGTCATGAACGCCGTCCACGCTGGTGCGGCAAGATCACCACCCTGCGCGTTGGCCTTGATCTTGGTGGGGCGGTCGAAACCCATCCAGACACCGGCCACCAGATCGGCGGTATAGCCGATGAACCAGACGTCGGCGCCGTCGTTGGTGGTACCGGTCTTGCCGCCGGCCGGCACGCGAAAGCCCGCGCCCCAGACGTTGCGTGATGCCGTCCCCCGCACCACCACGTCCTTCATCATGCTAACCATGAGCCACGACTCTTCCGGCGAGAGCACGGCTTCGCCTTTGTAGCGTGGCTCCCAGACGACCTTGCCGTCGGCGTTCTCGACGCGCACGATCGCGTGGGGTGTGGTGCGCAGGCCGAGGTTGGCGAAGACGGAGTACGAGCCGATCATTTCGACCGGGTACACGTCGGCCGAGCCGATGAACATGGACGGATAGGGCGGGACCGGCGTGCTGATGCCGAATTTGCGTGCCATGGAGGCCACGGCGCTGACGCCGACTTCGTTACCGGTGGCGATCGCCGCGAGATTGCGTGACTGGTAGAGCGCTTTGCGCATGGGCATTTCGCCCATGAACTTCATGTCGTAGTTCTGCGGCTCCCAATTCTCGCCGGAGAGCTGCTCCAGGGAGATCGGTGAGTCCTCGACGAGGTGCGCCGGGGTGAAGCCGGCGTGAATGGCAGCCGCGTACATGATCGGCTTGAACGTCGAGCCGGGCTGGCGAAGTGCCTGCGTGGCGCGATTGAACTTGGAGTCGTCGTAGTCGCGACCGCCGACCATGGCGCGCACGAGCCCTGTGCGCGGGTCGATGGCAACGAACGCGCCCTGCAGGTACGGCGAGTTGGACGCGCTGGCCTCGCCACTGACGGCGCTGCGGGCGACGTAGCCCTCGTACGTGAGATGCTTGTACGGACCGCTGCGTCCCGCCTCGATGGCTTTGAGCTGATTTTCGAGGGCGCGCTCGGCGGCCCCCTGCATGTCGATATCGAGCGACGTGTACACGCGCAGCCCTTCGTCGTACAACCGCTTGCCGAAGCGTTCCTCGAGCTGTCGTCGCACCCACTCCAAGTAGTAGGGCGCGACATCACCGGATTCGGTACGTTGTGCGAGTTGCAGCGGAAACGCCTTGGCGAGCGACGCATCGGCGTCGTTGATGACGCCGTCGCGGCGCATCAGCTCGAGCACGGTGTTGCGTCGTTCGATCGCACGATCGGCAAAGCGGCGCGGATTGTAGCGTTCGGGTGCCTTGGGCAGGCCGGCCAACATGGCCGCTTCAGCCGCGGTGAGATCGCGCACCGATTTGCCGAAATACCGCTGCGACGCCGTCTCGACGCCGTACGCGCCGTTGCCGAGATAGATCTGGTTGAGGTACAGCTCGAGGATCTTGTCTTTGGAATACCGCTGCTCGATCGCTCTGGCAACACGCGCTTCTTTGAGTTTGCGGAAGATCGTTTTTTCGCGCGAGATCCGATCGGAGAAGACGTTGCGCGCGAGCTGCATGGTGATCGTCGAAAATCCTTGCGCATAGCGGCCGGCGCGAATGTTCCTGGCCAGCGCACCGAAAATCCGGTAGTAGTCGATCCCCTTGTGCGAGTAGAAGCGCCGGTCTTCCACAATGATGAAGGCGTCTCGCACATGCTTCGGAATCTCAGTCAGGCGCACGAGCGTCCGGCGCTCCAGTCCCAATTCGGAGATGAAGCGACCGTCGGCGGCAAAGACCTTGGATGTCTGTCGCGGCACATACTGCTCGAGCGAGGCGATGGACGGGCAGCGTCCGTCGCGGCAGATCACGGCCCATGCACCGGCCAGCGTTCCCGCGCCAATGGCGCCGCCGAACAGCCCGAGCAGCACCAGCCATCCCAAGACGGGATAGCGGGCTAATGCGGACGCGGTGGCCGCGCGGAATGCGGCGACGCGCCGGCCCAAACCGCCGGTGCCGGAGCGCTTACCTGACGGGGACATCGCCGTGGGCGGAGAGGACGGGAGAGAGAAGCATCGGTCTCGGAGAACGGTACCGACACGCCCCCCGGCGCGCCAAGAGTGCCGGGCGGGATATGTTACGCGAATGTCTGAACATCCAGCCCCGATCTCCGAGCTCGCCTGGCGCGAGCTGCTCTTTCAGCACACCGAAGGCCTCGCGGCGGCGCTGAGTGCCGGCACGGTCACCGGATACTGCGGTTTCGATCCGACCGCCTCCAGTTTGCACGTGGGCAATCTCGTGCCGGTGATGGGATTGGTGCACCTGCAGCGGGCGGGGCATCGTCCCATCGCGCTGGTGGGTGGGGGGACCGGGATGATCGGCGATCCGAGCGGCAAGAGCACCGAGCGAACGCTGCAGACACTGGACACGATTGCCGCCAACGCGGAGGCGATCCGGGGTCAGCTGTCGCGATTCCTGGACTTCGAGGGACCACACGGCGCCAAATTGCTGAACAACGTGGATTGGCTGCAGCATGTCTCGCTGCTGGACTTTCTGCGTGACACGGGCAAGCACTTCTCGATCAACTTCATGTTGGCCAAAGACTCGGTCAAGTCGCGCCTCGAGTCCGGCATTTCGTACACCGAGTTCTCGTACATGCTCCTGCAAGCGTACGACTACCTCGAGCTGCATCGGCGCGAAGGAGTCACACTACAGATTGGCGGCAGCGACCAATGGGGGAATATCACGGCGGGAATGGAACTCATTCGCCGCACGACCGGCGGGGAGGCACACGCGCTCACGTTCCCGCTCATCACGAATGCCAACGGCTCCAAGTTCGGCAAGAGCGAAGCCGGTGCGATCTGGCTCGACGCGTCGCGCACGTCGCCGTACCAGTTCTACCAGTTCTGGATCGGTGCGGACGATCGCGACGTGTCTCGGTTCCTGCGCTACTTCACCCTGCTCCCGAGGGAGGAGATTGAGGCGCTGGACATGGCGGTGCGCGAGCATCCCGAACAGCGCGCGGCCCAGCGGGCCTTGGCCGCCGACGTGACCACTCGCGTCCACGGTGCCGACGCCGCCCGGGTCGCGCAGGAAGTGTCGGCGTTGCTGTTCGAGAAAGCCGACCCGACCCTGCTCTCCGATGCGGCGCTGCAGGCGCTATGTGCCGAGATCCCGTTCGTGAGCATCGAAAGCCGACCCGCGCCGAGCATGGACGAGGTCGATCTTCTCGATTGCATCACATCCGTCGGCTTGGCCGCATCGCGAGGTGCCGCAAAGCGACTGATCGAGCAGAACGGCATCAGCGTAAACGGGGCCAAAGTCGGACTCGCCGACATGATCTGGCCGAAGGCTCGATCGCTGCGCGGTCGTTACCTGCTGATTCGCAAGGGCGCGCGCGACTACGGCTTGGTGGAAGTCTAGCGGCAGTGGCCCGACGTTCAGCGACGAGCGGGCTACGCACGGTGCGCTCGCCGTCGCGCCGAAGAAAAGGCTAGACGGCGCGCGGGACCGGTTCGCCCAGCACACCCTCGCCGGTGCCGATCGCCGCAGCGTGCATGGTGAGAGAACGCGCAAACAACACGAAACCGACAGCGGTTGCCAAGGCGCGGGCCGCGATGTCGTTGAGCGCAAGTCGGCAGTACGGCAGCAGCCCCTGATCGAGCACGTGACGTGCCAGTGTGTGCAAGACCAGTCGGCCGAGCCCTCGGCGGCGATGCGTGGGGGCGACGACGACGCGAATGCGCGCGAGCTTACCCACCGGCCGCGCGACCGACGCAAGCGCGACGAGCACGCCGCCGGCGAGAATGCCGACGCGATGCGGTGACTCGTGCGCGCCACCGCCGTGCTGCCATTCCAGCGGTGCGACTTCGTGCCGGAGCATGTCCAGTACGGCTGGCATCGGGTCGTAGACGAATGCCCCGACGCCCTGGGGCCAGGCACTAAGGGTCTCCTCGTCCAACAGCGCGAGCGAGGCGGGCTCATCATCCACGACGAGCGTCGCTTCGCGCATATGCAGCACCGCGCCCACCTGTAGTTCGGCGCGCGTCATAGCGATCAGCTCGCGCAGTTCGTCGGGTTCGAGGTCGTAGTCGCGCGCGTCAGCGCTGGGCAGCGAGACCAGGCCCACTGAATCACTGGCGAAGGTGAGCAGCAGCTTCTCGTCCTTATGCTCGCGTTCCAGCACGCGCACGCGCTGACCTTCCAGGTAACCGACCGGGCACTCGAGCAGCTGCGCCCAGGAGCGCAGTGCGTCGCTGACGGTACGATTGGCGAGCGACACGCGCGAAGACCTTCTCGGCAACCCGAGTGTAGGGGAGGCAATGAACGGGGGCGCCCGAATTCCAGTGCCGCACCGGCGCGTGATTTAATAATAGCCGGTTGGGATGCGCCGTCGATGGTCAGTTCGTCGACCCGACCCACGCGTTCGTACTCGCGGTCCCGGATCAGGCGTCGAGCACCCCAATGACGCGGTCAATCTCTTCGATCGTGTTATAGCAGTGGGGCGCCAGCCGGACAGCACCCTCTCGTGTGACATGAGTCACTTTGGCCAAGCGCAACCGATCACTGGTGGCGGCTACGTCGGCTGGCGCAAACGCGACAACGCCCGCGCGTCGGTGCGTATCCAGCGGGGTGACCAGTCGCACGTCGGAGCGCGATGCTGCCCAATCCAGTACGCGGCGGCCAAGTGCTTCGATGTGTGCGGCGACGGTGCCCACTCCAGCGTGTAAGAGCATGGCCGTTCCAGCATTGGCCACGGCAAAGTCGTGATACGAGAGCGTCACCACCTCGAACCGGCGTGCATCAGGAAAGAAATCGAACTCGTAGTCCGTCAGCCGTGTGTAATCGGTCGACGCGCGCATGCAGGCCCACCCGACGTCGTGCGGTTCCAACATGTCGATGAGCTCGCGGCGCACGTACACGAATCCCGTTCCCCAAGGGCCGAGCTGCCACTTTTGGGCGCCGCTGGCAAAAATGTCCACCGGCAGCGCGTGCAGATCGATCTCGCGAATGCCACAGCCCTGAATTCCGTCCACGATGAAGAACACGCCGTTCGACCGGCAGGCGCGGCCGATCCGCTCAAGGTCGGCCACGTAGCCCGTGGCGAACTGTACCCACGAAATAACCACAGCGACGACATCTGGGCGCGCGATCGCCTGCACCAGCGTATCCTCGTCGGGCAGTCCATTCTTGCGCGGCACCAACTCCAGTGAGATGCCTCGTGAGGACAGCGCCTGAAACGGATAGACACAGCTCGGAAACTCACCGTCGAAGGTGAGAATGACGCCGGGACGCATGGGAAGCGCACGCGCCGCGAGATTGAGTCCGTAGGTGGTATTTGGCATCAGTGCGATCTCGTCGGCGTCTGCACCGACCAGCCGTGCGAACTGCGCGCGCGACGTCGCCACCGTATCGAACATGAGGGACAGCGGAATGCGATGCGGCTGTGCGCGCAAAGCAGTCCAATGGTTTGCCGCTTCGACGGCGCTGTGCGGCATCGGGCCGGTGGACGCGGCATTCAGATACACCGTCTCGTCCGACGTCATCCACGGATACTCACGGGCACGGAGCGCATTGACGTCGAAAACAGGCGATAGCGAAGCGGTCATCACGTGACTCGGTGCGATGGTGAGTGAAACGGCGATCAGTCGTGCGTGCGCGGATCGAGCGCGTCGCGCAGCGCATCACCGAGCAAATTGAACCCCAGCACGGCCACACCGATGGCGAGGCCAGGCGACAACGATGTCCATGGCGCCGACCGTAGCTGTGACAAGTCCCGTCCGTCGGCGATCATGGAGCCCCAGCTTGGCGTGGGCGGCTGCACGCCCAGCCCCAGAAACGACAGCGCGGCCTCGGCCATGATCGCGCCAGCAATACCGAGTGTCCCGGCGATGACCACCGGCGCAATGACGTTCGGAAAGATATGGCGTGCAAGAATGCGAACTTCGCGTGCGCCCACCGCGCGCATTGCTTGCACATACTCGAGTTCGCGCACCACCAGCACCTGTCCGCGCACCAGTCGTGCCATGCCGGCCCATCCCACGACACCGATTACCACGCAGACTGTGGTCAGCGACGGCTCGAACGCCGCCGCCATAGCGATAAGCAACAGCAATGACGGGAACGCCAGCGTGACATCGGCAAGACGCATGATCACTTCATCAGTCCACTTGCCGCGATAACCGGCGAGTAAGCCGAGCACGACGCCCAAGGAAAGCGATAGACCCTGCGATGCCAGCCCTACGATCAGTGAGACGCGCGTGCCGTGCACGAGGCGCGCCCACACATCTCGCCCCTGCGCGTCGGTGCCGAGCCAGTGCTCGGCGCTGGGCGGACGCAGCGTGCGCGTGACATCGATGCGAATGGGATCGAGCCGTCCGATGAGATCGGCGGCGAGTGCGGCAATGACCAGCAGGGCGATGACGGCGAGCCCGAACCAGGCGCGCCGGTCCGCACGTAAACGGTTCCAAGCGCGCGACGAGGGCAACCGGGACGGCGATACGCCGTCGCTCAGCGACAGTGGTACCGTCGCGTCGGCGATCATGCGGGCGTAGGCGACGGCAGCGATCGTGCCGCGGCATGCCGGGCGCCACCGGCGTGTGCCAGTGCCTCGCTCACGCGATCGAGAAATTTGGGCCAGTCGTACAGTCGTGCAGCGCGTGCCGCGGCAGCTTGCCCCATCGTGGCGCGTTCCTGATCGTCCGCGAGCAGCCGCGCCAGGTCCGCCACCACGGTCGTCGGTTCGGCATCGGCGCTCACGAAGCCGGTGATGCGCGGTGCGATCAGCGCCTCGATGGCGCCTCCGGCCGGTACGATCACCGGCACACGGCCGGACATGGCCGACAACACGGCCACCGCACCTTCGTCGCCGTTGGCGGTCACCCAGACGGCCACCACGTTGGCCAAGGGCTCGCGAAGGAACGCGTGCATGGATTGCGTGCGCAGATGGTCGGCAAGATCGAGCGACGCGGCGTGAATGCGCACGGATTGCAGTGCGAGTTCGTCGCCGACCAGTGTGACGCCGAGCGTGGGATGACGTGTGCGCAGATGCGCCGCTGCGCGCAGGGCGACGGCGGTGGAGCCGGACCCTAAGACAGAGCCAGAGGCGCGCTGTTCACTGCCGGGGACGATCACGAGTTGCGGGGCACCGATGGGTGTATGGCGCCCGTTGTCCTCACGGGGCGGCCAGGCCACGCCGTCGAGGACCGGTTCGCCATGCGCGCGCAAACCGCCGAACAGGGCGATGCGACTGCGGCGTTCCGCGAGGCTGGTACGCCAGCTTTCCTGAAGCGGCTCGTTGACCGGCACACGGCGCACCACGCCGCCTCGCCGCCCCATGACGAGTGCGGCCATCAGCGCATCGTGCTCACCCGATACGAGCACGACCCCGGGTCGGGTGGCCGCGACCACGCCGCGCAGCGCACGCCACTGCGCCCACGAGCCACCGGTATCCATGCTGCGTAACGCCAGGGCGGGGAACCCGGTGGCGAGTCCGGCGGCCGTTGCGCTTTTACGCGGATAGCTTGCCCCTACCGTCTCGCCGCGCTCGGCGAGACCATGCGCCATGGTCATGAGCAAGCGTGTACTCATGGTCCACCCCGGGTCCGTCGTTACCACGAGCAGCCGCATGGCTCAGTCGGCCGTTGCGAGCGACGTAGTGAACGGACGGGCAGCGGCATCGCTGTCCGAGTCATCCTCGGCGCCTGGTGTCATGCCGCGCCGGTCAAACTGCATCGCATGCAACCGTGCGTACGCCCCGCCTGACGTCAGGAGCGCGTTGTGCGTGCCCTCCTCGACGAGTCGCCCCTGATCGAACACCAGAATACGATCGGCGTGCTGAATGGTGGCCAGCCGGTGCGCGATGACGAACACCGTGCGACCGGCAAGCAGGCGATCGATCGCTTCCTGCACCAGTCGCTCCGACTCAACGTCGAGCGCAGAAGTGGCTTCGTCGAGAATGAGGATGGGCGGATCGGAGAGCAGTGCGCGCGCGATCGCCAGCCGTTGCCGCTGCCCGCCGGAGAGCCGGGTGCCGCGTTCGCCGAGGTTCGTGTCCCATCCTTCGGGGAGGTCGCGAATAAAGCCGATGGCATTGGCCGCGCTGGCGGCGGCATCGAGCTGTTCCTGCGTGGCGTCGATACGCCCAAACGCGACGTTGGCGCGCACGGTGTCGTTGAATAGCACCGTATCCTGACTGACAATACCGGTGAGCGCGCGCAGCGACTGCAATTTGATGTCGCGCAGGTCGATGCCGTCGAGCGTGATGCGACCGCGTGTGGGCTCCACGAATCGCGGCAGCAAGTCGACGAGTGTCGACTTGCCGGCACCGCTCGCCCCCACCAGCGCCACGACCTCGCCTTTGCGCGCCGAAAATGAAACGTCGCGTAGTGCCTCGGCGCCGCCGTCGTACGCGAACGAGACCTGTTCAAAGCGAATGGTGTCGCCAAATGACGCCTGCACGATCGTTCCACGATCAACGTCCGTTTCGGCCGGCGCATCGAGGATATCAAAGAGTCGTTCCGCACTGGCCAACGACTGTTGCGCCGCCGGCTGCACCTGCGAAAGTTGCTTGAGCGGCTGCAACAGGCGCATGACCCAAATCAGAAAGACAATCAGCTCAGAATCGCCAAGGGTCTGCTCGACCAGCACCAGATGCGCGCCGAACCACAGAATGGCTACGGCGGTGAAGGTGCCGAGTGTTTCGGTGACGGGTCCCGAAAGCAGCGACAGGCGACCAATGCGCACGTAGCCCCGAGCAAAGGCTGCGTTGCGCGTAACGAACCGTTCGGTCTCGCGCGGCTCGGCGCCGTACGACTTGACCAGCCGCACGCCGCTCACGACTTCCTGCACGTGGCTGGTGATTTCGCCTTGGTCGTTGCCGAGTCGGCGATAGCCCTTGCGCAACTTGCGCAGGACCGGCTGCAGCGCGCCGATCGTGAGCGGTGCCACGACCAGTGCGGCAAGCGAGAGTTTCCACGACAACACGAACATGCCGATAATCGTGGCGATCAACTGGGCTCCGGACCACATGGAGCGGGTCACCAGTTCCGTGACCACAACCTTGGCCGTATTCGTGTCCGTCAGCACGCGCGAAATGATCTGGCCGACCTTGTTGCGCGTAAACCACGGCAACGGCAAACGCAGCAGGTGCGCGTAGACGCGGTCGCGCAGGTCGCGCACCACGTACTCCTGCAACTGCACCCCGATCTGCCCGCTCAGCCAAATGAGCACGTTCTTGGTGGCCACCGCGACCAGCACCACCAGAATCACATTGCGCAGTGACGCCATCTGATCGCCTGGCACCAGCAGCACACCGATCGTGGCCGACAAAATCTCGCCGATCATGCCCGTCGCTGGAATAATCTGCGACTTGCCGAACAGCGCGTTGAGAAATGGGATGAGCAGTGTGAACGAGAAGACGTCGGCGATCGCAGCGACGGCATTCAGGCTGACCACACCCACCAGTTTGGCACGGTGCGGACGGACGAAACTCCACAGCCGCCCCCAGAGGCGCGGCGCCGGCACGCGATAGCTGCCGGTCACTTGCGCCGCATCACTCATCGCGCGGCTCCCTGTGCATGGCGGCAGGCATGCGGCCTATCGTTTGGGCGTGAGCAGCGCCACGGGAAGGATGCACTCCTCCGGTGTCACGCCACCATGCAGAAACGATCCGCGATACCGGCTCTGGTATTCGCGCAGCTTGGTGGGATAGACAAAAAAGGTGTCGCCCGCTGCGAGCAGTGTATTGTTGTTTGCGCCGCGCGGCGGCAGTCTCAGATCTTCCGCATTGCTGAACAGCAGTGCCTGTTCGGATCGCTCTGCACGAATATCTTCGCCGAATTTGTAGCGCAGATTCGCGGTGGCGTCGCGTTTGGCGAACACGGTCGCGGGGCTGTTGCAGTGCAACGCGCCATGATCGCTGGTAATCACCACCGAGATGCGGCGACGCGACGCTTCCTTGAGCAGCGAGATCAGCGCCGACCGCTCGAACCACTGCTTGGCGAGGGCGCGCATGGCGATCTCGTCGCGCGCCACCTCGTAGAGAATCGCCGACTCGCTGCGTCCGTGTGTGAGCTGGTCTACGAAGTTGAAGACGAAGGCGTGAATGCCCTCGCCGGCGATCGCACCGGGCAGATGCCGTTCGAGGTCGGCCGAATCGGCGACGGTGGTGATCTTCTGGTAGCGTACTGGCGCCTTGATCTGCAGTTCGGCCAGATGTGCCGTGAGCAGATCGCGTTCGTGCGCGTTGAGCGACTCGTCATCGCGCTCACCCCACCACTCGGGGAACCGCGACGCGATTTCTCCGGGAAACAGCCCGCTGAAGAGCGAGTTGCGCGCGTAGGGAGTCGCGGTGGGGAGAATCGAGTAGTAGTGCGTCGTCTCCACGTCGTAGAGCGGCGCCAGCAACGGCTCGATCACCCGCCACTGATCCACCCGCAGACAATCGATGACGATGAAGATCACCTTCTTGTCGCGCGCCAGTACCGGTGCGACGAACTCCGAGACCACGTCCACCGAGAGCGGCGGACGATCGCCCTCCAGCTCGCGCAGCCAACGCGGGTACTCTGTTTTCATGAAGGTCGCGAACTCGCGGTGCATGTCGGAGTACAGTCCGCGGAGCGACTCGTGCAGGCCGAGTTCCCCGGCGTCGGCGAGATCCACGTCCCACTGCATGAGTTCCGCAAACCGTTCGATCCAGCCGCGCCAGTCGAGACTCGCGTAGCGGTCGGCTTCGATGGCTCGGAATCGTTCGACGAAGGCGCGCGCCAACGCTTGCGAGCGAATCAGCGGGCCTTCGAGAATGCGCGTGACGACCGAGAGCACCTGCCGCGGCGTGACCGGCTTCACCATGTACTCGCGGATGTTCGCCCCGATCGCCTCCTTGAGCGTAGCGTCCTCCTCGCTCTTGGTGACCATCACCACGGGGAGATTCGGCAGCAACTCGCGCATCTCCTTGTAGGCGTCGAGTCCGCGTGTGCCGGGCATCTGTTCGTCCAGCAGCACCAGATCGTACGGGCGCCTGCGTAACAGCTCCACCGCATCGTCGGCGTTGGTGGCCGTATCGACGTGGTAGCCCTTGTCTCCGAGCAGGAGTCGGTGCGGCTCGAGCAGTTCTGCCTCGTCGTCCACCCAAAGAATTGCTTTTGCGGGCTGCGCCATATCAGGTGAAAGGTACCCGACGTACATGGGCACGGTCCAGCAAGACGGGGGGACCACGCGTACGCAGCCGTCTGCTGGCCTGCGCGTTAGATTCGCGACGTGCTTACCGAATCGCTCCCATACGGCCTTGAACCGCTGGCCTTTCCGTTTCCCGCCCTCGCCGCGCTCGCAGGGCGGCTGCCACTCGGCGGCGGACGTGAGGTCGCGCTCGCCGCGTTGCAGGCGGCGCGCTTGGCTCATGGTGTACGCACCACCGTCGCGCTGAGCGCCGCCGACCGGGTGACGCGCGCGTCGGCCGCGAAAGTATGGCTCGCCTCGCTGGCGCTCCCGGCCAACACGCGTATGCCGATCGCTCGCTGCATCGACGCGACCACCGGGTCCCCCCTGCAGTTGGCCGGTGCGTTGCGCAGTCTGGTCGCGGCCACGAGCGGGCATCTGGACGGACCGTCCGTACAGGAGCTTGAGCGGCTCTCGCGTCAGCTCGCCGCCAGCACGTGAGCACGCCGACGGTCGGTCACCGCCTGTCGGCTCCATGACCAAACACCTCGACATCTCGCCGCTGGCCCGTGTGGTCGCGCGCGCCGACCGTGCGGCGGACGGCGAGCCGGACATCGGCATCGTGCCCACGGGGTTTCCGTCGCTGGACCGGACGATCGGTGGTGGGCTACGTCGCGGCGACCTGACCGTGCTGGGCGGCGATGACGGGGCTGGATGCTCATCGCTCGCACTGGCGATTGCGCTGCGACGCCCGTTGCCCGCGCTGCTGCTCACCACGGAGATGCACCCCGACCGCGTGTACGAGCGCGCCTTGGCCGGCAGCGCACGCGTTTCGTTGGAGTCGCTGCGCCTCGGCACACTCACCGAAGCGGATCGCGTCCGGCTGGCCGCGGCGGCGCTCGCCATGCGCGATCGCGCGCCCGTGGTGGATCGCATCGGCCACGACGGCATGTCCGGCGTGACGCGCGCCGTCGACGCCACGACGCAGGCGGCACTGGTGGTGGTCGATGGGCTCGAGGGACTGCTGGAGCGTGACGGCCCGCGCGACGAATCGCTCGCCTTCGTGCTGCTCTCGCTCAAACGTCTGGCGCTCGAGCGGAACGTGGCGCTGCTGCTGCTCAGTCATCTGCCCCGACTCGACCGCACGCGGCAGAACCTGCGCCCGCAGCTGTCCGATTTCGGCGCATGCGGGGCCGTTGGCGTACACGCCGACGTCGTGCTCGGACTTTATCGCGACGAGATGTACGACACGGAGCTCGGGCTCAGCGGCGCGACCGAATTGCGCGTACTGAAGCAGCGCGACGGCGCCCTTGGCTACGCCGACCTGTACTACGTGGCGCGCTATCTCCGGTTCGAGGACGTGCTCGACCCGGAGCCGTAGGCCAGTCGCACTGGACCGGCCGCGGTAGACCGGTCGCGTTGGGACATCGCTGGATGCACGACGGGATGGTTCACCTCCCCGCCCCACCTCGGCATATTACCCCACAGCGCCTCCCCGTCGGGTGGAGGCGCTCGTCGCTCGCAGAACGCCACACGAGGGTGTCATGGCTGGCCATAGTAAATGGAAAAACATCAGGAACGCGAAGGCGGCCACCGACAAGAAGCGCGGTGTGCTGTTTACGCGACTCGTCCGTGAAATCACCATGGCCGCCAAGCTTGGCGGCGGTGATTCGGCGGCGAACCCGCGACTGCGCACGGCCATCGACAACGCCAAGGCCGTCTCGCTCCCCAAGGAGAACATCGAGCGCGGCATCAAGAAGGGGACCGGCGAGCTCGAAGGCGTGGACTACGTGGACGTGCTCTACGAAGCCTACGGACCCGGCGGCGTGGCCCTGATGATCCAGGCCGTGAGCGACAACCCCACGCGGACCGTGGCCGACGTGCGGCACAAGCTCTCGCGCAACGGCGGCAATATGGGCTCCACCAACTCGGTCGCGTATCTGTTCGATCGAAAGGGTACGATGAGCGTTGCCGCCGCGGGGGTGAACGAAGACGCGATCATGGAGGACGCGCTCGAAGCCGGCGCCGAGGACGTGGTGCGCGAGGACGACGTCTTCGTCATCTCCACCGACCCCGGCTCGTTGCACGCGGTCAAGGAAAGCCTCGAAGCCAAGAAGTACAAAGTCACCGACGCTGAACTCGGCTGGCTGCCCAAGACCACTGTCAGCGTCGAGGGCGCCGCCGCCGAACAGCTGCTCAAACTGCTCGACGCGCTCGAAGAACTCGACGACGTACAAAAGGTGGACGCGAACTTCGAGATGGACGCGGACGCCATGGCCGACGCGTGACCAGACTGGTGCTCGGAGTCGATCCGGGCACTGCCGTCACGGGCTACGGCGTCGTGGCCTTCGATGGCCGCACCGCGTCGTTGGTGGAGTGCGGCGTCATTCGCACCAAGGCGACCGAGCCGCTGCCCACGCGCCTACAAAACATTTACGAAGGGGTGGCGGAGCTCATCGCCCGGCACCGGCCGGACACCGCGGCGGTCGAGGATGTGTTCTATGCGCGCAACGTTCGCACGACGCTCGTGCTCGGCCACGCGCGCGGCGTGATTCTGCTCGCGGCACAACAGGCGTCGCTCACCATTCGTGAATACCCGCCGGCCGAGATCAAGAAGGCGATCACCGGTCATGGCGCCGCAACCAAGGAACAGGTGCAGTTCATGGTCGCGCGACTGCTCCGTCTCAAGCACGCGCCCGAACCGGCCGACGCATCCGACGGGGTGGCAGCGGCGCTGT
This sequence comes from Gemmatimonadales bacterium, assembly GCA_038234895.1. Classification (GTDB taxonomy): domain Bacteria; phylum Gemmatimonadota; class Gemmatimonadetes; order Gemmatimonadales; family Gemmatimonadaceae; genus Gemmatimonas. The sequence goes on from JBBQSM010000054.1 coordinate 22,603, forward strand.
GCGCCTGTCTCGCGACGACACTCCCGACACTCGCTTCAATTCCCTCATTGCCACGGGCACGCCGATGATCGCGCAGGTGACCGGTCAGCTTATTCTTCGCGACCTCGATCGTTGTGAAATTCTGACCGAGGGCGGCGTGGCGTACGAGTGCCTGATTCCGCTGTCGGCCTTCGAGTCACTGCCGACCGAGGGAAAGCAAGTCACCTTGCACACGCACTTGTCCGTGCGCGAAGATGCCTGGCATTTGTATGGCTTCGCGTCGCGGTACGAACGTTCGGTCTTTCAGCGACTGCTGTCGGCTAAGGGTGTGGGGCCCGCGCTTGCCATCGGCATTCTGTCGTCGATGTCGGCCGAACGTGTGGTCCGTGCGCTGCGCGAAAAGGACGTCACCACGCTCATGCGTGTACCCCGGGTGGGGCGTAAGAAAGCGGAGCAGCTCATTCTCGATCTGGCCGACAAGATGGACGCCGTGGGCGGCGCGCCGGCCTCGGCGGGCGGCACCAACGTGGTCGCAGACGACGCACTCCGCGCCCTCATCTCACTGGGCTACACGCAAACGGAAGCAGATCGCGCGGTGCGTGGTGTCGTGGAGAGCGGAACGTCGGGTGACGTCTCGGTCATTGTGCGCGCAGCGTTGGTGCGTCTGGCGTCAGCGTAGCAGGCGCGAGCGGTACGCGCCCAGGCGTCGCCTGCAGGTATCGAAACAGGTCGGCCTGCAGCGCGAACCACCCGACCAACGTGACGATCGCCTTGAGCTGAATGCGTCCGTGCCACTGGAGCCGGATGTCGCGCGGCACCAGGTCGGATCCGCCGACCGAGCCAAGCAGCACGATCGCGAAGACCACAACATCGCGCCAACGATCGCGCGGCATCGCGGCCCACCAAATGCCAACGCCCGCGAACGCAATCACGAACGTGGGCGACTCCGCCATGTGATTGAACACGACGGAGAAGATGAGCATCGACGCCAGCAGCAGGCGCCGCACGATCGGATCGCTCCAGTGGTTGCGCGCCATCCACGCACTGCCAACTACAATCAGGATGCCGAACAGTTGCACCGGTGCATGCGGAATGGCGCGACCAAGTGCGAGTTCGATGACACCGCCAAGCCAAGCCATGCCGACTTTGGCGGAGTCTTGTTTTGAGATCTCTCCCCACGAGCGGTATTGCTGCAGCAGCGTTTCCGGTGAGGTCACGAGCAACGGCAATGCGACGAACACCACGCCCAGCAGCGCGCACCACGCGACGTGCTGCCAGCGCTTGGGTGTCATGAGTCCAAACAGTCCGGCACTCAACGGAAAGAGCTTGATAGCGCCGCCGGTGATCACGGCGAGAGCGCCGGCGCCCATGCGATCACGTTCGATGGCGACCACGGACAGCACAATCAAGCCGGCAATCAGCGCGTTGCTTTGCGTATTCTGCAGGGCGCCCAGTGCTTCGAGCAGCACGATCAGCAGCGCAGAAACGCCGGCGCGCCCAGGCAGCAGCATGACCACGGCGCCACTGAGCGCGACGGCGTTGAGCAGATTCCAGCACAGCAATCCGATATCGTACGGCAAGAGCGCAAACGGTGCAAAGAGCAGTGCACAGGTGGGCGAGTACTTGAACAGATCCCAGTGCTCGGCGCGGTACCAGGCGTACAGATCCTGATCGCGCACGAGATGCCAGAAGCTCGAGCGGAAGATCGCGAAGTTGTTGCTGCGCGCCTCGCCCAGGGTTTGCTGCGCGGTGATGGCCACGGCAACGACCAGGTAGAGCGCGACCATTCGCGGTCCGCCACGCTGCCACCAGCGCGTGCGCACGTCGTCGTCCGGTCTACTCACCGCCGCGACGACTCACCAATGCAACGATGCACGGCAGCTACGCACGCGGGCTGAGTCCGTCCACCAGCGAACTGCGGTACGCCTTGAGCGCCGGTACAAATCCGATGAGTATGCCCGCACCAAAGATCACGGCGAGATAGCTCCACTCCGTCGCGCCGAGTGGCCGAATGGCCAGATGCAGGCCAAATCGCTGCTCAACGGGTCCCTGCGCGAGCAGCATCCCGCCGTACACGAGCGCCACGCCGAGTACACAGCCAATGAAGGCGAGCAGCCCGGATTCGAGTACGAGCAATGAGACGATCGTGCGTGGACCCGCACCAATGGCGCGAAAGATTGCCATTTCACGACGTCTCGCCTCGAGCGACGAGTACAGCGACACGAGCATTCCCATCAGACCGATCGCGACGGCGAACATGGCGATCACGCGCAGCCCGACTTCCGCACCGCCGATGTTCTGCCAGAGTTCGCCGAGTGCTACGCCGGGAATGACCGCGGTGAGCGGCTCGGTGAAGTCCGTGTTCATTTCGCGCTGGAGCATGAGCGCTTCGAAGCGGTTCTTGGTCCCGACAAAGAACGCGGTGATCTGATCGTCGGCGTGATCGTGCTCGGGCGCTTCGGCGGCGCGCGACGGTTTGGGTTGCGTTGCCTGCTGCGGCGCGACCTGCGGCGGCGGC
>JBBQSM010000055.1:0-24895 GCA_038234895.1 Gemmatimonadales bacterium
TTCGGCCCGGCGCCGCTCGACATCGACCGTCGACTCGACGGCCCGGGCATCGCCTCGCGGACACACGCCGCAGCCACGCATAGAGCACTGCCGCCATCGTGGTATCGCGACACCGCGCGCGTGGATACCGCCGCGTCCGAGGTCCGTTGGAAGGGCACCAAGTTCGGCGGACGCGGTGCGCACGCGGGCACGCTGCGGATGCAAAGCGGATGGATAGACATGCGGGGCGCACAGCCACGCAGCGGTCGCATCGTACTCGACATGCGTTCGATTGCAGTGACCGACATTCCGCGCAACGAAATCGTACCTCGCCGGAAGCTGCTGGAGCACCTGGTTGGCGAAGAGTTCTTCGCGGTGACGCGTTTCCCAACCGCCGAGTTCACTATCGATCGCGCTGCGAATCTTGGCGCGAATCTGTTCCGGGTGACCGGGCGTCTGACGCTGCGGGGGGTGACGAAACCAGTGACGTTCGATATGACCCTGTGGAGCTACGAGCCCACAGCACTGCGTGCTACAGCGCGGCTCACGTTTAACCGTATGAACTGGGGCGTGGCCTTTCGCGGTTCGCGGCTCACGAACGATCTGGTCGACGATGACGTGCAGCTCGAGATCGATATCACGGCCCGCGAGGGTACATGATGATGCGCGCTCAATGGAGACCACGGTTTGCGTTGACCGCCGCGCTGCTCCTCGCGCCGATGTCCGCATGTTCAGCGCAATCCGGCCCTGACGATCCCGCCTGCCAGCCGCCGCAGCCTCCCCGCGGCAGTGTGCTCGCGAGTCATGCGCGTATCGCGGCAGCGAACGAACCGGGTGAGCGCATGCGTATCCGGCTCCGCTTCGAGGATCTCGACGGCACGCCGCACCGGGGGCTGATGGTGTACGCATACCAGACCAATGCAGGAGGACACTATCCCACGGGCGCCGGCGCAGTCGGCTGCTATCGCTGGCACGGTTCCCTGCACGCATTTACACGTACCGATACGACCGGCGTCGTGACACTGGAAACCATCCGCCCGGGCCCGTATCCTGGACGTACAGATCCGCAGCATGTGCACGTGGTGGTTCAATTCGCGAATGCGCGTGGTTTCTACGTGAACGCGCTGGTGTTCAGCGACGACGCGCGCGTCACAGCGGCGTATCGCGCGTCCGAGCGGGACGCGGGAGGCTCTGGCATCGCGACGCCGCAGCGCGACAGCGCGGCTGCATGGCTGGTGTCTCACACCTTTCGCTTTGCCCGACCGCTCAGGTAAGGATGTCCATTTTGTTCAGCGTCATGTGTAACGTCGCCGATCGCCGTGGTGCACGCGGCGATCGTGCGCCGCCGTAGGACGGACTCAACCCATTTGTTGGACGGGAAACGCCTGCCGTCGCTCGGCGCGAATCGCCTGCACCAGGCGCACAACTATCGGCAGCAAGCAGAGCGCGCCGCTCCAGAGCGCCAGATCGGCGACGTTCATGACGATCGTCAGGTCCGGCGACAGCTCCAGCGCGAGAAAATCGGCCACGCCGAACGGGCCGGTGAGCATGCTCCCCATGTTGCCCACCGCACCGCCGGCCACGAGACCGAGCGCCGTGGCGGCGCGCCCATCGACGGTGGCCAGCTGTCGCACGATGGTGGTGATCAATAGCAGCGCCACGAACGTCACCAGCACGTTCAAGTGCCAGGTGTACGGTCCAACCGACACGCCACCCGCACTGGCCGTGTTGAACACGGTGTGCAGCGAAAACGGCCCCGCCAGCGGCGCGCTGCCTCCGACGCCGAGTGCGGCGAACATGACGGCCTTGGACGTCCAGTCGATCGTGGCCGCGCACAACGCAACAGCGCCATAGCGAACGATGCTGCGGTGGGACGTCAGCAACGAGGAGAGGCGGGTCGGATTCGGCATGGGGCGCATCTCTGGTGCTCCAAGGCGGCAGGCGGGGTCCGGCGATCGGCGTCGTTCGTGGACACTGATCTCAAGAGCACCCCTCGTGCCGCGCAGACGCCGAACGCCCGCTTGGTGCGCTGCGCTGGGCAAACATCCGCAACGCGTTGCGACTCAATGAGATACGAATCTGAAGCCGATCGTCGCGCAATGTGATCCCCGTCGCGAACCAAGCTCAGCTGCTGTGTTGCGCCCACAGCACACCACCCGAACCGTTGCGGCGCGCCCACATGCACGGGGTATGCGCTCAGACAACAGGCGTTGCCACGGTGGGAGTTGCCAAGGCGGTCGTTGCCCCGGCGCGGCCAACTCAGTCTTCGGACTTGTACGGCGACGGGTCGACGGGTGCGACGGACCCGCTGGGTGCCACGGGCGCAGCAGCCGCACTCGAAGCCTTGGGCGGGGCGGAGGTGACTTTGGGCGCCGACCCATTGGTGCCGAACGAGGCCAACGCCTTCACGAAGCCTTCCCCCAACACTTCGACCTGCCAACGACGCAACTCCGGCACTTCCAGCAAGTCGTCGGCATGTTTGGGGTTGCGGCGGGCAGCCGCTTCCATCCGATCGCGCGAGCAAAGCACACCCGGATCGAGATCCAGCTCGGTCGCCATCACGTCCCGCACTGTTTTCAGCCGCGCGACCCGCTCGTCGAAGTCGGGATCGCGATCCCAGCGGGCCGACTTGGCAAAGCGCGGCAGATCCGCTTCGGGCACGGCATTCCCGCGTGCGATCGCCTGCAGCGCCTCGGATGCACGTGCATCCGACATGCCGCGCGGAAAGCCCTTCACGGAGAACAACCCCTCACGCGCGGTCGGCGCTGTGCGCACCAGATCGAAGAGCACTTCGTTGCCAGCCACGCGGAACGTGGCCCGATCCAATTCGGAGGCGATCTCGTCGCGCCAGCGCACCAACTCACGCAGGCGCGCAAGTTCACGGCGCGTCAGGTCGCGCGCACCCTTGATGCGGAGAAAACTCGTGTCGGGTTCCTCAACGTCCCACTTGGTGCCTTCGGCGCGCTGGAACTCCTCCTGCGCCCAATGCAGCCGTCCCTTGCTCTCAAGGGCGGTGCGCAGACGGTCGCGCAAGCCGAGCAGGTGCCGCGTATCCTGCGCTGCGTAGTCGAGCATATCCGCCGTCAGCGGACGCATACTCCAGTCGGCGCGCTGGTGCTTCTTGTCCAGCTTGAGTCCGAAGAACTGCTCCAGCAGCGCGGCGAGACCAAACGCACGGATGCCAAGCAACTGCGCCGCGACTCTGGTGTCGAAAAGATGCGTGACTCGCCAGCCGTAGTCCTTGTGCATGAGCCGCAGGTCGTAGTCGGCATCGTGCAAGACCACTTCGATCGCGCGGTCTTCGAGCAGCGCACCCAGACGTGTGGGCGTGCCGATCGGCAGCGGGTCGATGACGGCGTCGTGCGACTCCGTCGACATCTGCAACAGGTAGATGCGGTCAACGAAGCGATGAAAGCTGGCGCCTTCGGTATCGAGCGCGATTGCGCGCGTCCCCGAGAGCTTCTCGAGGAATCGATCTACGGCCTCGGCCGTATCGAGATAGTGGAATGGGGGTGCATGCATGAGTAGTCATAACCTACACCAGACATCGCGTCAGGACGCAGCGGCGTTGCAATTGGCCCCGATTGTGCTATCCCCCTTGATCCGCGCAGACCCGTGACCGAGAGTTCGCCCTCAATGACCACCCCCGTGCAGCACCCTCAGACCGACTCGCCGGACGAGTCCCCCCCTCCGACGCGCCTGTACTGGAAGGCCGGCGACGTGGCCCGGGCGGCGATGATCTCGCTGGCCATCTGGTTTGGCCTGCAGCTCTTCTGGGCGGTCAACTCGTTGGTGTTCATCGTCTTTCTGGCCACGCTCTTCGGGCTCGCGGTCGCGCGTGGCGTGGACTATCTGGAGCGATACAAAATCCGTCGCGGGGTCGCCTCGGCGCTGATTGTGTTCGGCACCCTGGGCGTGATCGGTGGTGGTCTGGCGGTCACCGCGCCCACGCTGGTGGAGCAGGGGCAGGAGTTACAGCAGAATTTCCCCGCGGCGCTCCAGCAGGTACAGAATTGGATCGACTCCAAGCGCGGCGGCATTCTGGGATCGCTCCTCAAGAGCGCGTCGGCGCCAGGGATCCCCGCCACCCCGCCGGCACCCGCCGCCATCGCGCCCGCGACCGGGCAAGCGCCGCTCCTCCTGCCGATGGCGCCGACCAATGCCACGGCCTCCCCCGCGACACAATCGCCGGCCGGTCGCGGGACTGCCGCCGGACCCACCCGCGAAGAGTCCGTACGCACCACGGCGCCCAGCCACGTGCTGCAGGAAAAGCTGACCGGCGCCGTGGCCGGAGCCAGCAAATACCTCTTCTCGTTCGTCTCCAACACGCTCGCCGTGCTCGGCGCCTTTGTGCTGATCACGTTTCTGGCGATTTATATCGGTGCGGAGCCAGAGGTGTATCGCGGCTGGCTGCTCTCCACCGTGCCCGCGGCGTCGCGCACTCAGGTGCGGATGGTGTTGCGGGAAATGTCGACCGTCCTGCGGAAGTGGCTCGTGACGCAGCTCATCGCCATGGTGGTCATTGGCGTGACGTGCACCGTGGTGCTGCTCCTGCTGGGGGTGAAGGCGCCGTTCGCGCTTGGGTTCATCGCGGGGCTGATGGAATTCATTCCGACCGTCGGCCCGATCTTCAGCGCGATCCCCGCCGTGCTCATGGGCTTCGTGGATTCGCCACAGAAAGCGCTCACGGTCGTCGTTGCGTACTGGGCGATCCAGTTCCTCGAGAACAACCTGCTCATCCCGTTTCTGATGCGCGGCGAGATGGATCTGCCGCCCGCCATCACACTCATCGCGCAGACGTTGATGGCGCTGGTGTTCGGATTCGTGGGGCTGATGGTCGCCGTACCGCTTACCGCCGCCGTGCTGGTTCCGTTGCGCATGATCGCCGAACGCGAGAATGAGCGGGAACGGGAGCTCCACCGCGCCAGAAAGCTCGCCGAACGTGAAGGCGACGAGGTGAGCGACCAAATCAAGACCGTCGAGCGTCCCGACGAGGTGGTCAGCGACGCCGACCAGGGGCCCTCGCCGTACAACCGTCTCCCGTCCTCCACTGCAACACTCAGGAAGCTACCGTGATTGCTCAGGTTAACGGCATCGCCCTCGCCTACGACGATGTCGGAACGGGCATGCCTGTCGTCTTTTTGCATGGATTCCCGCTGGACCGCACCATGTGGTCGCATCAGCGCACATCACTCGCGCCGCGAGCGCGGTGCATCGTGCCCGACCTGCGTGGCTTCGGCGAGTCCGAGGCGGCGGCGCCCTACTCCATCGATCAGTACGCCGACGACGTGGTCGCGCTGCTGGACACGCTGGAGATCGAGTCGGCGATCATCTGCGGACTCTCCATGGGTGGTTACATCGCGTTGGCACTGTGGCGCCGGCATCCGTCGCGGGTGCGGGGATTGGTGCTGTGCGACACGCGGGCGACGGCGGACACCGCCGAGGGTCGCGCGGGGCGCGACGCCGCGATCGAGCTGGCGCTCGCCGAGGGCGCGTCCGCCATTGCGGACAAGCAGGTCACCGGGCTGCTCGGCAAGGCCACCAGGAGCCGCCAGCCGGAGCTCGCCGATGAGGTGCGCGCCGTAATGGCGCGCCAGCCGGTAGCGGGCATCGTCGGCGCGCTCGGCGCGCTCCGCGACCGACCGGACTCACAAGAGACGCTCCGTTCGATTACCGTTCCCACGCTCGTGCTGGTGGGGGCCGATGATGTCGTCACACCTCCCGCTGAGTCACGAGCGATGCTGGACGCCATTCCCGAGCGCGTCGGCGCCCAATTGGACATCATCGCCGACGCCGGTCATCTGTCCTGTGTGGAGCGGCCTGCGGCAGTGACGCATGCGCTGGCCGACTTTCTCGCTGCGGTAGGCGCACCGCTGCAGTGACGCGACCTGTTCAAGGCGTCGTGCGCAGGGCATCGTGACCGACGATTCGCTTGCTGTTTTCTCCTGAACCCTTCCTCCAGCCGATGACCGTCTCCGTCTCGGAGTCCGAACGTTCGACCGCTGCCCGCATCGGGCAAGTCCTCTTCAAGAACCGTGGCTGGTTGCCCGTTCCGTTTTTGGCAGTGCCGCTGCTCGCGCCGGGCACCCAGTCGCTTCAGACGTGGGCCGCGGGGATCGCACTCGTGCTGCTGGGTGAGGTGATCCGTACCGCCGGCGTGGCGGCGGCCGGCACGGTCACCCGACGCCGCTCACGCGAGGTGCAGCGGCTGGTCACGTATGGCGCGTTTGCCTGGTGCCGCAATCCGCTGTACGTCGGCAATTTCTTCGCCTGGATCGGCTTTACCGTCGCCTCGGGTGTCTTCTGGTTCGTCCCGATCGCGATCATCATCTTCGCCATCGAGTACACGCTGATCGTGCGCTACGAGGAAGGCGTGCTCGAGTCGATCTTCGGCCAGGAGTATCTCGAGTACAAGGCACGCACGCCGCGTTGGTTCGGCCGGCCGCCGGCCAACAGCACGCACGGGCCGCACAATTGGGGCGAGGCGATCTGGAGTGAACGCAGCACGTTTTTGCAGTACGTCGCGCTCGGCGCGGCCTTCTGGATAAAGGCGCGTTACTTCACGGCGTGAGACGGCGGCGGCGCGCACTCCCGATTGCTGCGCTATCGCGTCGGGCGCCCCGGCGGGTTCGGGGCAAGGAACACTTCCTTGTTCTTGCCGATGAAGCTCTTGAGCTGGACGGGCACGTCTTCTTCGGGGAAGATGGCGGTCACGGGGCACTCGGGTTCGCAGGCGCCGCAATCGATGCACTCATCCGGATGGATGTAGAGCTGATCCTCTCCCTCGTAGATGCAGTCGACCGGGCACACGTCGACGCACGACTTGTCCTTGACGGAAATGCAGGCTTCGGTAATGACGTAGGGCATGGGGGAGGTCTCGGGACGGACAAGCTCCGAAAGCGCGGAGCTGAGTGAACAGCGGAAAATAGCGGATGGATAGAACGCGTTACAAGGCTGTGGATCGCAGGTCGCCGTTCAGCGCCAGGGCGGCAATTCGCCGCGTTTAAGCTCCGGGTTTTCCCGGAACAGGGTGAACGTGCGTCCGATGACCTGGATGACCTCGGCCCCGGAGGCTTCCGCCACGCGATTGGCTGCTTCTCGCGCACTCAACTCGCCAGCCTTGGCGACCTGCAATTTCACCAACTCGTGCGTGCGCAGCACATCGTCGAGGCTGGCGAGGATTGCCGGCGTGACGCCTTGATGGCCGACGTGGACCTTCACATCGAGATGGTGTGCCTCGGCGCGCAGCGCGGCGCGCTCTTTTCCGGTCATGGTCATACGGTACTCATTACGGTGTGCTCAGCGTGCTGCGTCGCGTGGTCGCCGATACGACGGTCGGCGCTTACGGCCGCGACCCGTCGATGGCGAAAAAGTAAATCGGATTGATTGGCGGGCCATCCCACCACGCTCGCCCGACACCGCGCTTCATGACCTGAAAATGCAGATGCGGTGCGTCCGGCTGCGCGTTCCCCGTCGATCCAACGTAGCCGATCACCGTGCCCTTGGGCACCCGATCACCCACCGCCAGCCCGTCGCGATAGCGATCGAGGTGCGCATAGTAGTAGACAAACCGCCCCTCTGTGTCAGTCGCGTAAATGACGATCCCTCCGATCGGGCCGCTGAACATCCGCCCGATCACACAGTCATCGGCGGCAAGCACGGGGGTGTCGCGCGGCGCCATGAAGTCGAGCGCGTTGTGCGCGCGTCCCCCGCCGCGCCCCGCTGCGAAGTTGTCACGGACGGCGCTCCGGGGTACGCCGGCGAGCGGCACCATGAGCTGACGTCCCCACAGTAGGTCGAGATCTGATTCGGCAATGGCCGGCGCCAGCGTGCCGACGTACGGCGCGCGGGGAGGGAGCGAGGCGGGATCGGAAACCGGCGGCGTGGAGATCGGCTGCGGTGCGATCACCGGAGGCGCCGCAGCGCCCCGCGCACATGCGCCGAGCAGGGTCAGCAACAGCAGCGCGAGCGAACGCCGCGGGAGACAGGCGACGCGACTGCGGGACGGGCGAATCAGCCCTTCACCACTTCCGGCCGGAAAAACGGCTCCAGGAATTGGAGCAGGTCGTCGACGGTGTGCACGCGCGTCTTCAATTCATCCAGTTCGCTCGAGCGCGGCAGGCGCGCTCCGGCTCGATCCGCGATCACAAGGACGGCGTCCTCGAGATCGAGACCCGCCAGTCCGAACACCCGCTCGAGACTGTCCGTCGGGGTCACCCGGTAGTGCGGCTCGACCGCGCCATGCCGCTCGGCCAGATACTGATATGTCTGCGCCAGCAACAATTCCGGGTACCGGCTTCGCGTGCTGTCCCGGAAACGGGACAGCCCATCGCGCTCGATGGAGCGCAAGTTGAGACTGCGCGCGCGCAGGAAGACGATGAGCGCACAGAGCAGCACGACGACGGCAATGACCACGGGCAGGCGCACGGCGAGGCTCGTCTCCGCTAGGGGGAGAAACGTGAGGGAGGAGCATGCCCGGGCAGGGGGAGGCCACGGATGCGAAGCATGGACCGATTCTAGACTGTAGGCAAGCATGCGGCCATTCGCGCCGCAACGGGCAATGTGACAAATCGCCCGATATGCTACGTGATTTTTCGCACACGCGCGACGGGTGCCTGCGCGGTTGCAGCGCGACTGGCGGAAATCGTACTGCCAAATTTGAATTCGTCAACGATTTTGTTGACGTAGTCGGCAAAGCCGATCTATATTGTCCCCATGCAGGACGTGATTGGGGCTTTGGGAGGTTTTCGCGGCGTTCGTGCCGATCTGTTGGTTGCGCTCAAAAAGGCGCAGCCAATGACGGCGCACGAGCTGGGGGAGCGCTTTGGGCTGACCGCCAATGCGCTGCGACGACATTTGAAGGCGCTGGAAGAGGATGGACTCGTTCGCTTTGCCAAGGAAGTGCGTGGCGTGGGCGCGCCGGTCTACTCGTTTTCGCTGACCGCCGCCGGTGAGGCGCTCTTTCCGCGGAGCTATGTCTCCGTGCTCGCCAGCGCGCTCGACGCGTTGCGAGCGCAGCGGGGCGACGCCGAGGTGACGCGCGTGCTCGAGGCGGAGTGGAACGAGTTGGCAAACGAAGCAGGTCCGGTGCTCGACGCGCTGCCGCTGTCCGAGCGTGTGTCTTTGGTCGCGGAGCTGCTGACGGCGAAGGGGTACATGGCGGAAGCGGTGGAACCGACGGGTGACGGCGCATCGTTGACGCTGCGCATTCACAATTGTGCGATGCGCGAGATCGCGGACCGGTTTCCTGAAGCTTGTGCAGTGGAAGCGCAGTTCGTGGAGCGACTGCTTGGCGTGCCGTTGGTGCGCGGGCAACATCGGCGCGATGGTTGCGGCCGGTGCGAGTACGGAGTTGTGAGCGCGGCGGTCGCGACCACAGAGATCATGGCGTGGGAACAGGAGCAGGCATGAGTTCGACCATCGACGCGCTCGTCAATCGCGAGTATCAATACGGCTTCTCGACCGACATCGAGACCGAGACGCTGCCGCCCGGCCTGTCCGAGGAGACGGTACGCTTCATTTCGGCCAAGAAGGGTGAGCCGCAGTGGCTCCTCGACTGGCGCCTGAAGGCGTTCCGCCGCTGGCTGACAATGAAAGAGCCGCATTGGGCCAACGTGCAGTATCCGCCCATCGATTATCAGGCCGCGAGCTACTACTCCGCGCCCAAGTCGGTCAATGCGCTCACGTCGCTCGATGAAGTCGACCCCAAGCTGCTGGAAACGTACGCGAAGCTGGGCATTTCGCTGAACGAACAGAAGCGAATGAACAACGTCGCGGTCGACGCCGTGTTCGACTCGGTCTCGGTGGGCACGACGTACAAGGAGGAGCTGGGGAAGCACGGCATCGTGTTCATGTCGTTCGGCGAAGCGGTGCGCGAACATCCGGAACTGGTGCAGAAGTATCTGGGCTCCGTGGTGCCGTACAGCGACAACTTTTTTGCCGCGCTGAACAGCGCCGTCTTTTCCGATGGCTCGTTCTGCTACATCCCGAAGGGGGTGAAGTGTCCGATGGAACTGTCCACGTATTTCCGCATCAACTCCGCGGAGACGGGCCAGTTTGAGCGCACGCTGATCGTGGCCGACGAAGGGTCGCAGGTGAGCTATCTCGAAGGGTGCACCGCCCCCAAGCGCGACACCAATCAGTTGCATGCCGCGGTCGTGGAGATCGTCGCACTCGACGGCGCCACGGTGAAGTACAGCACCGTGCAGAATTGGTATGCGGGCGACGAGAACGGCCTCGGCGGGATCTACAACTTCGTCACCAAGCGCGCCAAGGCGATGAAGAACGCCAAGGTATCGTGGACCCAGGTGGAGACCGGATCGGCGATCACCTGGAAGTACCCGAGCGTGATCCTGCAGGGCGACAACAGCGTGGGCGAGTTCTACTCGGTGGCGGTGGCCAGCAAGCGTCAGCAGGCCGACACCGGCACCAAGATGATCCACATCGGCCGTAACACGAAGTCCACGATTGTGTCGAAGGGCATTTCCGCGATGCATGGACAGAACAGTTATCGCGGCAAGGTGCAGATCCTGCCCAAGGCCGAGGGCGCGCGCAACTACACGCAATGCGACTCGATGTTGGTGGGCAACCAGTGCGGCGCGCACACGTTCCCGTACGTCGAAGTGGGGAACAACAGTGCGACGTTGGAGCACGAAGCCAGCACGAGCAAGATCGGCGAAGATCAGATCTTTTATCTCAAGGCGCGCGGACTCGACGCCGAGCAGGCCGTGTCGATGATCGTGAGCGGATTTTGCAAGGAAGTATTCAAGGAGCTGCCGATGGAGTTTGCGCTCGAAGCGCAGCAGCTGCTGGGAATCACGCTCGAAGGAAGCGTCGGGTAACCGAACCATCGCACGTACGTACAGGCTTCTTCACACAACACACACCACTGGGTGGTTTACAGTATGCTCGTTATTCGCGATCTCCACGCCTCCGTCGACGGCAACCCGATCCTCAATGGCATTTCGCTCACGGTGAATGCCGGGGAAGTGCACGCCATCATGGGGCCGAACGGTTCGGGCAAGAGCACGCTCGCGCAGGTGCTGGCGGGTCATCCCGCGTATGAAGTCACCGGCGGCGAAGTGCTGTATCACGGCGAGAACCTGCTGGAGATGGCGCCTGAAGTGCGCGCCCAGCAGGGAGTCTTTCTGGCCTTTCAGTACCCGGTCGAAATCCCCGGTGTAACCAACGCGTATTTTCTGCGGGCCGCCTACAACGAGATCCGCAAGGCAAAGGGGATCGACGAAGTGGACCCGATGGAATTCCTCGATCTGGTCGAAGAGAAGCTCAAGCTGGTGGACATGGATGTTTCCATGATGAACCGGTCGGTCAACATGGGCTTCTCGGGCGGCGAAAAGAAGCGCAACGAAATTCTGCAGATGGCGGTGCTTGAGCCGACGCTCTCCATTCTTGACGAAACGGACTCTGGGCTCGACATCGACGCGTTGCGCATCGTGGCGGGCGGTGTCAATGCGCTCAAGAAGCCGACGAACGCGACGATCGTCGTGACGCACTACCAGCGTCTGCTCAACTACATCGTGCCCGACTACGTGCATGTGCTGGCGGGCGGCCGCATCGTCAAGTCGGGCGACAAGTCGCTGGCACTCGAGCTCGAAGCACGCGGCTACGATTGGGTTCTGGAGGCAGCGTGAGCATGGGCGTAGCAGCGGGGGTGGCATCACCCTTTCTCGACCAGTCCACCGCATCTGCGGCGCAGGAGGGACCCGTGGCATTCCGGGAGCTGCGCGCCGCCGGTGTCGAGGCCTTTGCGCGGCTTGGATTCCCGAGCACGCGCAGCGAAGACTGGGCGTACACCAACGTGTCGGAGATCGCCGGCACAACGTTTACGCCGGCTGCAGACCGCGCACCCTCTGGCGGCGCGACCGCCGCGCGGCTCGAGGAGTTCTCGTTCGGCAGCGCCTGGCCAATGTTGGTCTTTCTGAACGGCCGCTTCATGCCGTCGCTGTCGTCACACGAGGCACTGCCGGAGGGCGTGCGCGTGTCGACGCTGGCGCAAATGGCCGTCGATGAGCCGGAGTTGTTGCAGAAGTATCTGGGCACGGCGGCGCCCGCCGAGCGTGATGGTTTTACGGCGCTGAATGCTGCGTTCGCCGGCGAGGGGACGTTCATTCATGTGAGCAAGGAGATGGTCACGGATGTACCCGTGCACCTGCTCCACCTCACCGACGCGCACGGCGCGGGCGTGATGTCGCATCCCCGGCACGTGATTGTGGTGGAGCGGCATGCCAAGGCGAGTGTGATCGAGAGCTACGCGGCACTCGACGACGTGGCGTATCTCACCAACGCCGTCACCGAAGTGTTGCTGGAAGACGGGGCCACGCTGCAGCATGTGCGCGTACAGCGTGAGGCGCGCTCGGCGTTCCACGTGGGTACGATTGAGGCGCGGCAGGGGCGAGACAGCCACTTTCTGCAGTTCACGTTCCAAACCGGCGCCAAGCTGTCACGGTCGAACGTCTACACGGTGCTTGAGGGTGAAGGGTGCGGCACGACGCTGAACGGGCTCTACATGCTGGACGGCACACAGCACGGCGACCACCAGACGCGCGTGGAGCACGTGGCCCCTAACTGCTTCAGCCGCGAGATGTACAAGGGACTGTTGGACGCGTCGTCGCACGGCGTGTTCAACGGCAAGGTGTATGTGCATCCGGAAGCACAGAAAACCGACGGGAAGCAGACCAACAACACGCTGCTGCTTTCTCCCGACGCACAGATCGACACCAAGCCGCAGCTGGAGATTTTTGCTGACGACGTGAAGTGCACGCACGGCGCGACCGTGGGGCGCATGGATGAAACGTCGTTGTTCTATCTCAAGAGTCGTGGCGTGGGCAGTGTGCTGGCCAAGCAACTGCTGATGTACGCGTTCGCGGCCGATGTGATCGAGACCCTCGAGAACGAGGCGGTGAAGGAAGAGTTGGAACGGATGACGTTGGCGCGCTTCACCGGCATACCCGCCGCCCGGTAGTGCGTGCGTCACCGTTGCCGCGTGCACTCATTTTGCTGAGACCCAATGTCTGACCTGCAGGACCTCTACCAGTCCGTCATCCTCGACCACAACCGCAAGCCGCGCAATTTCGGCGAGCTGGCGACGGCGAACCGTTCGGCGGACGGGAAGAATCCGTTGTGTGGTGACCAGGTCACGGTGACGCTGCACGTGGAGGACGACGTCATCCGGGACGTGAAGTTCACGGGGCATGGCTGCGCGATTTCCAAGGCCTCGGCGTCGTTGATGACCGCGGCGGTGCGAGGGAAATCGCGTGAGGAAGCGGAAGCATTGTTCACCCGGTTTCATGCGCTGGTGCTCGGGCAGGATCCGAACGGCGGCAAGGATCTGGGCCAGTTGGTGGTGTTCTCGGGCGTCTCCCGCTTTCCCGTGCGGGTGAAGTGCGCCTCGTTGGCGTGGCACACCATGAAAGCGGCGCTGGCCAGCGATGCCGCGGCACCCGTGGTGAGTACGGAGTAGTACAGCCGATGACGGCCGATGTGACGTACCAGCGTGCTGCACGACTTGGCGATGTTGAAGCCGGTATTCCACTGGCCGCCACACTCGACGATGGCACGCGCCTCTGTTTGGTACGAGAGGGCGACGAGGTGTTCGCCGTGTTGGACCGCTGTTCGCACAGGGACTTCGCGTTGTCGGGGGGCGATGTGGTTGCGCCCTGCACGCTGGAGTGCCCGTGGCACGGTGCGCGCTTCGATGTGCGTACCGGAAACGTACTGCAAGGGCCGGCGACCGATCCGCTTCCCACGTTCGATGTGCGTGTGGAAAACGGTGAGGTGTTCGTGGGCCCGCAACGGAGTTCATGATTGTGCTGACCGCGCTCGCGCCACGCGCCGATTTTCCGCTCCTTGCCGCGCATCCCGCGCTGCACTATCTCGATTCTGCCGCCACCTCGCAGAAGCCACGCGCTGTGCTCGATGCACTGACCGGCTTCTACACGACCGCGAACGCCAATCCGCACCGCGGTGCGTACGCGCTGTCCGCGGCGGCCACCGATGCGTATCACGACGCGCGCGTTACCGTCGCCCGCTTTCTCGGCGTCGCCGATAGTGACTGCCTGATCTTCACGCGCGGCACGACCGAGTCGGTCAACCTGGTAGCCGCCACGTGGGGTACGGCCAACGTGCAGGCCGGCGATGAGATCGTCATTTCGGCGCTGGAGCATCACGCGAACTTCGTGACCTGGCAGCAACTCGCCAAACGCACCGGTGCCATTCTGCGCATTGTGGAGCTCACGGCCACACAGGAAATCGATCTCGAGCAGTTGCGCGCCGTGGTGGGTGCGCGCACCAAGCTGGTCGCGATCACGCACGTCTCCAATGCCGTCGGTGCCATCACGCCACTGCACGACGTCGTGCAGATCGTCCGGACACAGTCCAGCGCCGTGCTGTTCGTGGACGGGGCACAGGGCGCGCCGCATCTGCCGGTTTCTTTCGACACGATGGGCGCCGATTTCTATGCGTTCAGCGGGCACAAGATGCTGGGGCCCATGGGCATCGGTGGTCTGATCGGCACGCGCGCGTTGCTCGAGGCGATGCCGCCGTTCCTGTTCGGCGGTGACATGATCGAGTGGGTGCACGACTTCGACAGTACGTGGAATGTGTTGCCGTATAAATTCGAGGCGGGAACGCCGAACGCCGCCGATGCCGTCGGACTCGCGGCCGCCGTGCGCTATCTCGAGGCGCTCGACATGTCGCGGGTGCGTGCGCACGAGGTGGCCCTGCTCGAAAGCGCCGAACTACATCTGCGCGAGCTGCCGGGATGCACGGTGTACGGTCCGCCTCCATCGCGCCGCAGTGGCGTGATCAGTTTTTCGCTGGACGATGTGCACCCGCACGATCTCGCCACCATTCTCGACCAGCACGGCGTGTGCGTGCGCGCGGGACACCATTGTGCGCAGCCCTTGATGCGGCGGCTCGGGGTGAGCTCCACGGCGCGCGCCTCGTTTTATGTCTACAGCGAGCAGTCCGATGTGGATGCGTTGTGCAGCGCGCTCGTGTCGGCTCAGTCGATGTTTGCAGGTGCCTGAGCGCGCCGCGACGCCCGCCGTGTCATGAGTGAGCATGTGGTCGACCGGCGTGGCGAACCGGGTTCGGCGTCGCTGTCGGCGATGTATCAGGAAACGTTGCTCGCGCATCATCGGGCGCCGCACAACCGGCGTGCGATGCTCGACGCCACGCATGTCGCCGAGCGCAAGAACCCGCTGTGCGGGGACGCGCTGTCACTCGCCGTGCGTGTGCAGGACGGCGTGGTGCGCGACGCGGCATTTCTCGGTCGAGGCTGCTCCATCGCCGTGGCATCCGCGTCGATGCTCACCGACGTGCTCCCGGGGCTGACCGTGCGCGAAGCGCTGGCGCTGGCAGACGAGGTCGAGGCGATGCTGACCGGGGGGACCGCTGCCCCCGCGCTGCCCGAGGCTCTCGAGGCGTTGCGGGGGGTGGCCCCCTTCCCCGGACGCCACGGCTGTGCGAGCATGCCGTGGCTGGCGTTGCGGGACGCGATGCGGGATTCGTCGCCCGCGCGACCGTAGCGTCGGCCTTGCCATTCATGCGGCGTGCACCCGATTGGGCGGCGCCCGCGCATCGATAGACCGCCCGCCGACCCCATCATGTACGCCATCGCTATTCTGCGCTATCGGAAGCCGTTCGAGGAGATCGCCCACGCTGTCGACGAGCATCGGGCCTACCTGCGCCAGCTCAAATCGGAGGGATTGCTGCTGGCGTCGGGCCCTGTCGATCCGCGCTTTGGTGGCGCGCTGCTGCTGCGCGTCCCTGACAGCGAGGGGGTGGCGGCGCTCGATCGCATACGCGACGGCGATCCGTTCTGCAAGCTCGCCTACGCGCAATACGAGCTGCTTCCCTGGGTGCCGGTGATCGGCAAAGACGATCTGGATCGGCTCTGAGTGGGCACGCGCGTCGTTCGTCTGCTGACCACGTTGCAGCGATGGGCGGACGCGGGATGGTCGGGGAGCGTCGTCTTTGGCTGGGGCCTGTTGCAGGGATGCATTTTCCCGGGACTGGCCGACGTGTTCTTTCTCCCGCTGGCCATCGCGCGTCCCGCGCGCGCGTACCGGCTGGCACTGATTGCGACCGCCGGCACACTCATCGGCAGCGTGCTGCTGTTTGTGCTCGGCGAGCGCGCACTCAGCGTGCTGGCCGGTCCCATCGCCGGCTGGATGGGGATCTCGGCGCCGTCGCTCGACGCGACGCGCGCGACCCTCGCCCGCTATGGCGCGTGGGCGATTTTTGCCAGCACCATGAGCCCGCTCAGCACCAAGCTCACCAGCATCGTGTCCGGCGCGATCGGCGTGCCGTGGCCCACGTTCGTGGGTGCGTTGCTGGCGGGTCGGCTGCTGCGAACGATGGTGCTGGCGTGGCTGGTGCGAAACGGCGGCGCCGCGGCGGTGCAGCGGTGGGTCCGCTCCAGCCGCGCGCCGTAGACAGTACGCGTTGCGTGCCTCCGCGTTGCGTGCCTGCGCGGTGCGTGCCTACGCGTTACGGCCGTGCTTCAGCTTCACGAGACGTTCGCCGGCGGCGTGCAGTGTCTCATCCTTCTTGGCGAAGTGGAAGCGGATGAGATGCTGCACCGATTCGCGGAAGAAACTCGACCCGGCCACACCCGCGACGCCGACGTGGCGAATGAGCCACTCGGAGGCTTCGGCGTCGGTCGGAAATTCGAGGGCGCCCACATCGACCATCACGTAGTACGCGCCCTGCGGTTCGGTGAACGGCAACCCGCTCTGTCGCAGATAGCTCAGGAAAAGTTCGCGCTTGCGCGTGTAGAGTTCCGTGAGTCCGGTGTAGTAGCTGTGGGGCAGTTCGAGCCCCGCCACGGCGGCCTCCTGCAACGGTGCGGCCGCACCGACGGTGAGGAAATCGTGCACCTTGCGGGCCTGCGCGATGACGTGCGGCGCCGCATGGACGTAGCCGAGCCGCCAGCCGGTGATCGAGTACGTCTTGGAGAGCGAGTTGCAGGTGATCGTGCGCTCGAACGCGCCCGGCAGCGTCGCGAAATAGGTGTGCGTGTGCGGAGCGTAAATGATGTGCTCGTACGGTTCGTCCGTGATGACGAAACAATCGTGCTCCTCGGCGAGACGCAGAATCGTCATCAGCTCATCGCGCGTGAACACCTTGCCGGTGGGGTTCGACGGATTGCAGAGCACGATCGCTTTGGGCTTCTGCGCAAAGGCGCGCGCGAGTTCGTCTTCGTCGAACCCGAAGTTGGGCGGGCGCAGCGGCACGTAGATCGGTTCGGCGCCGGACAGGATCGCGTCGGCGGCGTAATTCTCGTAAAAGGGCGAGAACACGACGACTTTGTCGCCCGGATTGCAGGCCGTCATCATGGCCACCATCATCGCTTCGGTGCTGCCGCAGGTGACGACGAGATGCCGTTCCGGATCGACGTCGAGTCCGGTGAAGTGGGCGATCTTGCGCGCGAGCGCCTCACGGAAGCGCGGCGCGCCCCAGGTGACGGCGTACTGGTGGTACGGACCACGCGTGGCGCGTTCGAGGGCGGCGAGTAGCTCTTCCGGCGGATCGAAATCCGGGAAGCCCTGAGACAGGTTGATGGCGCCGTACTGGTTGGCCATGCGCGTGGTGCCGCGGATGACCGATTCGCTGAAGACGGAGAGGCGGGAGGCGGTAGAGGGCATGGGGGGCAAAGGTACGGTCACGCCGCGCATTTGCTAGCTTGTATGCATGCCGACCGTCACGCCTTCTTCCGACTCGCCGGTCTTGCTATACGACGGCGACTGCGGCTTCTGCGCGGGGAGCGTGCAGTTCATCCTCGCCCGAGAACCGGTGGACCGCCGGTCAGCGTTACGCTTTGCTCCCCTGCAGGGGGCGTTTGGCACGGCGGTTCGTGCGAAGTTTCCGGTCCTCAACGGCCTGGACTCAGTGATTTGGTATGATCCGTCGCAGACACCGGCCGTGCGCGTGAAGTCTGAGGCCGCGCTGGCGTCGCTGGCGCATCTCGGTGGGGTGTGGCGGGTGCTGGCCACCGCGGGACGCTTGATGCCTCGCGCCGTGCGTGATGTCGTGTATGATGCCATCGCCAAGCGGCGGCTCGAACTCGCTGCACCGGCATGCCTGCTGCCGGACACCGAAACCCGGGCGCGATTTCTGCCGTGACGCCGGTGTCGCATTCGTATCCCCCCTGCCCGACGTCCGTATGACCCCCGAACCCTCGATCTCCGACGAGCTGCGCGATCGCGTGCTGGCGCGGCTGGGCCTGACGCAACCGATCGCCACCTCGTTGTCCGGGCTTTCGAGCGTCTATCGCGCCTGGTGTGATCACATTCCGTTTGACAACGTGCGCAAGCTGATTGCGATGCGCACCGGCGCCGAGCCGCCGTTGCCGGGAACGACGGGGACTGATTTTTTCGAGCACTTTCTGGCGTTCGGTACCGGCGGCACCTGTTGGCCTACGAGCAACGCCATCTACGAACTGCTGGCGAGCATGGGCTTCACGGTGCGTCGCGTGGCGGCGTCGATGCGCGACCGCGGATTCGTCACGCACGGCACGGTCAAGGCGACGATCGACGGCGCGGATTGGATCGTGGACACGTCGATCCTGTCGAATGTGCCACTGCCGGCGACGTCGGAGGTATTCATCAGCAGCGAGCCGGTGTTCGACGTGGAAATCGAACCGACGGACGCGTTGCACCTGATGTGGTTCCGGAATCCGCCTGGTGACGGATACACGCCGTGCCGCTTGCTGGTGGACGACATTGATCATGCGTTCATTCACGAGTCGTACGAAAAATCGCGAACGTTCGGGGTGTTCAACCAGCACATTTACGCGCGCCGCAATTTTCCGGGCATGCTGCTGCTGCTGCGCGGTCCGATTCTGTATCGCCGAACGATCGCGGGCACCGACGAGACAACGCTGACGCGCGAACAGGTGCTCGAGTCGCTGCGTGGTGAGTTCGGGATCGCGGAGTCGATGCTGGCGCAGTGGGTGGACTGCGGCGCGTTGGAGGAAACGTTTGCGCCGTGGTCGGGACCGCCACCGTTGATTAAGCCGAGTACGCCGCCGTCGAGCCGTTTCGCGAATCGCGAATAGCGCTGGGGATCGCGAATAGCGCGGGGGGTCGCGAAAGGCGATGCTGGAGATCGCGAAGGGCGCGAGCGTTGCCGCGAGGGGAACCGTGGGGGGGCGGGTGCTGTCGCGCTATCGGCGGCGGAGTTATTTGGGGAGTGGGAGGAGTGGACGGCCACGGCTCCCCGATGCCTGCGCTGCGCAATTCCACCACGGTCCCCACCTGCGGACGCGCGACGTCGCCGTTGACCGCTCGGTTCCCTTCGCGGCTCCGCTCGCGCCGTTCGCGATCCCCCGGTGTCGCGTGGTTCGCGTCTCGCTACTCGCGTTCGGACGGGGCGGCGCGAGTGATGACGTAGTAGTCCGGGAGGAGCGTCAGCGTTGCGCCGGTCGCGCGCATCGACTGCCACGTGCCAGTGGCGCGCAAAGTCACGGGCGTTTCGCCGAGTGTTCCGCGCACCGGCATGGCGAAGCCGCTGACCGTATTTGTCCAGCGATACCAGAGCAGCGAGCCGTCGATGCGATACTCGAGTACCGGAATCATCGTGGTATCGAGGTACTGCGCGAAAACCGGACCAAGCGCGAGCCCGGATTCCCGCGCCACGTACGCGCGCACTTGTGCTCCCGACACGGTCTGGTGCCGGAACGTTCGCTGCAGACCGCGCAGGATGCCGCGCCATTTCTCGTCGTCGTCGATCACGGTGCGCAACGTGTGCAACAGATTGCCGCCCTTGTAGTACATGTCGCCGGACCCTTCGTCGTGCACGCCGAATGCACCGACGATTGGACGGTCGTTCCGGATCAGGGCTCGCGTACCGATGACGTATTCCGCACCCGCAGCCGTTCCCTGTTGGCACTCGGTGAACAGGTTCTCGGCGTAGTTCGCGAAACTCTCGTGGATCCACATGTCCGCCTCATCCTTGTTGGTGAGACTGTTCGCCCACCATTCGTGCGCGCTTTCGTGCACGAGGATGAAATCCCACTGCAAGCCGCGTCCGGTTGTCGACAAGTCGCGCCCGAGGTAGCCGTTGAGAAACTGGTTGCCATACGCGACGGCGCTCTGGTGTTCCATGCCCAGATGCGGCGTCTCAATCAGCTTGAAGCCGTCTTCGTAAAACGGATATGGACCGAACCAATGCTCGAAGCAGGCAAGCATGGGTCGCGTTTGCGTCCACTGCGCGCGTGCCGCCTGCTCGTGGTACGTGAGCGGCCAGAAGTCGAGTGTGAGCGGACCGGCTTCGCCGTGGTACACTTCAGACCAGTGCGCGTATGTCCCTGCGTTTACCGCAATGCCGTAATTGTTGATTGGGGATCGTACGAACCACTCCCACGTGGTGAACCCGTCGGCCTCGCGCGTGACACGGCGCAGCCGACCGTTTGACACGTTGACCAGATCATCGGGCACGGTAATGGCAACGCGCTGACTGTCCGGCTCATCTGACGGCATGTCCTTGTTTGGCCACCACACGCTGGCACCAAGTCCCTGATTGGCCGTCGCGATCCAACGGTTGCCGAGACTGTCGCGTTGCCAGATGAATCCGCCGTCCCAGGGCGGATTTTTGGCGACCACGGGTCTGCCGTGATAGAACACCGTGAGCGTGCGCATGGCACCGACCGGTTGGGCCAGCGGTGTTCGCACGAAGAAAGCATTGCCATCGCGCCGGTACGGCAGTCGTCGGGTACCGAAGCGTACGCTGTCGACCTGTAGTGGTGGCTGCAGGTCCACTTGCAATTCGCCGCCGACTTTTGCGTTGGAGGCCAGCACGCGGTAGGTGATCGTGTTGACGCCGGCAATGGTGCTGTCGCGCGGATCGATTCGCACGCGCAGATCGTAAAACGTGGCGTCCCACCACGCGCGCTGCGGCGTGTTCGCTCCGCGCAGCGTGTCGGCGCGGGAGAATTCGCGCACCACCGATTGCGCGGCCACATCAGTGGTGAGGAGCAGCGCCCCCGCGATAATCGTGGGAAACGCGCGGATGGGAAAGCCGCGGAATGGCACACGCATCAGTAAATCGACGGCGACGAACGGTGAGCGAGCGGGAGGATGCTGAGGTACGGTCCTCCCGCAAGCTAGCCACGCGCGCGTCTGGCCACGCGATGGCTGTTGGACGCCCTCAGGCCGATCGCGTGCGTCGGTGTGCACCAGCCACGATAAGCACCACACCGACAGCGACCAGCGCGAACGACGCGGGCTCCGGCGTCACGAATTGCGCAATGAACTGCTGATTGTACCCGACCGAGGCCCAGCCGCTGAACTCACCGAATGTCCCGTTGAGCTGATTGTCGGTATCGCCGAGTGAGGTGCCGAACGTGAGTGAGTAGGAGGCAATGCCCGCGATCTGTCCGTTGATGAACAGCGGCCCGCCGGAATCGCCGGATCCCAGGCTCACCTCCTCGTCTCCAAGTCCGGCATTGCAGAACGCGACCGTTCCGAACGCCCGGCCCATGTTGCAGGAGGCGTCGTTCACCCCGGTGCCGTTGTCGAAATCCGCGACCAGCCCGAACGGATCGGCCGTTCCGAAGAAGCCATTCGATGGCAGGAAGAATCCGCCGAACACAGGATTCGTCCAACTGAAGTCGATGCCATTGCTACCGCGACGCCGGTCGCCCAACGCAAAGCTGCCTCCGACCGTCGCCCCCGTGCTCCCTGTTCCGCTGGCTCCTGAGCCCACCAACTCACCCGTCTGTCCGAACGGATTGCCGGTAAAGAGATCGTACGCGTTGGAGAGAATCGAGAACGACGGACTGGCCCCCAGCCGCACCACGGCGACGTCGTGCGCGTCGATCACTTCCCCGGTGTAGTTCGGGTGTACCACAACCGCCGTGCCGCCGATGATCTCTTGGCTGGACGCCGGTGCCCCGGGCGGGAAGAACACCGCCGTGGCGCGCTGGGTAATCATCTGTCCCTGCGCATCGGTCAGGCAATGCGCGGCGGTGAGCATGTAGGCGCCGCCGGCCAACAACGTGCCACTGCACAGGAAGTTGCCGTCCGTCCGCTCGATGAACAGCGCCCCTACGCCATCGTACCCCGCGCCTTTGGGCGTCTGGTATTGAATTGCATTCGGATCCGCGCCGGCGACCACGAGGCGACTCGCCGCCTGATAGGCCCGCAGCGGTCCGACGGGCGCCTGTCCCGCCCCCAACAGCGCATTCAGCGATTGGGCGCCCGCGCTCGGCACGCCGAACACCGGCGCGAGTAACATCGGGACAAGCCACATGGGCGCAAGCAGCAGCGACCGGGCGCGACGGGCTGCGGTGCGATTCCGCGTGGCGCAATTTCGCGTGGCGCGATGCAATTTGGCGCGGTTCAACATGGCGTCCTCAGTCAAAGCAAGAGAAATTTCAGTGACTGGCTTCGGGCGCCAGCGCGTTGCGCCAGCGTGTCCGACCAGTATTCGACGGGGATCGTACGAGGACCCGCGCGGTCCGTCAACGACCCGATCGACGAGTGGTGAGCGCGACCGTGCATCGCCAGTGAACATTGCGAGACCACTTTGCGGCGCCGGTCGGCGTGCTACCGTTCGTATAGGCGTGGACTTTCCGAACGCGTGGTTCAAGGAGTGGGAACGGTATGAAGACGGGATCGAGAGCACGTAGGCGAGGTGAGCCGTTGGCCGCCGTGCGCCAGATCACAGATCGGCGCCTGCGCATTGCGCTGGTCGCGGCAGGCGTCTGTCTTGCCGTTTCGCCCACCGCTGCGGCGCACGCGCAGTCCACGGGCCGCGTCGTGTTGCCACCAGCCCCCACCCCGCCTCCTCGCTCCGGCGTGGGCGCACGCATCATCGGCGTCGCGTTCGACAGCATCGCCATGCAGCCGTTGGCGAACGCGGTCCTGCAACTGGTGGCGGCCAGTGATCCAACGCGCATCCGTACGGCCACCTCCAACACACGCGGCGAGTACACGATCGATTCCGTCGCGGTCGGCATCTATCTACTCGGCTTCTTTCATCCCCGTCTGGACTCGCTGGGCATCGAGTCGCCGCTGCTGCGGGTGGATGTGACGACGGATGACGAGCTGCGCGCCTCGGTGGCCATTCCCTCTGGACGCACCCTGGTGGCGCGCCTCTGCGGGCCGGACGTGGCGGCGGCGCAGCAGGGGATGTTCATGGGCTTCGTGCGTTCGGCGCGTGGAGAGGCGTTGAGCGGGCCGGCGCGTATCCGCGCGCAATGGACGGAGATGGTGTTGGGCACGAGGGGCGTGGAGCGGCGTTCCCCCGCACGCTACGCGACCACCACGGCGGGCGGAGCGTTCACGATTTGCGGCATTCCGACCGACGGCACGTTTACCACGCGCGCGTTCGTCGGGACCGATTCGAGCGGTTTCGTTGACCTCGAGGCGCCGGCCAACGGATTGTTGGTGCGCGACGTGTATGTGGGCGCTGCGAGCAAGGTCACGGTGCCGATCGAGGTGGATACGAGCGAGCGTACGCTGGCGCGCACGACCGCCGTGGTGCTGCGTGGTAACGGCAAGTTGCGCGGCACGGTGAAGAGCTCGAGTGGACAGCCGGTGCAGGGTGCGCGGGTGCAGGTGTGGGGGAGCGGGATCGAAGCCGTGACGAACGCCGCCGGTCAGTTCACCATGCAGTCGCTGCCATCAGGGACGTACACCCTCGAGTCACGCGCCTTGGGTTTCATGCCTCGCAAGGCACCGGTCGACGTGCCTGACGGCGTGGAGGGTACGACGGAGTTGGCGATGGACGTGTTCGTGCCCACGGTGGACACGCTCCGCATTCGTGCCAATCGCGATCCGGCCTACGATCCGCTGGCCGAGTTCGAGCGTCGGCGCAAAGGCGGCTTCGGGTACTTCATCGACGAGGACGCGTTGAATAAGCGCAACGCGATGTACATGTCGGACGTGTTTCGCATGACACCGGGCATGACGATCATGCCCGGACAGCTCTCCGGCGATCAGGTACTGATGCGAGGCGCCAGCGGCTCCGGATCATGCGTGCCCGCGATCTATCTGAACGGTGTGCGCGTGACGAGCGATGATGGCGTTATCGACAACATCGTCAATCCGCAGGAAGTGCGCGCAGTGGAAGTGTATTCACGCACGGCGAGCGTGCCGATGCAGTTCCAGGCGTCGAACGGGTGCGGCTCGGTGGTCATCTGGACGGGCGGTCGTCGCTCGCCCGGTCGTTAGCGTGTCGAGTCCAAGGCACATCCGCATCATTGGTCGTGTGACCACGGTGGTGCTGTTGGTGGTGGTGGGTACGATGATCACGTGGTTTGTGACCGGCATGCCGCGCTCGGTGGAGACGGCAATGGCTGACGCGCTCTGGGAGCCCTGCCCGGCGTACTACGCGGCGGCACGCACCGCACGCGACACCACCGATGCCGATTCGTATGTGCTCAAGCCGCGGTCGCGTTTCGAGCGGTCGATCACGTGCGGGACGCTGCGGGCGAAGCGCGGGGCGTTGTAGCGACTAACTGCAACTGCTTGCCGCGGATAGAAACAGATTGAAGGGGAAACGGCACACGGATACTGCAACGGCAGTGGAACGGGTAACGACGCACCGAAGTCAACGCAAAAGAAAACGGCACGGATTCTACAGGATGAACCCGTAGTATCCGTGCCGTTATCTTTTCTGAATCAGTTCTTATCCGTGGCAAGCAGTAACTGACTACTGCGGCGCCCCCGCACTCAGATCGTTCCAGTTCATGATGGTGTTGAAGCCCATGATGAACGTGCCCTGCGTCTGCCAGCGCCAGAAAGGACGGATGGTGAACATCACGAGATGTCCCTTGCCGATCGGCGAGTCGATGATGTTCGGGCGGTTGGAAAGATTCTCGCCGCCCTGCAGCACGCCGGAGAGCAGCATGTCACGCGGGCTGGCCGGCCACGACATCACCACGCGC
>JBBQSM010000056.1:0-24669 GCA_038234895.1 Gemmatimonadales bacterium
CCGCGGCGAAGGTGTGCTGGAGAAGGGGAAGAAGGTCACCGTCACCGGCGCCGACGGAAAGAAGGAAACCCACGAAGCAAAGAAGGCCGTGGTGGTCTCCACGGGGTCGCGCGTGAAGGGGCTCCCACAGGCCGGCCTCGATCTCGACAAGCAAGTCGTCATCTCGTCAGACGAAGCGCTCATCCTCGGCAGCGCGCCCAAGAGCATGGTCATTGTGGGTGCGGGCGCGGTAGGCTGCGAGTTCGCCGATGTCTTCAACGCGTTCGGGACCCACGTCACCATGGTCGAGGTCGCGCCGACCATTCTGCCCATCGAAGACGCCGACAGCTCCGCCGAACTTGCCAAGGCGTTCAAGAAGCGCAAGATCGACCTGCTCACCGGCGCCAAGATCACCAGCGTCAAGGTGACCAAAACCGGTGCGACCATCGTGGTGGAGTCGGGTGGCACCACGCACACGCTCGACGTCGAGAAGGTGCTCGTCGCCGCCGGTCGCGCCCCCAACGTGGAACAGATCGGACTCGAGACCGTCGGCATCGCCAAAAGCGATCGCGGCTTCGTGAAAATCAACGAGAAGTTCGAAACGAACGTCCCGGGCTACTACGCTATCGGGGACGTCGCGGGCAATCAGATGCTCGCGCACAAGGGACAGCGCGAAGGACATGTACTCGCCGACATGCTTGGCGGGCAGCACGCGCATCCCGTCAACTACGGAAACATTCCAAGCTGCACGTACTGCCATCCGGAAGTTGCATCTGTTGGGCTCACCGAGCAGCAGTGCAAGGACAAGAAGCTGGACTACAAGGTCGGCAAATTCCCGTTCTCGGCGAACGGTCGCGCACGCACCAGTGGCGAGACCGACGGGTTCGTGAAGATCATCCGCGACGCGAAGTATGGCGAAATTCTCGGCGCACATATCGTGGGCGCGAGTGCCACC
Organism: Gemmatimonadales bacterium; assembly: GCA_038234895.1. Lineage (GTDB taxonomy): Bacteria > Gemmatimonadota > Gemmatimonadetes > Gemmatimonadales > Gemmatimonadaceae > Gemmatimonas. The sequence continues at coordinate 935 of JBBQSM010000056.1, forward strand.
GAAATGATCCACGAACTGGTGGTGGCGCGTGAGAATGAATTCACCGTCGAAGAGATCGATCTGGCGGTGCATGCGCACCCGACCATGTCGGAAGCGATCGCGGAAGCGGTGCTGGACAGCATGGGCAAGCTGCTGCACGCGTGAACGACCCCGTGGTGAGCGGTGGGTCGTTCCTCCACACCCTCGACCTCGGTCTGGTCGACTACGACGACGCTTGGTCGCTACAAAAACGCGTAGCGGCCGCGCGCATCTCGGGTGCACTCCCCGAAGACGTGCTGCTACTCTGCCAGCACCCGCCCGTCGTGACGCTCGGCCGGAGTACCAAGCCGGGCAACCTGTTGTCCAGCGCCGAGTATCTGGGTGCGCTCGGTATCCTGTTGCGCGATGTGGAGCGCGGCGGTGACGTCACCGTGCACGAACCCGGTCAGCTCGTCGCGTACCCCATCATCGACCTGAAACGGCACACCAAGGACCTGCACTGGTATCTGCGTCTGATCGAACAGGTGATTATTGACGCGCTCGTTACGGTCGGGCTCGATTGCTTTCGGGTTGCTGGGCTCACTGGTGTATGGCACGGAGATCCGGACGGCCATCGTGTGAAGCTGGCGAGCATCGGTGTGCACGCGCGTGATTGGGTGACGTGGCATGGCGTCGCGTTGAATGTCGACAATGATCTCTCCACCTTCGCCCACACCGTTCCGTGCGGGATTGACGGGGTGCAGATGAGCACCGTTGCACGCGAGTGCGTACGCCTCGGGCTTGATACGCCGTCGTTCGGTGACGTGCAGCGAGCGGTCATCGATGTGATGGCGCGCACTTTGCAATTGAAGGCGGCCACGATGCCGGTCCAGCTGCGGAACGCTCTGTAGCACGCAGCCCGGCCGGTTTCGGCAACTCGCGTGACAGTTCGATTTCGTTCTGAATCTTTCCAGTTCGATCATCGCGCATTAGTGTGACGCGGGGTTTGCTCGCGCTCTTGGTGTGAATTGCCACCACCGGTGCTACGACTGTACGCCTGTGGACCTCCCGCCCACTTCACAATTGGACTCTATGAGAAATCACAGTTCGCTTTCCTGGCCCGCGCTCGCGCTGTCGATCGCCGCGTTGGCCGCGTGCAACGGCGACGACGGTCCGCGTCCGCTCGCCGCAGTATCGCCGGTCAGCAGCACGCAGCTTGCCGGCAGCGTCGGTGATCTGATCGCCGAGCCTCTCGTTGTAAAAGTTACGGACGATCAAGGCGTCGCTCGTGGCGGTGTTCCCGTCAGCTTTGCCGTCGCAGAGGGAGGTGGCACGGTCTCGCCTGCCGTGGACACGACGGACGGCTCGGGTGAAGCCAGCACGCGCTGGCGTCTTGGTGGTACGACTGGCCCACAGCGCGTGACGGCCACCGTGGCCGGCGTGACGAACGCGGCGAGCTTTACGGCTACCGCGACCGCAGGTGCTCCGGCGTCCGTGGCGATTCAGGCCGGTGATAACCAGTCTGCCGTGTCTGGCGCCCCCGTGGCCATTTCGCCCGCGGTGATCGTGCGCGATCGATTCAACAACCCGGTGAACGGTACGTCGGTGTTCTTCACGGTCTCCTCGGGCGGCGGTCAGGTCTCGGGCGCCGGCGCGACGACCAACACGGCCGGTATCGCCACGGTTGGCGGCTGGACGCTTGGGCCTGCGGTCGGTGCCAACCGGCTGACGGCGCTCGTGGTTTCCAATGGGGTCACGGCTAATCCCATCACCTTCAACGCCGTCGCGACCGCCGGCACCGGGTCCGCAATCAGCGCGCAGAGCTCAACGACGCTGACCGGAACGGTCGGCACGCTTGTCACGCCGCTACCGATTGTTCGCGTGGTCGACGCCAACGGGAATCCGGTGGCCGGCGCGAATGTGACCTTCGCCGCGTCCACCGGCTCCACGGTGATCGGAAGCTCCAAGACCACCAGCGCGACCGGTCTGGCGTCGCCCGATGGCTGGTCCATCGGCGCCGCAACTGGCACCTACACCCTCTCCGCGACCGTCGGGTCGCTGTCGCCGGTCGTCTTCACAGTCACGGCTCGTGCTGCAGCCGCGTCCGTTCTCACGGTCGTTGCTGGTAACAACCAGACGGCGCAGGTTGGCCGCACGCTCCCGATCGACCCCGCCGTCCGTATCACCGACGCGCTGGGTAACCCGATCGCCGGACAGGAAGTGCTTTTCGAAGTGCTGTCCGGCGGTGGCTCTGCCGTCGCGCGTCGTCCGGTGACGGACGCGAATGGAATTGCCACGGTAGGCGCATGGACGCTTGGCGATGCGCCGGGGGGGAATACCCTGCGCGCGACCGCCACCGGCATCACGATTGCCGGCAGCCCTGTCGTCTTTTCCGCCACGGCCACGGCTGGTGTGCCCACGTCGCTGACGATTACGGCTGGCAACGGACAGAGCGCCACCTCGGGCTCGCTTCTGAATGTCTCTCCGTCGGTGATTGTACGTGACGCACGCGGCAACCCGGTCTCTGGGGTGACGGTGACGTTCACGCCGGGCGCCAACAGCGGTACCGTCACGGGTAACTCCGTCGCGACCAACGCGGCTGGTGTGGCCACGGCGGGCAGCTGGCGCCTGGGGTCGATTGCCGGCGTGCAGACGCTGACCGCGTCTCTGTTGGGCGTGCCGGACGTGGTGTTTACCGCGACAGCGACCGCTGGCAGTGCCTCCGTGGTGCAGGTGGTGGGAGACACGGCCCTGAGCCCGTTCCCCGTCACGAGCTTCGTTTCTCCGCTGCCCACGGTCCGTGTGGTCGACAGCAACGGGAATCCGGTGGCCGGTGCCGAGGTGGTCTTCGAGGTCGTCACGGGTGTCGGCAACGTCCTCACCGGCGCCACCAAGACCACCGGTGGAACGGGTGAAGCGCAGCTCACCACGTGGCGCATCGGCTCGACGGCTGGCGTCTACCGCATCCGCGCGCTGGTGACCGGGTTGAATCAGGGCGGCAATGAGCCGACCTGGACGGTGACCGGTACGGCGCTCACGGCAGCTCAGGTGACGATCTCCGTCACGTCCGTGGCGTCGCAGGCCGCCGTGGCCAGCGCCGCCGTTGGTACCGTTCCGGTGGTGCGTGTGGTTGACCAGTTCGGCAATCCGGTCCAAGGTGCGACGGTCACGTTCACCGTCGGCGGCGTGGGCCCCTCCACCGTCTTTGGCGGTACCGGTACGACGGTTGCGACCACCGATGGGCAAGGCTTCGCCTCGGTGACGTCCTGGACGATGGGCGCAGGCGCAGGTGCCCGTACGCTCACGGCCACCGTGACGGGTACTGGAATTGCCAATAACCCGATCGTCTTCACGGCTACCGTGCCATAAGGTCGCAGTGAGGGTGTAGGATCTGGAGTGCAGCAAGAAGGGCCCCGGGGAAATGTCCCCGGGGCCCTTCGTGTTTCGGCGGCACTACGCGTCAGCAGCTGCTTGAACGCGAGTGCTCACCGACGAACCAATGGCGGTACTCAGTTCTTGCGAACCGTATCTGGTACCGTCGTCATGGGCCCGGGCATCCCAAGCACCGAGTCTCCTTTTGTCGGAGCAGGGGTGGTCATCGTATCGATGGCGCGGAGCGGGGTCGGCAACCCGAGCTTCGGGATCGCCTCCTCCGCGTAGTACTTCCATCCCCAGCCGATCAGCGTGTCGTTCTTGAACACCACGGGCGTTTCGTTGGCCTGCAGGAGCGGATCCTTCACATCACCAGGCAGATCACGGGCGTACACGACCTCGAAGTTGGCGCCGTTGATGAAGTAGCGCGAGCGACGGAAGCCGTTCACGACGCGCTGGGTGTCGGAGTAGGTGGCGGCGAGCGGACCTGTACCCATCGCATCGATTGCCTGCGCGGTGGTCATGCCTTCGGCGAGTCCTTTGAGATGTTCGCCGCCGGCCTCGTCCGTACCTCCGCACGCCGCTGCGGCCATGAGGGCGAGTGCCATCGTTGATCGGACAACAAGAGTTTTCATATATAAAAGTGAAGTGAGTGGTATCGGTTACGATCGCGGCCCAGCTACCGCCGCGATGCGTAGGGGAATTGTACTCACATTCTTCCCCGGGCCGAAGAGGCCCCCCATAACTCGGAGCAAACACCGGACAAACGAAAGGCCCCGCCCGTGAGGGCGGGGCCTTCGTTTGTCCTACCGCATCCCTTACGGGTTGCGGACCACGATCGTGGTGCTGGTCAGCGTGGTCCCGGAGAGACCCGCGCCAGAACCCGTCACCGTGAACGTGATGGTCACGTTTGCAGCGGCACCCGCCACGCCTGCGTCATCGATGTTGCACTGAGTCGGGATGACTCCATCGATCACGGCGGTCACGAGCGCGTTGTTCGAGGAGCAGCTGTAGACCAGGTTCGCGCCGACGGCCGGACCCGTGCCACCGATGCTGAGTGCGATGTTCTGCACCGCGCCACCCTGAGCAACTGCGGCGACAGCGAACGGACCGAACGTCGAGCCAGCCTGGATGGCCAGCGGGGCGCCGTTGGTCTGCGTCGCGGTCGAGAGACCGTTACCGGCCGCATCAACACCGATCGCCTTGATCTGATCGCCGTTCGCGAGAGCGGCCATCGTCACACCGTTGCCCTGACCGATGGCAGACGACGTGATGGTGTAGCGCCAGAAGCGGTTTGCGCCCTGGTCGAGCGGGCCAGCATACGTCGCCGTGCCGATGTACTCCCATTCCGTCGCGCCAACCTGGCGGACGATCTGGACCGACGTGAACGGCGGGTTGGTGATCGACGTCGACGTCGTGGCGCGGAACTCAGACACGCCAGCCGCCGTGAAGATCTGCCACGCCGTGATGCCGGCGCCAGACGCAGTCGCCGTGCCCCAATCCTTCGTGGTGGCAATGGCGGAAGGCGTCGGGATCTGGCCACCGAAGATCGGCTGGCTCAGGATGGCCGAGCGACCGTTGCCCGTGAAGGCAAGGTTGGACGTCGCGCGGATGTCGTACAACCACGCGGAGACCTGGTTCGGACGCGGGTCAGCAGCACCCGGGAACAGACCGAAGATCTGCGTCGGGGTCGGCGGAGCCGCAGCGACCGTAACCGTTGCGATCTGCTGGATGAACGGAATCGGCACAGCCAGACCAGTCGAGCCGAGCGAGGTGCCCGGGCCGATCGGCGTGGTGAGCTTGCTGTCCGTCACCGCGGCAAACGGGTTGTGCCACAGGCCGAGCGCCGCAGTCGTCGAGTAATGCGGCACGCGACGGAAGCGGATCGTGTTCGGCAAGCCAACAACTGCGGCACCAACGCCGTCGTCGTAGCTGAGCTGCGGGTAACGGAGCGCGAGATCGCCCGACACGGCTTCGAGATCATCCGTGCCAGTCGGTCCGAACGCAACCGTCGTACCACCCGTCAACACGGCCGGGATCTGGATACCCGTGACCTGCGGATCCGCGTTGTCGATCGCGACCGACTTGCTCGGAAGCGTCGAGCTGTTGCCCGCGCGGTCCGTGATGGTGCCGGCGAACGTGTAGTAACCCGCGACAGAAGCCGCCGGCGTACCACCCGTCAGCGTGACCGTCGAGGCGACACGGTTGGCCGCGCCGAAGATGTTGAACGTAAACTCACGGTAGGCCGGGTCGAAGCCCGAGACGACCGAGTTCAGGACGTTCAGACGGCGATCGGCTGCCGTGGCGGAGGTGTTCGCCGTGCGGACGATGCCTTCGACCACTGCATCGTTCGTCACGGTCGCGAGCGTCGGAGCCGAGACGCGCGTGACCGAGAAGGTACCTGCGTTCACGTCCGTGCCAGCTGCGGCGGCCGGGCAAGTACCACCCGATGCACCAACGGCGACGACGCAGATCGGGAAGCCCGAGCGGTTATCCGTGAAGCGAACCGCGAAGAGCGCCGCCGAAGCGAGCGTCTGACCCGGCGCGTTGATGGCGCCGTTGTTCGTGAAGATCGAATCCACATCCGAGCGGACCGCGTTCGCGATGGAACCGGCACCCGTGTTCGGAATCACCGCAACAGCCGGGTTGGTCAGGTCGATGCCGAAGACGGCAGGACCGGTCGCAGCCGTGTTGAGGCCAGGCGTGCGGGTCACAGAACCCGTGCCCGTGGTGCTGTACACGATCGACGTCGCGCGGTTACCAAGACGGTCCGTCTCAGCAGCCTGGGCGAAGTAGGCCGTGTTCGTAAAGTTCGTCGGGTTTTCCGGCGCGCCGAGCGTGCCGATAGTCGACGAAATGCCACCCGTCGCAACAGGCGACGTGCAGTTGATGGCCGTCGGCGACGACGCGATGGTCGCCGGGATGCCGGACTGCGCACACAGGCTGAAGAGCGTGTTACGTGCCGCGGCGCCAGCGCCGAACTCGTTACCGTTCGTCGACGTCAGACCGACGTTGCCGTCCGAGATGCGGTAGCGGAAGCTACCCGCGCTCGTCGCCGTCAGCGGGTTCGTGCCGACAAGGAAATACGCCGCGTTCACCCACGCGGAGTCCTGATACGTCGCCGTACCGTCCGTTCCGCCGCGCACGTCGAATGCCGTGATCGTCGGAGCAGCATAGTCATGCGGGAGGTACAGGTAGTTGCGACGGTAGGCCAGCGACTGGCGGAAACCGCCCGTCGTGCTGTTGGCGATGTTCGAGAAATCGTCGAAGATCGAACGGGCAACGGCCGGCGTGGCCGTCGTGCCAAGGTAGCCGTTGTTGTTGTTGTCAACGGCGCCGACAACCTGCGGGGTCAGGCCCGACGTGCTGGTGGCCGTGCCCGTGCAGTTGAAGTTCACCGCGAGCGTGTCGCGCGTCATCGTGCCGTACGTGCCCGCGAACGGACGCGTGCGGTCGGTGATGTTGCTGCCGCAGCTGCTGGACAGGTTGAGAACGGCCTGTGCAACCGTACGACCCGGCGTGTAGACGACCGGCACAACCGTGAACGAGCCCGTGCCCGACTGCGCCGACGGCGTCAGCACATCAGGGGTGCTCGGGCCACCGTACCACGTGATGTTCGACGGGTCGTTGGCGCGGTTGAGCGGAGACATCCAGCTGATGGTCCAGCCGTCCGGGTTGTTGAAATTCACCTGCGAGATCGTGTTCGACGCAATCGTCGAACCCGTGTTCGGCGACGTCGTCAGCGTGGCGACGATCGTGCGGAGGCCGTTCTTGTACAGCGTGTTGGCATCAGCGCCGGAGACGAAATCAGGCGTGCTGAATTCCGACGTGTTGATGTACAGCTGGACGTTCGTGGCCTGGGTGCCCGACGCCGTGAACGACTGACGAGCAGCCGGCACGCCGTTCGTGCGGGCAGCGCACGCCGGAACCGTCTCCGCCGGGTCGCAGACCCAAACGTTGGCTTCCGAGACGACCTGGCCGTTCGGCTGGATCGCGAGGTTGACTTCGATCTGGTCCGTCACGTTCGAGATGTCGATCGTGCTGCCACCACGCGTCAGGTTCACAATCGCGACCTGCGCGTTCGGCGAGACCGTCACCGGCACCAGGGCCGTGATGGACGTCGCATCGAATGCACCAGACTCAGCGCTCTGCGCCGTCACGGTGATCACGGCCGTACCAGCCGAGACTGCCGTGATCACGCCCGTCGCACTGACCGTCGCAACGGCCGGCGCGCTCGTGCCATACGTCAGCGTCGCCGACGTGTTGCGCGGACCGGCGACCGACGAGGTCAGGGCCTGCGTGCCGCCCAGCGCCAACTGCACCGACGACGGCTGAACCGTCAGGGACGTGATGCCCGGGACGCGGTTCGAGACCGTGATCGTCACGGCCTGGCTGATCGTCGAGTTCGCGAAGCCCGCGAACGAACCGTTTGCCGTCACCGTGATGGTGGCAACGCCCGGCGCAACTGCGGAAACGACACCAGCCGCAGACACGGTGGCGATCGTGGCCGAGCTGGAGGTGTACGTGTACGCAACCGTACGGCCAGCAGGCTGGACCGTCGGGACGAGCGTCACGTTCTGGCCAACGGCCAACTGCGCCGCCGACGGCGAAACCGCCAACGACGAGATCGCAGGCGTCGGAGCCGAGACGGCCACCGAGGCGGCGGCGATCTGACCCGTGCTGGCCGCAGCCGTCACGGTCGCGTTACCGGCGGCAACGGCCGTCACGCGGCATGCCGAACCGTTCACAGCAGCCGTCGCGACCGCAGGAGCGCTCGACGTGCAGCTGGCCAGCGTCGGAACAGCGGTCGTGCTGCCACCGCTGATCTGGACGGCAAAGCTCACCGACTCACCGACGTTGATGTTGGCGCTCGGCGGGGTAATAGAAATCAGTACCGGGGCCGGCGGCGCTACGGGCACCGTGACGTTGTCACCGCAAGCACCCAGCGCAACCAACGCGCTCAGGCTCGCGGCAACAAGCGCCTTCTTCCGAGAAAAGAGTTGCATTCATCCCCCTCTTTCGAGGTCGTGGAGGTAGCATCTGCAGACAGTGGGTTGCTGCCAACAGAAAAACTGCATGAAAAGAACTCACCATAGTCGGTGAGCCCCTGAATCAGTCGTCCCGTATCGGGCTGGACACGTTCCGGGGAGCGGCCGGTCTGCGTCCACGCCAATACCAAGACTCCTGATACCCAAACCACCGCAGCCAATAGTGCCCACACTCGTGGACACAATACTGACCCAGTAGCAAGACACAAAGGTAGAGACGTTCTGTCAGCGGGTCAAGCACCAGATGCCGCGTGCTGGAACTTCCCGCCATCACATTCCGGCAACCCCACCCGCAGGTCCTCCCATGGACGGCTACCCCCGTATCCCCGTCACACGGTGAGCATCACCCACACGCCCGCGGACCGCAGACGGACGCTGACGGCGGGATGCCACCCGCCCCTATCTTCCAGACCAGATGGAAGACACGCCCCGCCTCCACGTCCCTACCCACCTCGACGTCGCCGCGTCACCGCGCGATGCCCTCGGTCCCGCCCTCAATGCGGCCCAAGCTGAGGCCGCATCCCACGGCGACTCGCCGCTGTTAATAGTTGCGGGGGCCGGTTCCGGGAAAACCCGCACCCTCATCCACCGCGTCGCCCACTTAATAGGTAGAGGGGTGCCCGCCAGCCGCATCCTGCTCCTGACCTTCACGCGTCGCGCCTCCCAGGAAATGCTCGACCGGTGCCAACGGCTGGTTGGGTCCGCTTCGCAACAGGTCCAAGGCGGCACGTTCCACGGGATCGCCCACCGGCTCCTGCGACGCTTCGGCCCCGCCGCCGGCCTCGCCGCCGACTTCACGATCCTCGACCAGGGCGACGCCGGCGACCTCATGAGCATCGCCCGGGCCGCCCTCGGCTACGGCGACGCCAAGGGCGGCGCGCCACGATTCCCCCGCGCCGAAACGGCGCTGGCGATCTATTCACGCCATGTGAACACCGATCGGCCGGTCGCCGACATCCTGGCCGATCAGTGGCCGCACTTCCTGTCGTGGGCGGGTGATCTGGAGCGCTTGTTCCGAGACTACGTGCAACGCAAGAGCGAGCGCAATCTGCTCGACTACGACGATCTGCTGCTCTCGTGGGCGCTCCTGCTCGAGCATGACCCGGTCATCGCCAGTGAAATGCGCGCACTCTACGATCACGTGCTCGTCGACGAGTACCAGGACACCAATCCGCTGCAGTCGCGCATTCTGCGCGCACTCTGTACGCACGGCCGCATCACCGTCGTCGGCGACGACGCCCAAAGCATCTATTCGTTCCGCGGCGCCACCATCCGCAACATCCTCGATTTTCCGTCGCAGTTTCCGGGCACGCGCATCGTCACGCTCGAGCGCAACTATCGCTCGGTCGCACCGATTCTCGACACCACAAACACGCTCATCGCCCGCAGCCTCGAGCGTTACTCCAAACAGCTGTGGACCGAACGCACCGGTGGCGAAGCACCGTGGCTCGTCACGCTGCGCGATGAGCACGAGCAGACCAAGTTCGTCGTCGATCGCGTGCTGCAGTTGCATGAAGAAGGCATTCCGCTGCGCGAAATCGCCGTACTCTTTCGCGCGGGCTACCTCTCCGCCGATCTCGAAATCGAACTCGCCAACCGACGCATCCCTTACGAGAAGTGGGGCGGCCTCAAGTTTCTCGAGGCGGCGCACATCAAGGACATTCTCGCCTTCCTGCGCGTGCTCGAAAATCCGCGCGACGAAGTCAGCTGGTACCGCCTGTTGCGACTGTTGCCCGGCGTCGGCGACGCGACGGCCAAAGCGGCGGTGGATCAGCTCACGCAACATGGCTGGCAGCCGATGGCCATTGGCGCGGTTCGCGCGCCAGCCCGCGCCCGTCCGGGCTTGCACGCCCTCTCCGCCCTGCTCGACGGTATGCGCCGCGTAAACACGCACGCCCCCGCCGAAGCGATCCGCTTGGTACGTCAGCTGTACGATCCGATTCTCATGGCGACGTACGATGACGCCCCGCCGAGACTCGCCGATCTCGACCAGCTGGAAGTGATCGCCGCGGGCTATCCCGACCGCTCGACCTTTCTTTCGGCACTCGCCCTTGAACCGCCGTCGAACACGCAGGACCTGGCCGTCGGCAACGACACGGACGAAGACGACGCGCTGATCCTGTCCACGGCGCACTCATCCAAAGGCAAAGAATTCGACGTGGTGTTCGTCATCTGGGCCGCCGACGGCATCTTTCCGATGGCGCGCTCGGCGGGAGACGAGGCACAGGTCGATGAAGAGCGGCGACTACTTTATGTAGCGATGACACGCGCCCGTGATCAGCTTTACGTCACGTATCCATTGCACAGCTACCCCACGCGCACCGGCGCGGATTTCGCCTACGGTCAGCTGTCCAGATTCCTGGATCCCGGCGTGCGCGCGACCATGCAACGCGTGACCTTGGCGCCCGAACCACTGCAGGCACTCCCGGCGATTCGCACCGATGCCACGGTCGACCTGCGCGCGTTGCTGCGCGGTCGGTTCGGCTCGTAGCACCTCATGTCGTACTGCGCGAAAGCTCTCACCTCCTAATCGTTCCGCTCAATGTCCATCTTGCGTTCGCTGCCTGCCGCCGTCGCCACGTCGCTCGTGTTGCTCGCCGTCTCCATCACGCACGCGCAATCCACGCCGCGCGGCTCCACGTCGGCCACGCGCGACTCGTTCGCGCTGACGGCCACGCTGCCGATCGATCCCGGTGTGCGTATTGGCACATTATCGAACGGGTTGCGCTACTACGTACGTCGTAACGCCAAACCCGAACAGCGCGCCGAACTACGACTGGTAATCAACGCGGGTTCTATTCTCGAAGACCCCGACCAGCTTGGCATGGCGCACTTCGTCGAGCACATGGCCTTCAACGGCACGAAATCGTTCGCCAAGATCGATATCGTGAAATTTCTCGAGTCGATCGGCGTGCGCTTTGGCGCCGACCTCAACGCCTCCACCGGCTTCGACGAAACGATCTACATCCTGCCGGTACCAACGGACAGCGCGGGCGTTCTCGAAAAGAGCTTCCGCTTCCTCGGCGACGTGGCGTCGGGCATCCTCTTCGACTCGACAGAGGTGGTGGCCGAACGCGGTGTGGTGCTCTCGGAGTGGCGCAACGGTCTCGGCGCGGACGAACGACTGCGCACGAAGCAGTTTCCCGTGATCTTCCGTGGGTCGCGCTACGCCGAACGACTTCCTATCGGTTCGCCGGAGATTCTGGAGAAGGCGAACCCCGGGCCACTGCGTCGATTCTGGCGCGACTGGTACCGCCCCGACCTGATGGCGGTCATCGCCGTAGGCGATGTCAATCCCGACACGCTGCGCGCGCTCATCACGCGTACGTTCGGTCCGATCCCGGCGCGTACGACCAAGCGCGCACGCATCGCGGCCACCGTGCCCACGCACGATTCCACGCTCGTGACGATCGCGACCGACCAGGAGCTGACGTCGTCGTCGGTGGGGGTGCTCTGGAAGTTGCCGCCGTCCACGACCACGCGCGTGCGTGACTTGCGCCGCGACATGATGCAGAGTCTCTACAACACGATGCTCAACCAGCGCTTCGGCGAGTTGGCACGCAAACCCGAGGCGCCGATCACTGGTGCGGGAGCCGGCGGCGGCAATCTGGTCCGCGGTGCCGACTACTACTCGCTCGATGCGGGGGCAAAAGAGGGCAAGATTCTCGAGGCGTTGCAGATGTTGCTCACGGAATCGGAGCGGGTGCAGCGCCACGGATTCCTCCCGGCTGAACTCGACCGGGCGCGCACGAGTCTGTTGCGTGCGTACGAGCGTGGATACACGGAGCGCGACAAACTTCCGTCGGGTTCCTTCGTTGGCGAGTACGTGGACCACTTCCTTTCAGGCGATCCGATTCCCGGCATCGCCTTCGAGTATGAGGCGGCCAAGCGGCTGCTTCCACAAGTCACGCTGGCCGAAGTCAACGCGCTCGGCAACGCACGCGGGGGGGCATCGAATCGCGTGGTCACGGTAACCTTGCCGGACAAGCCCGGGCTCACGCCACCAACTGAGGCAGCGGTGCGCAACGTCTTCCGTACCATCACGACCGCGGAGATCGCTGCGTGGACGGAGACGGTGGCGGAGGGTGCGCTTGTGAAAACGGTGCCCACGGCCGGAAAGGTCGTGGCGGAGAAGCAGTACGAGTCGATCGGCGTCACGGAGTGGACGCTTTCGAACGGTATTCGTGTGTTTGTAAAGCCGACCGATTTCAACGCCGACCAGATTCTCATGAGCGCGTGGAGTCCGGGCGGCGCGAGCCTGGCGCCGGACAGCGCGGCGCTGCGTACAGCACTTGCCGCCACGCTGCTGTCGAATGGCGGCGTCGGCGAGTTCTCCGCCGTCGACCTGGGAAAGAAGCTCACGGGAAAAGTCGCGAGTGTCGCGCCGTTCATTGCCGACCTCAGCGAGGGGCTTTCCGGTCGCGCGTCACCGCGTGATCTCGAAACGCTCATGCAGCTCACGTGGCTGCGCATGACGGCGCCGCGCGCCGATAGTGCGGTGCACAAGGCGTTGCTGGAGAACGTTGCGACGCAGTTGCGCAACAAAGATGCAAATCCGGCGGCGGTGTTTCAGGACACCGTGCAAGTGACATTGGCCAACGGTAGCGCGCGATCGCAGCCCCTCTCGGTGGACCGGCTCAAGGAGCTGGACTTGCAGCAGATGCTGACGATCTATCGCGATCGCTTCGGTGATGCCGGCGATTTCACCTTCCTGTTTGTGGGCAATGTGGACGCGGCCGTGCTCAGGCCGCTGGTGGAGCAATGGCTGGCGCCGCTCCCCACGGCCGGCCGCAAAGAAGCGGGGCGCGATGTCGGCCCCAAGCTGTTCAGCGGAACGATCGAGAAGACCGTGCGCAAGGGCCTCGCGCCGCAGAGCCAGACGGTGCTCATGCTTGCCGGCGCCGCGCCGTGGAGCCGCGAACAGAGCTACCTGATCGAGTCGGTGAGTGAACTGCTGCAGATGCGACTCAACGAACGGCTGCGTGAGTCGCTCGGCGCGACGTACTCGGTGAGCGTGAACGCCGGATTGTCACGGCAACCGCGTCAGGAATGGCAGGTGGTGATCAGCTACGGGTCCGCGCCGGACAAGGCGGACGAGTTGTACCAAGCGGTGCTGAGCGAGCTCGATTCGCTGCGGAGAGTTCCGCCCACGGCGGAGGAAGTGGATCGCGTGCGGGAGCAGCAGCGGCGGTCGCTGGAAGTGTCGAAAAAGCAGAACGCGTGGTGGGCGAGCGCGCTGCGGGACCGGATCGAGAACGGGGATGATCCGTTGACGGTATTCAGTCGGGATGCGCTCATTGGCGGGCTTACGGCGGAGAAGCTCGCGACGGCGGCAAAGATGTACTTGAGCGAAGGGAATAAGGCGCGGTTCGTGCTGCTGCCGGAGGGGAAGCAGCCGTAGTCGTTATGAGTTCCGGTTTTCGGTTGGGGGGCCGGTTGCCTCTGGCGCGCTTGGCGGGATCGCGAGCTGGGGGTTTCGGGTGGCGGGTTTTCGGTGGTCGGTGGTCTGTGGAGTCGGAACTGCGGTGGGATGGTGAGGGGTGCGGGGTTGGGGTTATCGGTGTGGGGGAGCGGGCTGCATGCTTGGGTATGCAGGATCATCGCAAACTTCACATTTGGCAGCGATCGCACGCACTGGCGATGGAGCTGCATCGGGCGACACGGGCGGTGCCGGTGCGCCACGCGCCTGGGTTGGTGCCGCAGCTGCTTCGCGCGGCGGCGTCCGTTCCGGCGAACATCGCCGAAGGCGCCGGTCAAGAGTCCGGCGCGCAATTCGCGCGGTTCCTGACCATCGCGATTGCGTCCGCCAATGAGGTGGAGAACCACCTGAGCATGGCCACCGGCCTCGGGCTCCTCACCGATTCCACCGGCGCCAGCCTCATCTCCGAACTCCAAACCATCCGCCGCATGACCTACACCCTGCGAAAGCGGGTCCTCGCCACCGACCACTGACCACCCACCACCGCAGTTCCGCTCCACAGACCACCGATCACCGTAGACCCGACACCCGAAACCCCCAGCTCGCGATCTCGCCACTCGCACCCCCGTCCGCCGGCCCCCAACCGAAAACCCAAAACTCACTCGCGCCCCCCCGCCCGCCCCCGAGCCCTGTCCCCCTCCACAATCCGCCCAATCGCCCGTTTCAAATCCCTTCCTTCCGCCACGTACACCGAGTCGAACCCGTCCAGCCCCTCCGCGTACACCCGCCGCGACAGCAACACGGCGTTGTTGAGCGCAACCTTCGCCCCCCACCCCGCCGGATAGCCGCGCAGCCTCGGCGCCACACTGTCCACCAGCCGCTGCCGCCCGCGCGCGTACACCGTATCCCGCGCTGCAATCCGAGCAATCGTGTCCGTCGGCGGCAACGCTTCGAACACACTGTCAATCTCGAACGCCAGCCGCTCCCAAAACGCCCCCAGCACCAGATCGTTCTGCCAATCTTCTTCGGCACGACGCAGCGACGCCGTATCGCCGCGCGAGCGGAAATAGTGCTCCGCCCCACGTCCGCCCACGAAGCTCGCGAACGACTCGTTGAACGGCACGCGTCCCTTGGCGAAGTACGTGTTATGCAGCAGTTCGTGTATGATCGTGTTCACCAGCGACACCGAGTCCATCGCTACGGTCGTGCTCACCAGCGGGTCGTTGAACCAACCCAGCGTGCTGAACGCGGACGACGCGCCAAGGGTCACGTCGAAACCATCACGTCGCATGGTCGACGCGGTTTGCACGGCCTTGTCAAAGTCAAAGAATCCCTTGTACGGGAAACGGCCAACCACCGGAAACCACCACGTTTTCCGCTCCAGCCGGTCGCGGTACGCCGCCGACAGCACCAACACCAGCGTGTCGCGGTCGAGTTGCGAGAACGTAGTGAAGCTCTTCCCCGCCTTGAGTCCGAGGGAGTCCACGGCGAAGGCGCGCGCGGAAACGACCAGCGCGAGCTTGGCGCGCGTCGCGGCGTCGGTTTTCGAGCTCGCGCTCGTATCTGCGGCGAGTTTGGCGATTGGTTGGCGACGCGCGAGAATGCGCGCCTCCTCGTACGCAGCACGGGAGACGTAGCAGCCCATGGGCGTAAGCGCGAGCACGATCAGCAGCAACGCAACCACACCGCCCGTCGCGCGACGCAGCAGGCGCCACGACACGGAGACGCGACCGTCCCGCACACGCGTTGTGCGCGCGCGCAAGTGCTCCCGCGACCGTGTCGTCCCGGCTATCGTTCCTGACCTATGTCGTTTGTCCACCTGCATTGCCACTCCGAGTATTCGCTCCTCGACGGCGCGAACCGTATCGATGATCTGATTTCGCGCGCCAAGCTGTTCGAACAGCCGGCGCTCGCCATCACGGATCATGGCAACATGCACGCCGCTTGGGAATTCCAGGAGAAGGCGCGCAAGGCCGGCATCAAGCCGATCATCGGGATGGAGGCCTACGTTGCCCCCGGTGATCGCCGCACGCGAGGCCGGCCCGCGCCGGGGGCCAAGCCGTACTACCACCTGGTGCTGCTCGCGCGCGACCTCGTCGGCTACAAGAACCTGGTAAAGCTATCCTCGTTGGGCTACACCGAGGGGTTCTACACCAAGCCACGCATCGACCGCGAGCTGCTGGCCGCGCATTCCGAAGGGATCATCGTCTCGTCCGCCTGCCTGGCGGGCGAAGTCGCGTCGCACCTGATGGAAGACCGCGTGGAAGAAGCACGCGAGGCGGCGGCGTGGTACGCCGAGCTGTTCAAGGGGCGGTACTTTTTGGAGGTGCAGGCGCATACCAGCGAAGGACAGGCCAAGCTCAACGCCAAGATTCTGTCGCTGGCGGATGACATCGGCCTGCCCGTCGTGGCGACCAACGATGCGCACTTCCTGAAGCACGAGGACCACGACGCGCACGACGTGCTCCTGTGCATCGGGCTCGGCAAGGATCGCAACGATCGCGATCGCATGAAGTATGACGATGGCCTGTACTTCAAGAACGCCGACGAAATCCGCCCGTTCTTTCCGGGCCGGGAAGATGTCCTCACGAACACGCTGGCCATCGCCGACACGGTGGATGTGCAGTTCGCGAAGAAGTACTACGTGCCCTCCTTCCCGCTACCGGAAGGGGTCACGTCTGAGAACGACTATTTGGTGCAGTTGGCGACGGACGGCGCCAAGCAGCGCTACGGTGATCCGCTGCCGCAGCACGTGGTGGAGCGGCTGGACTACGAGCTCGGCGTCATCACCAAGACCGGGTACGCCGGCTACTTCCTCATCACCGCCGATTTCATCCGCGCGGCGCGCGACATGGGAATTCCGGTGGGACCAGGACGCGGCTCAGCGGCCGGCTCGCTGGTGGCCTATGCCACGCGCATCACCGATGTCTGCCCGCTCGAATTCGATCTGCTCTTTGAGCGCTTTCTGAATCCGGAGCGCGTGTCCATGCCCGACGTGGACGTGGACTTCTGCTTCGAGCGGCGCGGCGAAGTGATCGAGTACGTGCGCCAGAAGTACGGCAAGGATTCTGTTGGACAGATCGTCACGTTCGGGACCATGAAGTCGCGCGCCGCGATCAAGGATGTCGGGCGCACGCTGGGCTTTACGCCGGGCGAAACCGACGCGCTGGCCAAGCTGATTCCGAATGCGCCGAACTTCTCGTTGACCGTGAAGGAAGCGATCGCGCAGGTGCCCGAGGTCAAACGGTTTTACGAAGAGGATCCGCGCTACAAGCAGCTCCTCGACTTCGCGATTTCGCTCGAAGGATTGTCACGGCACACCGGCGTACACGCCGCCGGCGTGGTCATTGCGCCCGGTCCGCTCGATGAGTTCGTGCCCATCTGCACGCAGGCCACGAAAGGCTCCGGATCGGGTGACGACGAACGGGTGATCGTGACGCAGTACGACATGAACGCGCTGGAAAAGGCGGGCATGCTCAAGATGGACTTCCTCGGGCTGACCACGCTCACGGTCATTCACGACACGCTGGCGCTGATCAAGTCGCGCAGCGGCAAGGAGGTCGTCCTCGAGGAACGCGGCTTCACCGATCCGGACACGTACCGGTTGCTGCGCGCGGGACGCACCGGAGGCGTCTTCCAGTTCGAATCGCCTCTGGCGACGGACGTGCTCAAGCGCATGCGCTGCGACCGCTTCGACGACTTGGTGGCGTCCAACGCGTTGCTGCGTCCCGGTCCGCTCGATGCCGGCATGCACAACGTGTACATCAAGCGCAAACGCGGCGAAGAAGCCGTATCGTATGCGTTGCCGGAACTGGAGCCGATCCTCTCCAACACCTACGGCGTGATCACCTATCAGGAACAGGTGATGCGACTGGCGCAGGTGATCGCGGGCATCTCGCTTGCCGAAGCCGACGTGTTGCGAAAAGCGGTCGGCAAGAAGGATGTGGAGCTGATCAAGAAGGAGCTTGGCAAGTTTGTTGAGAAGGCCGTCGCGCGCGGCCACAATCCGAAGATTATCGACGAGTTGTCGGGACAGATCGAGACGTTCGGCCGGTACGGCTTCAACAAGTCGCACTCCGTCGCGTACTCGGTGCTGTCGTACCACACCGCGTGGCTCAAGGCGCACTATCCGGCCGAGTTCATGGCGGCGCTGCTCTCGTCGCAGATCGGCAAGACCGAAGAAGTCATCAAGTACATCGCGGAAGCACGCGAGATGGGGCTGGAAGTATTGCCGCCCGATGTGAACGAATCGGGGTGGCGCTTCACGGTGCACGGCGACACGCGGCTCCGCTTTGGGTTGGGGGCGGTGCGCAACGTCGGCCATGGCGCGATCGACTCGCTGCTGAGCGCGAGGGAGGAGGGGCCGTTCACGTCGCTGTACGATCTCTGTTCGCGCGTCGACCTGCGCGTGTGCAACAAGCGGGTCTTTGAGGCGCTGATCGCGACGGGTGCCTGCGACGGGTTGGGGGGACATCGCGCGCAGCTCATGGGCGCGCTCGACCATGCCATCAACGAGGCCTCCCTGCGGCAGGGCGAGGCGGCGATCGGTCAAGGGTCCCTGTTTGGCGAGCCCAGCGCAGACGAGCTCTCGGGCATGTCAGTCGAAGCACCGGCACCGACGCTTCCGAACACATCCGTGTGGTCGGAGAGCGAGCGATTGCAGCGCGAAAAGGAGCTGCTGGGTTTTTACATCTCGGGCCATCCGCTTGACCCGTTCCGCACCGAATGTGAACTGTTCGCGTCGCACACGATCGCGCAGCTGGGCACCTGGACGCCGGAGCCGGTCACGATCGGGGTGGTGGTGACTGCTATCAAGCGTCAGATTTCCAAGAGGTCCGGGGCCGAGTTCGCTCGCCTGACGGTGGAGGATTTCACTGGTTCCGGGGAAGTACTGGTGTTTCAGGAGGCGTGGGCGGTCATTCAGGAACGGGTCCGACCGGACATTCCGCTTTTGCTCA
Source organism: Gemmatimonadales bacterium (assembly GCA_038234895.1). Lineage (GTDB taxonomy): Bacteria > Gemmatimonadota > Gemmatimonadetes > Gemmatimonadales > Gemmatimonadaceae > Gemmatimonas. Next base: position 19,690 of record JBBQSM010000056.1, read on the forward strand.
AGGGCGGGTATTCCCGGAAGGACCAAGGGGTCGAGAACCCGACGTTCATCGTCGAGACGGTCACGCGCTTCACCGAGGTGCGGGCGAACGGCGAGGTCGGGGTCGCCATCGAGCTCGAGCAGGGCGTGGACCTCCCGGCGTCGGTCATGGACGATATTCGGCTCACGATCGACGCGCATCACGGATCGGCCCCCATTGAACTTCGCTGGCACACTGGAGACGGCTCGCCGGTACGTTTCCGTTCCCGTTCGTTGACCGTCGCGGTTTCGCCCGTCGTCCTTACCGATCTTCGCGCGCTGTTGGGCGCCGATCGTGTGCGCCTCGTGCGCGCCGTCGGCTGACCGCGGCACCGATTCCTTTTTCCGAACCGACATGGCCTCCGCACCAGTTCTCGAATTCGAGCGCCCCATCGCGGAGCTTGAGAAGCAGATCGAAGAGCTGAAAAAGCTCGCTGGCGATCGTTCGATCGATATGGCGAATCAGATCGCCCCGTTGGAGAAGCGTCTCTCCGACCTACGGGTGGAGATTTACCAGAACCTGACGCCGCTGCAGCGCGTGCAGGTGGCCCGCATCGCGCGGCGCCCGTTTACCGCCGATTACATCCGGCTCGCCTTCACCGATTTCATCGAACTGCATGGCGACCGCGCGTTCCGCGACGACGGCGCGATCGTGGGCGGCTGGGCGCGTCTGGAGGGCGAGACGGTCATGGTGATCGGACAGCAGCGTGGTCGCGATACCAAGGAAAACTTGAAGCGCAACTTTGGCATGCCCCATCCCGAGGGCTACCGAAAGGCGCTGCGCCACATGAAGCTGGCCGAGAAATTTCAGGTACCCGTGATCACGTTCATCGACACGCCCGGCGCCTGGCCGGGCCTTGGTGCCGAGGAGCGTGGACAGAGCGAAGCCATTGCGCGCAATCTGCTGGAGATGTCGCAGCTGCAGGTGCCGATCGTGGCCACCGTCATTGGCGAAGGCGGCTCCGGCGGCGCGCTCGCGCTAGGCGTGGCCGACCGGGTGTTAATGCTCGAGAATGCCGTGTACTCGGTCATCACCGTCGAAGGCTGTGCATCCATTCTCTGGAAGGACAGCAAGACGCCCGCGATCCGCGAAAAGGCTGCGTCGGCGCTGCGGCTCACCGCCAAGGACCTGATTGAGCTCAAGGTGGTCGACGAAGTGGTACCCGAGCCGATCGGCGGCGCGCACTCCAACCACGAAGCGATCGCCGCCACGTTGCGCGAGGTACTGATCAAGAACCTCGAAGAACTGCGTGGCCTCAAGCCGGACAAGCTCGTGCGGCGTCGCCGCGAAAAGTTTTTGCGCATGGGCCAGTTCACCGAGTAGGGGCGCGCACGCGTGTCGCATCTCATCGAAGTCGCGTTTCGCGGCAATCGCAAGGAATTCTTTCAGTGGGACGAGGAGACGGCCCCGCCACTCAAGGCGGGGATTATCGTCGAAGCCGACCGCGGGGAGGATTTCGGCCGTGTGCATTCCACGGGGGAGTTGGCCGAAGTGCGTTGTCGCGGCTGTGTGCACGGCTGCGGCACCGCGCCGCCGCCGCGCAAAGCGTTGCGACTGGCCACGCGCGACGAGGACGTGCGCGAACGTGAGATGGCCGCAGAGAACGAATCGGCGCGCCGTCGTGGCATCGAGCGTGTGAAGGCCAACAATCTCGTGATGAAGTTGTCGGACGCCGAGTGGCAGTGGGATCGTCGCAAGCTGACGTTCTATTTCACTGCCGAACGTCGCGTGGATTTCCGGGCACTCGTGCGTGATCTCGCCGCCATGTTCCGCACGCGGATTGAGCTCAAGCAGATCGGTGTGCGCGATGAAGCCAAGCGACTGTCCGGTGTTGGTCGCTGCGGCCGCGAGTATTGCTCGTCTTCCTGGCTCCCCGATCTGCGTCCGGTCAATCTCGGCGTGGCCAAGGACCAAAAGCTCTCGCTTAATCCGCAGCAGATTTCCGGCGCCTGTGGTCGCCTGATGTGCTGCCTGCGTTATGAGCACGAGTTCTACGTGCAGAGCCGTCGGCGCTTCCCGAAAGAAGGGAAGATTTTGCAGACCTCGCTCGGAGAAGAGAAGGTCGTTTCCTGCGACATCTTTAACGAGCGTGTGACGTTGCGAACGGCCGAGGGTGATTCGCGCGTGGTGCCGCTGGCGGACTTGCGCCAGGAGATCGGCAGCTTCGGAGATTCCCAGACGGTCGAGATCGTGGATACGACCGCGTATGACACCGAAGACGTGGCGTACGATTCAGATGTCCCGTCTACGCGTGGGCGCACGCGCACGCCGGCCCGTCCGTCAGCGCGCGCGGCTGCGGACGTACCGACCGTTGTAGCCGCTGCCGTGCCGCCCGCCCCGACGCCAATGCCACCGCTGGTCGCCGACGTGGTGGTGCCGCCAGCGTCAGACGACGCGGTGTCGGCGATATCAACGCGTACCAACGCGGCGCCGGAAGTCGAGCCGGAAGACGCGCCGACCGGCGCCGAGGATGCTGGCGATGCCGGTGATGAGCCGCGACGCAAGCGCCGTCGCGGACGTCGCGGTGGCCGACGGTTGCGGGCCGCGGAGCAGCGGCGGCAGGCTGATGGATCGATGGCGTCTGATGCGACCGACGAGACGGACGACAGTGACGAGTACGACGAAGATGACGGCCACTCCGGCGACGCGTCCTCGGATTCCACCCCGAATTCAACGCTGACCGACTGAGATGGCCCGCTTCTTCCTCACGACGGCAATCGATTACGCCAACGGCGATCCGCATCTGGGGCACGCGCTCGAGAAGATCGGCGCCGATGTCATCGCGCGCTATCACCGGCTGCGCGGCGACGATGTGCATTTTCTGATGGGGATGGACGAGCACGGCCAGAAAGTGCAGCAGACGGCCGCGGCCAGCGGTGTGGCACCACAAGCGTTCGCCGATGACATCGCGCAGCGCTTTCAGAGCACGTGGACGCGGCTGCACGTGCACTACGACCAGTTCATCCGTACCACCGATGCGCACCACAAAGCCGGTGTGCAGGCGCTCATCCGACGAATCGCGGCGCACAACCCGGACGATTTCTACGAGCGTTCCTACAAAGGGATGTACTGCGTCGGCTGCGAGGCGTTCAAGCAGGACGCCGATATTGTCGACGGCAAGTGCGTGCTGCATCCGACGCGTGTGCTTGAGGAAGTCGAGGAGCGCAACTGGTTCTTCCGCCTTTCCAAGTATCAGTCGTTTCTCGCGCAGCATATCGCGGACAACCCGTCATTCGTCAGTCCGGAAAGTCGCCGTAACGAGATCCTGGGTCTCTTGGCGCAGGGACTCGAGGACGTGAGCGCTTCGCGCGCCCGTCTCGACTGGGCAGTGCCGTTTCCGCTCGCGCTGTCGAATGGAGAAACGCAGGGCACGTACGTGTGGTTCGACGCGCTGCCCAATTATCTCACCGCGACCGGTTTCCCCGACGACGGGTTTGAGACACGATGGCCCGCCGATCTGCATGTGATCGGCAAGGACATCACCCGGTTTCATGCGGTGATCTGGCCCGCCATGCTCAAGGCTGCCGGACTGCCGCTTCCCAAACAGGTGTGGGCGCACGGATTCGTGCAGCTTGGTGGCGAGCGATTCTCGAAGAGCGCGGGTGTGAAGCTCGATCTGGGAGAGGCCATCGACCGGTTTGGCGCCGATGCCTTCCGGTATGTGCTGCTGCGTGAAGTGCCGTTCGACGGCGACGGCAACTTCAGCTGGGAGCGATTCGAAGAGCGCTACACCAGCGACCTGGCCAACGCACTCGGCAATCTGGCCAGTCGTGCCACGGCGTTGGTGGAGAAGTACTGTGCGCGCGTCGTCCCGTCGGCGGTGCGGCCGGCCGGTGAAGCCGACGATGACGCTGATCTGCAGGCGTTTCATGCGGCAATGGATGGACAGCGCGGCTGGTTGCTGCACGAAGGACTTGCCGCAGTCGGTCGCATGACGGCACGCACCAACGAGTACACGCAGGCAACGGCACCGTGGCTCATTGCCAAAGACCCGGCGCGTCGCGATGAACTCGAGGTCTGTCTTGCGTCGCTCATCCGTCGCCTGGCCCGGCAAGCGGTGCTGTTGTCGCCGTTCATGCCCAACAAGGCACAGGCGCTCTGGGAGCAGCTTGGTGGCTCCGGTGATGTTGCGCACCAACGCCTCGATGCCGTGCCTGCCATCGAGCCGGCGGGCTGGCGCGTGACCAAAGGCGAGGGACTTTTCCCTCGCCCGGAGCGTCCAGCCGCGACCTGACCGTCACGCCGGCGCCGTAAACATCACCGCGCGGGGTGTCGCCGTTACACCACGGTCGCGTGCTGTTTCGTTGTGAGCAGCCGTACCAATGGCGAAGTGACGTGAGGTAGCGTTCGTCCGTACTTCTCTCGTGCAGCAGGATCATTCACGCACGGAGGACGGTAATGCGGACGCGATCGACCACGACAGGCGCCGATGGGCGCACAGACTACCCGGTGAGCAGGACGGAGCGCAAGATTGCGGCCGTGCGTGCGCGCCGCGGCTTCGCCATGGAAGCGGCGTTGCTGCTGCTCGTCATGTTCTCCATCATCATTCTCGCCGGTCTCTCCGCCGTCTCCACGATGGCGAAGACATCGAGCGCCGACTATCGCGCGTCGCGGGCATCGTACGCGGCGGAAGGCGGCGCCGACGACATCATGTCGCAACTCGACGCCGCTATGCAGGATGGCATCATCAACGGGCAGGACATCGCCCAGTTGACCACGCCGCAGCTCACTGGCTATCGCATGACGCAGACGACGAACACCACCGGTGCACCCGTCTCGCGCACGATTTCGTCGGGACCGTTTACCGGACTGTACTCGCTGAACCAGCCGATCGACATTTCGGTCACGGCGCGCGACTCGTCGGGGAACAAGGCGACGGCGGTACTGTCGGTGAATGCGCAGACGATTCCGCTCTTCCAGTTCGGTGTGTTCTACGAGAACGATCTCGAGATCAATCCCGGC
>JBBQSM010000057.1:0-24272 GCA_038234895.1 Gemmatimonadales bacterium
GAGCTCCTCTTTGAGAACGTTTGGCGTTGCCGGCCGGAGTTTGTCCCCGGCGACGCAGAACTGGTGGACGTCTCTCGATTTGACGAGGAGGCACACGACGCGCGGCTCGTGATCGGCGACGCCGCGCTGAAGCTGTTCGACGAAGCCAATCGCGGCGGTCCATGGGCCGATCGGTATCCGTATCGGATCGATCTGGGTGCGGCCTGGAAGGACTGGACCGGGCTGCCGTTCGTGTTCGCGGTGTGGGTGGCACAGCGTGCCACGCCCGTGCATGCGGCGTTATCTGCGCACGCGTCGCTGATCGCGTCGCGCGATTGGGGGCTGGAACACCTCGATCTGCTGGCAGCACAAGCTTCACTCGCCAGCGGCGTACCCCGCGACACGTGTGCGGTGTATTTCTCAGGACTCGACTATCGCCTGTCGTACCCGCATCTCGCGGGGCTTACGGAATTCTTCCGCCGACTCGTGTTGGCAGGACGTGTTCCGGATGGAACGCTGGCGTTTCTTCCCGCGGCTTGACGGTCATCATGCGCGATCTACTCGATTTCTATACAAACGCTCCGTTGCTCGAACTCGGTCTCGAAGCGGACCGGGTGCGCAACGAGAAGCATCCGGACGGTGTGGTCACGTACATCGTGGACCGCAACATCAACTACACGAACGTATGCGTGGCCGATTGCGGCTTCTGCGCGTTCTATCGCCGGCCTAAGCATAGCGAAGGCTACACGCTTTCGTTTGAGCAGATCGGCGAAAAGATCGAGGAGACCAAAGCCCTCGGCGGCGTGCAGATCCTCATTCAGGGCGGGCACAACCCGTACATCCCGTTCGAGTGGTATCTGGATCTGATGCGCTACATCAAGCGCAATCATCCGATTCACATCCATGGGTTTTCGCCCAGCGAAGTGGACTTCTTCGCGACGCGATTCCGCATGGAGGCGCGGGACGTCATTCGCGAATTGCAGAAAGCCGGTCTCGATTCGATTCCCGGCGGCGGTGGTGAAATTCTCGTCCAGCGCGTGCGTGACATCGCGGCGCCGAAAAAGGCGGGCGCCGATCGTTGGCTGGAAATCATGGAGTTGGCGCACAACGAGGGAATGAAGACCTCGGTGACGATGATGTACGGCATCGGTGAGACGCTGGCCGAACGTATCGAGCACTTGCAGCGCGTCCGTGAGGTGCAGGCTCGCACCGGTGGGTTCACGGCCTTCATCTGCTGGCCGCTGCAGCCGGAAAACACGCCGTCCATGTCGCACATGCCCAAGACCGATGCGATGACGTATCTGCGCACCGTGGCGCTCGCGCGCATCGTGCTCGACAACGTGCCCAATTTGCAGTCCAGCTGGGTGACGATGGGCATGAAGGTGGGGCAGATGGCGCTCAAGTTCGGCTGCAACGATTTCGGCTCGCTCATGATCGAGGAGAACGTCGTTTCCGCAGCCAACACGACACATCGCACGACCACCGCCGAACTCGACCAACTCATCCGCGACGCCGGATTCACTCCCGCGCGACGCCGCCAGGATTACTCACTGTTGCCGGACGTGACGCCCGCCACCGTGGCGGCCTGAGTTGGCCGGTCACGACGCGCACCAACCTCGCACCGGCATCGGCTACGATTCGCACCGCTTCGGCGACGGCGGGCCCATGCGACTTGGCGGCGTCGATATCGACGTGGCGTTTCACTGCGCCGGGCACTCGGACGGCGACGCGATTTGCCACGCCGTCACCGACGCAATCCTTGGTGCGGCCGGACTTGGGGACATCGGCGAGATGTTTCCCGACACCGCCGCCGAGAACAAGGGCAAGGACTCCGTGGTGATGCTCGAGGCGGCGGTGGCGCGCATTGCGGTAGCCGGCTGGCGCGTAAACAACGTGGACATCACCGTGATTGCGCAGCGACCGAAAATCGGCCCGCATCGCGCGGCGATCCGCGCGCGGCTGGCCAGCGCGCTTCGCCTGTCGCCCGACGACGTGAGCGTGAAGGGAAAGACCAACGAGGGGATGGGCTGGATCGGCCGCGAGGAGGGACTCGCGGTGATGTCTGTGGCGACCCTCGCGCGCGCCTGAACGCTCACGCGGTTTTCGCCAGGCGATTGCTGAGCACGCGTGCATGACCTGCTGAACTGGCTCGGCACACTGCCCGAACCGCTGCTGTACGGCGCGATTCTGCTGGCCGCATTGGCGGAGAACGTTTTTCCGCCGCTGCCGGCCGACACCGTGGTCGCACTCGGTGCCTTCGTCGCCGCCCGCGGCAACGGGAGCGCATTCGGCACCTGGTCGGCCACCATGGTCGGCAACATCGGCGGGGCCATGTTGATGTTCGCCCTCGGACGGCGATTCGGCATGCCGTGGCTGCAGCAGAAATTTCCCGCAGTCTTCGCCGGCAAGTCGAGCGAGCAGTTCATCGCACGGTTCGAGCGGCAGGGCATGCTCGCCGTAGTCGTCAGCCGCTTTCTCCCCGCGGTGCGAGCCGTCGTGCCGCCGGTCGCCGGCGCGCTCGGCATCGGCGCGGTGCGCGCGGTAATCGCGATGTCACTCGCGTCCGGCGTGTGGTACGGCCTGGTCTGCTGGCTGGCGTTTCGTGCCGGTGCCAATGCCGACGTGCTGCTGGCCCGCATCGCCGAGCAGCAACGCACCGTCGGACTGGTCGCCGTCGCCGTAGTGCTGGCGGGCGGAGGGATCTTCTGGTGGCGACGTCGGCGCTCGCGCGACACGCAGCCGTGACGACTCCAACGCCGGAGCAGGACGATCGCGCGCTGCACACCGCCTTTCACCTGCGCGCCTTCGAAGATGTGCTGCAGCTGGAAGACGGGGCGTCGCCGCGCACGATCGAAGCGTATCGACGCGATGTCATCCGCTGTGCGTCCTACATGCGCGCGCAGGGCGTCCCCAACGCCGCATCCATCACGCCGGGTGCGTTACGGGAGTTCGTCTATCACCTCAAAGATCTCGGGCTGGCCGGGGCGTCCATCCGTCGTAACATCTCCGCGCTGCGTACGTGGTTTCGCATTATGCTCGCCGAGGGGCTGGTCGCGCACGATCCCACGGAGCGTCTCGACTCTCCGCAGCGCTGGCGATCGCTCCCCGAGGTGCTCACCGTGGACGAAGTGACGCGCTTGCTTGCCGCCCCCGGGCTGGATGAAAAGCTCGCCTTTCGCGACCGCGCCATGCTCGAATTGGCGTACGGTGCCGGCCTGCGCGTCTCCGAGTGGATCGGCCTCGCGCTCAAGGACGTCCTGCTCGAGGAAAGCCTGCTCCGGGTCTTTGGCAAAGGCAGCAAGGAACGCCTTGTCCCTATCGGGCGCTCGGCGATCGGTGCGGTCGCGGTGTACATGCGCGAGCTCCGTCCGGTACTGGAGCGCGGCAACGGTCAGGGAATCCTGTTCCTCAACGCGCAGGGCAATCCGCTGACCCGTATGGGTGCGTGGAAGATTCTCCGGAAGTACGTCACCATGGCCGGCATCGAGCGGGCGGTGTCGCCGCACACGCTGCGACACACGTTTGCCACCCATCTCCTTGAGGGCGGCGCCGATCTGCGGGCCGTGCAGGAGATGCTCGGGCACGCCGACATCGCCACCACGCAGATCTACACGCACGTCGACCGTGAGTATCTTCGAACGGTCCACCGCCAGTTTCACCCGCGCGCCTGACTACGGCCCGACGCGCCACGTGAGTACTTCATGATTCTCGTTATCGATAATTACGACTCGTTCACCTACAACCTCGTCCAGTATTTGGGTGAGCTGGGTGAGACGCTAGTCGTGCACCGCAACGATTCGCTCACCGTGGAGCAGGTGGGCGAACTCGCTCCCGAGGCGATCGTCATTTCTCCGGGGCCGTGTACGCCCGCGGACGCCGGCATTTCGGTAGACGTGATCAAGCGATGGGGGGCGCACATTCCGTTGCTTGGCGTGTGCCTCGGACATCAGGCCATCGGCGAGGCGTATGGCGGCCGGGTGATTCGCGCGTCGCGGGTGATGCACGGCAAACTGTCGCACATCGTGCACGATGGAACGGGGCTGTTTGCCGGCGTGCCGTCGCCGCTGGGCGTCATGCGTTATCACTCCCTGATCGTCGAACGCTCGTCGCTTCCCGAGGAGCTCGACGTCACCGCCGTGGCGCAGGACGACCCCACGGAGATTCACGCGCTTCGCCACCGGAGCCATCCCGTGTGGGGCGTGCAGTTTCACCCCGAATCGATTCTCACTGAATCGGGGCGCGACCTGTTGGTGAATTTTCTTGCTATGGCGCGTGAGCCGCGATAGCGGGCTTTCCCTTCGGCTTGATGAGCAGTGAAAGCAGGACGCTTCCGAACAAAACACCGGCCACGACCGAGAGCGCGATTCCAATGGGAATAGGCCACTTCTCCGACACCAGCATCTTTACGCCAACGAAGGCGAGCACGACCGCGAGTCCGTACTTGAGCAGATGGAATTTTCCAATGACGCCCGCCAGCACGAAGTACAATGATCGCAGGCCGAGAATAGCAAACACGTTCGACGTGTAGACTAGGAACGGGTCGCGCGTCACGCCAAATACGGCGGGAATCGAGTCCAGCGCGAACACCACGTCGGTCGTCTCGACCAGCACGAGCACCACGAACAGGGGCGTCGCGACCAGTCGTGCCGCCCCTCCGGGCGTGACGGGCTCGCGTACGAAGAAATGTTCGCCGCGAAACTGCGTGGTCAGTGGAATGAACCGGCGAACAATGCGGATGATCGGATTCGACTCTGGCTCGATGTCACTCTCACCGCCGAACGCCATCCGGACGCCGGTAAAGACGAGAAAGGCGCCGAAGACATAGATGATCCAGTGGAATCGCTCAATCAGCACCGCTCCGGCGCCGATCATGGCCCCACGCATCAGCAGGGCGCCGAGAATGCCCCAAAAAAGCACGCGATGCTGCAGCTTCGGCTCAATTTTGAAGTAGCCGAAGATCAGGATGAAGACGAACAGGTTGTCAACGGAAAGCGCCTCTTCGACCAGGTAGCCGGCAAAGAACTCAAGCGCGGACTGCCGTCCCATCGTGAGTCCGATCCCGATGCCAAACAAGATCGCGAGCGTAACCCACACCGCACTCCAGCCAAGCGCTTCCTTGACGGAGACCGCGTGCGCCTTGCGGTTGAATACACCCAAATCGAGTGCCAAGAGCACGAGCACCAGCGCGTTGAATCCAATCCACCACCAAAAAGTCGGCATGCCGTTCGCAGGAAAAGAGAAATACCGCCCGACGGTTTGCCTTCGCCCAGGCTACTTCGTATCTTAACTGGCGTGAATTTTGCTGCAAACATGCCCTTCGCGAATCGTTGATGCCCGTTCTGGCCGTGATCCCTGCGCGCCTCGGTGCGACACGACTGCCCCGCAAACCGCTGCGTCTACTCGGCGGCGCGCCGCTGGTCGTCCGGGTCTATCAGCGCGTCGCTGGACTCGCCGTCGCCGATCAATGTATTGTGGCTACCGACGATGCCGAAGTCGCGGAAGCGTGCGCGGCTTGGGATGTGCCTGCCGTCATGACATCAGGCGCCCATCCCAGCGGTACGGACCGCGTCGCCGAGGTTGCGCGACGCCCCGAATTCAGCGGCATCGACATCATTCTGAATGTGCAGGGCGACGAACCCTTCGTCTCGCGCGATGCCTTGCGCGGCGCGATCGGTGTCGTCAAAGCAGGGCGCGCTCCGATCGGCACGGCCGCCGTGCGCATCGATGCCGCGCGCATCGCACGCGCCGAGATCGTCAAAGTGGTGCGCAACGACATGGGTAACGCGCTGTATTTTTCGAGGGCACCCATTCCGTTTTTGCGCGATGTCTCCGATGCGTCCATTCAGGCGCCGCTCGTGTTGCAGCACGTCGGTGTGTACGCCTACGCGCAGACGGCGTTGGCGCAATGGGTCGCGCTTCCACCGCATCCGCTGGAACTGATCGAACGACTCGAGCAACTCCGACCGCTCGCGCATGGTCTCGCCATCGGTGTCGTTGAGGTCGACGCAGCCGAAGGTGGTATCGATACCGAAGATGATCTGGTGCGTGCGAACGCACATTGGCTGATACAGGAAACCATGACCGTGCCGAACCAACTCTCAACCTCGACTCCGCGAGACGCCTGATGACGATCAACTCGAATGTGTCCGGTCAGGCCGGCGCTCCGAAAGGCACGCCGAAATACATCTTCGTCACCGGCGGCGTTGTCTCCTCGCTCGGCAAGGGTATCGCCGCCGCCTCGCTGGGGCGCCTGTTGGTCGATCGCGGATTCCGCGTCACCATGATGAAGCTCGATCCGTATCTCAACGTCGATCCGGGCACCATGTCGCCGTTTCAACACGGTGAGGTGTTCGTCACCGATGACGGCGCCGAAACCGACTTGGATCTCGGACATTACGAGCGCTTCCTCGACCGACCGTTGTCGCAAGCAAACAACATCACCACCGGACGCGTCTATTCGAACGTGATCACGAAGGAGCGTCGCGGCGAGTATCTGGGCTCCACGGTGCAGGTCATTCCGCACATCACTGACGAAATCAAAGCCGCCATCAAGCGCGTCGCGCCCGGCAACGACGTCGTGCTCGTTGAGATTGGCGGGACCGTGGGCGACATCGAATCGCTCCCGTTCCTCGAAGCCATCCGTCAGTTCCGCCGCGAAGTAGGCAAGGAGAACGCCATCTTCGTGCACCTCACGCTCGTGCCGTACATCGCCGCGGCTGGCGAGGTGAAGACCAAGCCCACGCAGCACTCGGTGCGCGAGTTGATGGAAATCGGTATCCAGCCCGATTTCCTCATCTGCCGCAGCGAACGTCCGCTCACCGACGACGTGAAGCGCAAGATCGCGCTGTTCTGCAACGTCGATTTCGGCGCCGTGATCGAAAGCCCCGACGTTCCAACGATCTACGAAATTCCGCTCACGTTCGAAGCGCAGGGTTTCGCCGATCGCGTCATGGAGCGCTTCCGGTTGAGCGCACCGACGCCAGACCTGAGCGCGTGGCGCGCGATGGTGCAGCGTATCACGAATCCGCGCGAGCGCGTGAAAATCTGCGTCGTAGGCAAGTACACGGACTACATCGACAGCTACAAGAGCGTGCAGGAAGCGCTCATTCACGGCGGGATTGCCAACGATGTCGGCGTGGATCTGGCGTGGACGTCGAGTGACAACTTCACGTCGCCCGAACGCGCGCGTGAAATCCTGTCGCAATATCACGGGTTGCTCGTACCCGGCGGGTTCGGCGTGCGCGGCGTGGACGGCATGGTCGAAGCCATTCGTGCCGCGCGTGAGACCAATCTTCCGTTCTTTGGGATCTGCCTCGGCATGCAGGTCGCCATCATCGAGTTCTCACGGCACGTGCTCGGACTCGGCGACAGTCATTCCAGCGAATTCGCGCCCGAGTGTGCCGATCCGGTCATCTCCCTGCTCGATTCGCAACGTGAGGTCACCGACAAGGGCGGCACCATGCGACTCGGTGCGTACCCCTGCCGCCTGCAGCGCGGCTCAAAGGCCGCCGAGATCTACGGCCAGCCGGAAGTCAGCGAGCGGCATCGTCACCGCTACGAAGTGTCGAACCGCTACCGCGAGACCTTCGTGGAGCATGGCATGCGGCTGAGTGGACTTTCGCCCGATGGCTCGTTGGTGGAGATGATCGAGCTGCCGTCGCACCCGTACTTCATCGGCTGCCAGTTCCACCCCGAACTGCAGTCACGACCGCTGCGCCCGCACGCGCTCTTCGCGGGCTTCGTCGCCGCAGCGGAGCGTTACCGTCGCGGCACGTCCGACACGCAGAGTGCGGTTGCCCCCGCCGTGATGCAACCCGCTGAATCCTCCGCCGAACAAGTCGCTGCGCGCGCCGCGGCCGCGACCCGCTGACGTGTCCAGCCTGAACGCTTCGGCCGCGCCGGGTCCCATGCGGTTTCCCCACGACCAGCTCTTTCTCATCGCGGGCCCGTGTCAGCTCGAAGATGATGCGCTTAACCTGCGTGTGGGCGAAACACTCGCCCGGCTCGCGGAGCATGTGCCTGGCGGAATCATCTACAAGGCCAGTTTTGACAAAGCCAATCGCTCCAACATCGACGGCGTGCGCGGCTTGGGGCTTGATGCGGGTCTGGCGGCGCTTGCGCGTGTGCGTGAAGCCACCGGCCTCCCGGTGTTGACCGATGTGCACGAGGCGTCGCATTGCGCGGCCGCGGCGCAGGTAGTCGATGTGCTGCAGATTCCCGCATTCCTCTGCCGACAGACCGACTTGCTCCTCGCCGCAGGTGCCACGGGCAAGCCGGTGAACGTGAAGAAGGGGCAGTGGATGCACCCCGAAGGCATGCGCGGGGCGACGCGCAAGGTCGAAGCGGGCGCGGCGATCAGCGGTGTTGTGCCCGGTGAGATCGCAGTGACCGAACGCGGTACGTTCTTCGGCTACGGAGATCTCGTCGTCGATATGCGTGCGTTCACACGCATGCGTGAGGCGTGCGAGGTCCCGGTGATTTTCGACGGAACGCACAGCGTGCAGCGCCCGGGAATGGGTGCCGGCGGTGCCAGCGGCGGTGCGCGCGAGTTTATTCCAACGCTTACACTCGCTGCCGTTGCGGCGGGCGCGCAGGGGCTTTTTCTCGAAACGCATCCCGACCCTGATCACGCACCGAGCGACGGGCCGAACATGCTGCCGATGGAAGCGCTCGTCGATCTGATCCGTCGCAGCGTCGACATCTGGGATCGCGTCCGCTCATGACTGAGCGCGCGCACGTGGTTGATGGTCTGCCTCCGCTCGTGGTACACACACCGCGCATCGAACCGGCATTGGCCCGCCGCATTCGTGTCGTCGGTTTCGACGTCGATGGCGTGCTGACCGATGGTGGTGTCTACCTGGGCGCCACCCGCGTGGACGAGGGACAAACATCCGAATCGTTCGAGTTCAAACGGTTCGATATCCAGGATGGCCTCGGCATGGCGATGCTGCGGGAGGCCGGCGTGCACGTCGTCATCATCACCGGTCGCGTCTCGGAAAGCGTGGCGATGCGTGCGCGCGAGCTGCGCGTCACCGCGCTGGTGCAGGATGCGTCGGCGCGCAAACTGCCCGCGTTGAAACGAATTCTCGCTGACCTCGACTGCTCGCTCAGCGAAGTGGCGTTTGTTGGTGATGATCTGCCCGATCTTGCGGTGTTGCGCGAGGTCGCGCTGCCGGTTGCGGTAGGCAACGCCGTCGCCGAGGTCCGACGCGATTGCGCGTTGCAGCTGACGTCGACCGGCGGTCGGGGCGCCGTTCGCGAATTCGCGGAGTTGCTGCTTCATGCGCGCGGCGAGTGGAGCGATCTCGTCGAGCGATATGTCGCGAGTCGTCGCACAGAGGAGACACCATGACGTCCGCGCTGACGGACACGTCGACCGCGCGTATGCTCGATAACGGACGGCGCGTGCTGGCGCTCGAAGCGTCGGCGTTGCAACGGGCCGAACAGGCACTCGGCGATGACTTCGTGCGTGCCGTGCAACTGCTGGCCGCGTGCGAAGGACGCGTGATCGTGGCCGGTGTGGGAAAGTCGGGGCTCGTGGGTCGCAAGATGGCGGCAACGTTCACCTCAACGGGAACGCCGGCCATGTTCCTGCATCCTGTTGAGAGCGTGCACGGAGATCTCGGTGTTGTTGGCAGCGGTGATGTCGCGATTCTGATCTCCAAGAGTGGAGAGAGCGACGAACTGCTCGGTCTCATCGACGCGCTGGCGCGGATGGGCGTACACATGATTGCGATGACCTCGGAGCCGCAGTCACGGCTCGGGCGGGCGGCGGAGGTGACGCTCGATCTCGGCGTGCGTGAAGAAGCGTGTCCGCACGATCTGGCACCGACCACCAGCACGACCGTTACGCTCGCACTCGGTGACGCACTGGCCGTTGCGTTGCTGCAGGAGAAGGGCTTTCGCAAGGAGGACTTCGCGCGCCTTCATCCCGGTGGCGCGCTGGGACGCCGACTTCTCACACGCGTTCGGGACGTCATGGAGACCGACCGACTGCCCGTGCTGCCGCGGGCGGCGACCATGCGCGATGCCGTCGGACTCCTCGCCGCGCGACGTGGCATCGCGATCGTGGTGGAACAGGATCGCGTGACCGGTGTCGTCACTGCCGGAGATCTCACCCGATTGCTGGAACGCGAACGTGATGTGCTGGCCGTGCCCGTCGCGACGGTCATGTCCGCCGCGCCGCGCCTTGCGCTTGATCATGAACTGGGGAGTGCCGTCGTGCACCGGATGGAAAAGTTCGGCATCATGGCGATGCCCGTCGCCGATGACGCGGGCCGCCTGGTTGGCGTCGTTCACCTGCATGACCTCATGCGCGCAGGTGCCGCGTGAGGGCGGCCTGATGACGGTGGTACGCGTACGCTCCATGGCTTCGCGATCGCTCGTGGCCTTCGCCCTCCTTGGCATGCTCGGTGCGGCCAAGTGTCCGTCCGCGTCCAAAGCGTCGCCCGTAAACGCGCGCGTCAAAAAGGCGGCGCTACCCGACTCCGCAGATCAGGTCGTCTACGGCGCGCGCACGTTTTTGACGAATCAGGGCGTGAGTAACGGCGTACTGCTCAGCGACAGCATGTACGTCTACGACGACGGCGCGCGTCTGCAGTTCTTTCGAATGAACGTCACGTTCTTTACTGGGCAGGGCATCAAAGACGGCGTCCTGACCGCCAAGGGTGGCGCATACAACTCGCGTCTTTCCCGCCTTGAAGCGACCGGCGATGTGGTCGTGGTGCGCGACGATGGCAAGCGACTGACGACGCCGCAACTGGTCTACGATCAAGCACGGAATCAGATCTTCAGCGACAGCACCTTCACGCTGATCGAACCCGCACGTCAGCTTTCGGGTATGTCATTCGAAACGGATCCTCAGTTCCGCAACTTTAAGTGCCTTCGCGCGTGCAAGATCATTGCCTCCGTGAAGATTCCCGCCAAGTGATTCCCTAGCCATCCTATGCGTCGTCGCGTGCGTTCCGCCGTTCTCCTCGCGGTCTTGGTGGCACCCGCCCTGGCCGGGTGCTTCGGAGGACGCGCGCGCGGCTCGACCACCACGCGCCCCACCGCGCCCGCCGTCGTTCCCGTCACCTCCGCCGACAGCGCGAAAGCTGCTGGGGCCGCGGCGGACAGCATCCGCCAGCGCGACTCGCTGCTCGTGGCAGCCCGCGCAGACTCCGTCCGTGGCGACTCGACCAGAAGCGACTCGACGCGCAAGGCGGCCGCCGATTCCGTAGCCGCTGCCGCAACGACCGCCAAGCCCGCGCGCAAAGCCGCACCGGCCGCGAAGCAGTGTGTGCTGGACTTCTCCGACTCCCCGCCTGAAACGCGCATCACCTACTCGCGCATCGACAGCACCAATGCCACCACGTACATCGGTGGTGGACTGGTCGGGCACTGCCAGGGAGAGAAGAATCGCATCAGCGCGGACAGCGCCGAGCAATTCCAGCTGGCCGGCGTCCTCAATCTGTTCGGCAACGTGGTCTTCGAAGAGCCGGGCAAGATGCGCATTCAGGCGGCACACGCCACCTACTTCACGCGGGAAGAGCGCCTCATCGCCGATGGGCAGGTGGTCGCGCTGCAGATGACGTCGGGGAGCACCTTCATCGGCCCGAGCATCGAATACTTTCGGCCCACCGCGGGTCGACCCGAATCGAGACTCATCGCTCCGGGAAATCCATCGGCGACCGTCGTTGAACGGGACAGCACGGGTAAGCAGGGCGAGCCGGTCCGAATCAACGCCGCGACAATGATCGATGTCGGCGACAGCCTGCTCTTCGCCATTGGCAGCGTGGTCATTACGCGAGGCGGACTGGTCGGACGATCCGACTCCGCCACCTTCGACAAGGGGAGCGAGCTCGCGCGTCTGATTCGCAACGCCAATGTCATCAATCAGGACACGACGCAGCGCTTCACCCTCACCGCCGACACGATCAACCTGTTCAGTAGGGAGCGGCAGCTGGAGCGGGTACTCGCGCTCCATAAGGCGACGGCTGTGAACAGCGATGTCACCATTCAGGCCGAAAAAATCGACCTGCGGCTCAAGGCGCAAAAGCTCACGCAAGCGTTTGCCTACGGGACCGGGCGGGCCAAGGCACGCACGCCGCAGCAAGAGGTCGTCGCCGACTCGCTCGACATTGTGATGCCGGAGCAGCGGGTCAGCGAGATGCGCGCAGTAGGAACCGCGGTCGCGACCGGCGTCCCCGACACCCTCAAGATCAAGTCAGACGATCGCGACCTGCTACGCGGCGATACCGTAATCGCCAGCTTCGACAGCGCGAAGGTCGCCGGCGACACGGCGCAGCCGCGAATCCGTCAGATCCGCGCGCTCGGCAACGCCAGTTCGCTCTTCCAGATTGCCTCCAAACAGGGACCGACCTTCCCTCCGTCACTGAATTACGCCCGGGGAAAGACCATCTTGGTGCAGTTCGATAGCGGCTCGGTTCGCGATGTCACCATAGATTCCACGGCGTCCGGCATGTTTCTTGAGCCCGCCATCGATAGTCTATCGGACAGCACTCGAAGTCGTCCTGGTCGTCGGCCGCCCGAGCCGTCGGACGAAGGTGACTTTACCGAAACCGTCGCCGTTCGGATGCGCCCGACGCCCCGCCCTGATCCGTTGGTGCCGATTCGGCACATCCCGCTGTCGCCTTCTCTGACCGGTAGCACTCTCATCGACCCCCGACGCCGACTATGACCGACCGGTCGCCTCTTACACCCGCCTCCGGCATTCCGGCGTCGGGCGATTCAGCGACGGGCGATCCTGTTTCGACCCTCGTGGCGCGGTATGCTCACGGCGATCGGTCACTCGCGCACGCGCTTGCCGCCGTATTTGACGCCGCCGGCGACGACGGCGCGGCACCGCTGCATGCGGTCGCCACGCGCTATCGCGATGGGTTGCTGGCGCGCTTGCAGGGCGAGGGACGGGACACGTCGATGGAGGCCGCTCGGCTGTCGCTCGATGAGGTGCGAGGACATTTGGCCTCGACCCTTCTTCCCACGCTCGCCGAGCGTGGGGCGGTCGTCTGGAATGCGACAGTCGGATTGCAACCCGACACGCCTGTGTCCGTGGCTCCCGCGCTCTGGCTGCTTCTCGCCAGTCGCAAGGTCGACGTGAGTCGCACCCTCAAGGCGACCGGTGAGCACGCCGCGGTCGTACGAGGGGGCGTCTCCGGCGGGGCAGAGCCAGATGCCGCCACGCCACTGGCCAACCCCTCCGTGCTCTCGGCGCAGGGATTGGTCAAAGTCTACCGAGGCCGCCGCGTGGTGCACGATGTCGCGTTGCGCGTCGCGCAGGGTGAGATCGTGGGGCTGCTTGGTCCGAACGGCGCGGGCAAGACGACCACCTTTTATATGCTGGTCGGATTGATCGCCCCACAGGCAGGCAAGATCCAGCTCGATGGACGGGACATTACCAACACGCCCATGTACCAGCGGGCACGCGCCGGTATCGGCTACCTCTCGCAAGAGCCGTCGATCTTCCGCAAGCTCACCGTCGAGCAGAATATTACGGCAATCCTTGAGACGCTTCCGCTCTCCGCCGAAGATCGCGCCGCACGGCTCGAAACACTGCTCGACGAGCTCGGCATCAAGCGGCTGCGCCACAGTCGAGCGTTCCAACTGTCCGGTGGCGAACGGCGTCGACTCGAAATTACCCGAGCGCTCGTGACCGAGCCGAAGTTCATGATGCTCGACGAGCCGTTTGCAGGCGTCGATCCCATCGCCGTCCACGACATCCAATCCATCGTGTCGGACTTGCGCCATCGTGGGATTGGCGTACTCATCAGTGACCACAACGTCGAACAGACGCTGGACATCGTCGATCGCGCATACATCATGTTTGACGGGCAGGTCAAAGTGTCGGGAACGGTGCGTGAGCTCGTCTTCGACGATACGGTGGCGGAGATTTATCTGGGGCCGACGCTGACGGCGCGCCTGCGCGCGCGCTTTGCGGAAGCAGACGAGGGAGTGGTGGTCGAATGAGAACGGGACTCCAACAGAGCACCGGACTGCGGCAGGAAATGAAGGTGAATCCTCGCCTGTATCAGGCGATGGACCTCCTCTACATGCCCCTGCTCGACCTCCAGCAGCATCTTAAACAGGAGCTGCTCAACAATCCTTTTCTCGAACTCGTCGAGCCGGACGACGAGGATGACACCCCCGATCCCGACGAAACGCCGGAACCGGAGAATTTGTCCGAGCCCGAAGTCACGGCCGAGTCGGATTCCGAGCCCGAGAAGTCGGGAGACGATGATGTCGATTGGGAAGCAGTGCTGCTCGACGGTTTCGAGACCGGCGGCCAGCGAGAGGAGCACGAAGAGCGTGAATGGTACGAGCCGGTCACCGTGGACACGCGCCACCTGTCCGACCATCTCACCGAACAGCTCTCGCTGCTCGATCTCTCGGCGCGTCAGTCCGTGCTCGCCGATGAATTCGTTGGCAACATCTCGGATGACGGGTATCTGGCGTGCCCCGTCGAGACGATTCGCGACGGCGTGAACGAGTGGCTGCAGAAGGAGGCCGAGGAACGCGAGATCGAGACGCACTTCGAGCCGTTCTCGGACACCGAGATGCTCGCGATGCTGCAGATCATCCAGGATCTCGATCCGCCGGGCGTCGGCGCGCGCGATCTGCGCGAGTGCCTGCTGCTGCAGCTGCGCGCGGCGGGACTGCGCGAGTCGCTGACGTATCGCATTGTTGATGAGGCGTTCGACGAACTGATCGCACATCGCTGGAGCGAGCTGTCGCGCCGCTTCGGCGTCAGCGCGCAGGAAGTGCAGAGCGCCGCCGATGAAATCAAGAAGCTCGATCACAAGCCGGGCCTGCGCTACTCGTCGGGGAGCGACAATTACATCATCCCCGATCTCGTTATCGACAAGATCGACGGGAACTATCACATCTTCCTGAACGACGGCAACCTGCCGCGACTGAAGCTGTCGCGCGCCTACCAGGAGATTGCCCGCGACAAGAAGCGGTTCGATACCGAGAGCAAGGACTTCATCGCCAGCAAGCTGAACTCGGCGAACTGGATGATTCAGGCGATCGAGCAGCGTCGGCAAACCATGCTCAAGGTCATGCACTATATCGTCGAGCGGCAGCGCGACTTCTTCGAGCGCGGGGTGCAGGCGCTTCGCCCACTGACGCTCCGCGAAGTGGCCGAAGCCGTCGGCATGCACGAGAGCACCGTCAGCCGGGTCACCAACGAGAAGTTCGTGCAAACGCCTCGCGGCGTCCTGCCGCTCAAGTACTTTTTCTCGTCAGGTCTGTCCACCAGTGACGGCGATGACGTCTCCGCGCGCGGCATCAAGGATCAGATTCAGAAGCTGGTATCCGGCGAAGATCCGAAGAATCCGCTGACCGATCAGGCAATCGTGGAAATTCTACAGCAAACCGGCGTGCAGATCGCACGGCGGACCGTAGCAAAGTACCGGGATCAGCTCGGCGTGCTTCCCGCGCGCATGCGCAAGCGCATCTGACGCGCCGCCGCCCCACGCGACTCCGTGACCGCCCTGTCGTTCAGCCCACCAAGCCGTACCGCGCCAGCACGACGCGTTGACGTGAGCGTGCTCGTGCCCGCAAAGGACGAGTCCGGAAACCTGCCGCTGTTCATGGAACTGTGCGCGGACATGGTGCGCGCGCAGGACGCGAGCTACGAGGTCGTCGTCGTCGACGACGGCTCGAACGACGGCAGTTGGCCGATGCTGCAGGAACTTGCGCGCCAGTACCCGTTTTTGCGGCCGGTACGGCATCGCGCGCAACGTGGCATCGCGGAAGCGCTGCGCACCGGCTATCTCCACGCGCGCGGCGACATTCTTGTGTTCTATCCTGCCGATTTGCAGTTCAAGCCGGAGGACATTCCGCGTCTCGTGGCGCCGATTCTCGCGGACGAGTCGGACATGGTGACCGGCTACAAGCAGGGCAAGTACGAAAAGGCGTTCGTCTCGAGCATCTACAACCGGCTCAGCCGCACGCTCTTTCACGTACCGGTGCGCGACCTGAATAACGTCAAAGCATATCGACGGGAAATCATGGCGGCGCTACCCATGCGTCCCGATTTTCACCGCTACATGATCGTGCTCGCGGCCGCGCAGGGATTCACCGTTACCGAAGTGCCCGTACCGCTGTATGCGCGGCATGCCGGCCGTTCCAAGTTCGGCTGGTCGCGTATTCCCATCGGCGTGTTGGACATGCTCGCCGTCTGGTTCGAACTCCGCTTCGGCCAGAAGCCCTTGCTCGCCTTCGGCATGCTCGGCGCCGCGATCTTCCTTGTCGGTTTGCTCGCCGGACTCGTTGCCCTCGCGGTACTGGCCATCAACGGCACCGGATTGCGCGCCGTCTGGACCGTCGTGCAAACCTGCCTAGTGCTCGGCACCATGTTCTTCTCCACCGGCCTGCTTGGCGAACAAATCGCGCAACAACGCGCGGAGCTGCGCGAGATGCGACGCGAGCTTGAAGCGACGAACGCCCGGCTTTCCGCGCCCGACGACGGCGCGGAACCTCCGCGCGACAGCACCTGAATCCGCGCGCTCGCGTGCGGATTCTCTTCGTCACGCACAACGTTCCCCGCTTCGATGGTGACGCGGCGGGCTCGTTCGTCCTCCGCCTCGCCGTGGCGCTTACGGCGCTGGGGCATCGCGTGGACATCCTTGCGCCCGGAGCACCCGGTCTCGCCGACGCCGATTCGCTGGAAGGCATTGGCATCCGTCGGGTACGCTACGCGTCCGATGCGCATATGACGCTCGCGTACACAGGCACCATGGCCGAAGATGTCAAACGCTCGTGGAGCGGCCGGTTCGCGTTGCTCGGACTCCTGCGCGCGCTGCGTCGTGAGGCGACGCGCCTCGTGCGCGACGCACACAGGGCAGGGGACTCGTACACCGTCGTGCACGCGCACTGGTGGTTCCCCGCCGGTCTCGCCCTCTGGCGCGCCTTCGGCAACGGCGCGCCGCCGCTCGTGATCACAATGCACGGCTCCGACGTGCGGCTGGCGCAGCAGACCAGCGCGTCACATCCCGTCATGCGCGCCGTGCTCGCGCGCGCGTCCGTATGCACCGTTGTGTCGACGTGGCTGGCCGATGCCGTGTCGCAGATCGCACCGGCCGCGCACGTGCGGGTCGCACCGATGCCTGTGGATACGCGGCACTTCGGTCCGGCGTCGGGCGACGCGGCGAACGAGCGCCCGCACGCCCGCGGCGGCGTACTGTTTGTCGGCCGACTCAATGCGCAGAAAGGGTTGGCCACGCTGCTCGACGCGCTCGCCCATGCGTCACTGGCCTCGGGCGCAACATCGGCGTCACAGCTCGACGTCGTCGGTGATGGCCCCGACGCGGCCTCCCTGCGAGCGCGGGCGGCAGCGCTGGGCGTGGCCGACCGGGTTCACTGGCACGGGGCATTGCCGCAATCGGCGTTGGTGCCGCTGTACCGTCGCGCCGTGTGCGTCGCCATGCCTTCGGTTGAGGAGGGGCTTGGACTCGTGGCCGTGGAAGCACAACTGTGCGGCACGCCCGTGGTCGCATTCGCGTCCGGCGGACTGACGGACGTCGTCCGTCCCGACGCGGGCGGCTCGCTGGTGATGCCAGGCGACGTGGCTGCGCTCGCGGAGGCGATCGCGCGACTGCTGAACGACCGCGTCATAGCCGCACGGGCAGGTGCCCTCGCGCGCGACGCGATGCTCGCACAGTTCTCGCCGGAGGTGGTCGCCCGGCGCTACGCGACACTGTATGACGAGGCCGTTCGTGCCGCCGTCTGAGGCGGTGCCTGGCCAGGCGGCAAGCCCGGTCCGACGATGGTGGCAGGTGATGCAGCTGTTGCTGCTCGCGGCAACGGCATTCTTCGTCGGTCGTGAGCTGCTCCGACAATGGGATGCGTTGCACGACGTGGCGCGCGACGTCACGCTGCAATGGCCGTGGATTTTGCTCTCCGGTGTCGTCGTGCTCGCCGTGCACGCGCTGCTTGTTCAGACGTGGCGCGTGCTCCTGTCCGGATGGGGCGGCACGCTCTCCTTCGGCGCAGCGGTCCGAATCTGGACCATCTCCAATCTCGGCAAGTACCTCCCCGGCAAGGTTTGGTCGATCGGCGCAATGGGTGTGCTGGCGCAACGCGAGGGGGTGTCGGGCGTCGCGGCCGGCGGCGCCGCGCTTCTCAACGCACTGCTCAATGTGGGCGCCGGTTTTGGTGTCATCGCGCTCAGCGGCGCGACCGAGATGCATCGCGTGGCGCCGTGGATCAGAAACGCGGCATGGGTGTGCAGTGCGATCTTTCTGGTCGGGGTCGCGCTGCTACCGCGCCTGTTGCCCGCGCTCTCAGCCCGCATCGCGCGGTGGCGCGGGGTGCCCGTCGTCGACCGACAGCTCCCGGCGCGCACCGTCTGGCTCGTGACGGGGCTGCACGCCCTCTCCTGGGTGGGCTACGGACTGGCGTTTGTCACCTTCACTCGAGGGGTCCTTCCGTCGATTGCTGGCGCCGCCTCGTTGTTCATCGCAGTTTACGCCGCATCGTATCTGTTGGGATACCTGATGCTGTTCGCGCCAGGCGGACTTGGCGTGCGCGAGGGGACAATGGTCTGGCTGCTCGTAACGCTTGGGCTCGCGCTGCAACCCGATGCGATGCTGCTGACATTGGCCTCGCGAATCTGGCTCACCGTGGTGGAAGTGCTTCCCGGACTCGTAGCGCTCTTCTTCATGCCCGCCGCCGCGCGGGCGGCCGCGCGACGCGTCCGCTGACGCCCGCAGTGCGCGCGGCGCCGACTGCCGACAAACTACAACGACTTGATGGCCCGACCTGAAACACCCGTGGCGACGGAGCGCTCACCACGGCATCCGATGCTGTGGGCGACGTTGATCAGCAGCGTAGCCACGCTGATGCTCGCGTGGCCTGCGCTCGCCGGCGCGTTTCTCGTTAATCCGCGCTCGGACCAGTACATCGCCGGCTATTCGTTTCGTGATTTCGCCGCGCAGTCGCTACGCGACGGGCAGGGAGTTCCGCTCTGGAATCCGTTTCAGTTCGGCGGCATGCCCTACGTCGCCGCCATGCACGGCGACATTTTTTACCCCACGTTTTTGCTGCGCATGGTGCTCCCCACCGACGTGGCAATGACGTGGGGATTCATCGTGCACATGGTGTTAGCCGGCGTTTTCACCACCGGCTTTCTTCGCGCGGCCGGCGTGCGACTGCCCGCCGCGTTCGTGGGAGGCGTCGCCTACCTGCTCAGCGGCGCCGTCGCGTCCTACGCGTCCCCGGGACACGATGGCAAACTGTTCGTGAGTACGTTGCTCCCCGCCGCTCTGTGGGCGCTCGTGTGCGGCGTGCGAGACGGACGTCGTGCGGCGTGGGGCGCGCTGGCGCTCGTGATCGGTCTCGCGGTGCTGTCGCCTCATCCGCAGCTCTTGCAGTATCTGCTGCTCACCGCCGGTGCGTTCGCGCTCTTTCTCGTGCTGCGCCCGCTGGCGGTACAATCCGCCTCAGTCGCCGCCGCCCAGCCAACTCTCGTTGGCGTCGCTCCAGCGGCCGCCCCGCTGCCCGCAGCCACGGCGGTGCAGCCGACAGCTGGCCCCCCCCGCACGTGGGTGCGTCTCGCCTTCGCATTCGGCTCGGTCGTCATCGGCGCGGTGATAGGTGCGGTGCAATACTTGCCCGTGCGCGAGTATGTCCGATGGTCGCCGCGCGCGGGCGGTAAGGGCTACGACTACGCAACGAGCTTCTCTTTGCCACTCGAAGAAACCATCAACACGTACCTGCCGCAGTTCTCCGGCATTCTCGACAACTATTGGGGTCGCAACGGGATCCACTTTCACAGCGAATACGTGGGTGCGGCAGTGCTGGTGCTCGGGGGGCTGGCATTCGCCGGTGGGCTGCTGAATCGCCATCGCACCCACGCCTGGTTCTGGCTTGCCATCATCATCGTATCGCTGCTCTGGGCGTGGGGTGGGAATACCCCGTTCTACCAGCTGGTCTATGCGGTAGTGCCCGGCACGAAGTTCTTTCGCGCGCCAAGCACCATCCTCTTTGTCACCGCCTTCGCCACGGCGACGCTGGCGGCGTTCGGCACCGAACGGGCGCTCGCCGGCAAGACGACGAACCGGTACGCGATCGGCTGGGGGGCGGCTGCGATCTCCGTCGCCGTTGCCGCGACCGCCGGCGTCTTCACGAGTCTTGCGGTGTCGATGCTCGGTCCGGAGCGCGGCGACGCTATTCAGGCAAACGCGCCGCACGTCGTCGTCGGCGCATGGCGGTCGGCCGCCGTCGTGCTGGTGACGCTCGGAGTGCTCATCGCCGGGGCGCGCGGACGACTCGCTCCACGCCTCTTTGCGTGGGCGCTGCTCGCTGTGGTCACGCTCGACCTGTGGAGCATCGCGCGGAATTACTGGCAATTTTCCGAACCCGCGGCGTCGCTTTACGCCGAAGACGACATCATTCGGTTCATCAAATCACAGTCGCAGCCTGCACGAGTGATCGCGCTCCCGCTCAGCGACAACATGGCACCGCATGACCCGTTCCTGACCGGAGACGCGCTGATGCACCACAGCGTTCGCAGCGTGCTCGGCTACCACGGCAACGAACTCGGCCGGTTTCAGCAGCTTTACGGGAAAGATGAAGGATTTCAGCCGATAGCCAACCCCAACTTCTGGGCGCTCACGAACGCGCGGTTCTTCTACACCAACGCTAACAGCGTGCCCTTTCAGGGCGCCAAACTGGTTGCGGGTCCGGCGCGAAACGCCGCTGGCACGATGACGTATCTATACTCGCTACCCGGAGAACATCCGGTTGCGTGGGTGGCGCCGTTGGTCGTGACACTGGATGACACGACCGCCATGGCCACGATCCTCAATCCGCTCTTCGACGTGCGACGGGTCGCGATCTTCGGACCCGAAGCGACCGTCGCCTCCAAACCCGTCGACTCGCCGGTGCCGCCGCGCCTCGCCGTGAGCGTGCGCGCCACCCGATATGACGCAGGGGCCATCGACCTGACGATCGATGGCGACGCTCCCGCCGAAAGCGCGCTGATCGTGTCGGAGAACTTCTATCCCGGATGGTCGGCGATGGTGGACGGAAAACCCGTTAACGTGGGACGGGCCGATTTTACCCTTATCGGGGTAGAACTGCCGGCCGGAGCGCGAACCGTTCGCCTACGCTTCACGAGCGCACCGTACGAAACCGGCAAACGACTGACCCTGGCAGCGCTCGCGATGTCGCTAGTGCTGATTGTCGCTGGAACCATCGTCGACCGGCGCCGTGCGCCGGCGATCGCCTGAGGAGTACGCGTGTCAAGAATACCAACACCAGCACGAGGTTCACTCGCCGTCGGCGAGCGGGCACTCGTGATTGTGCCGACATACAACGAGAGCGACAATGTCACCCGGATCGTACCGCAGATCCTGGAACAGGACCCCCAGATCGAAGTACTCGTGGTCGACGATAATTCGCCGGACGGGACTGGACGACTTGCCGACGAAATGGCGGCACGCGATTCCCGTGTCCACGTGCTGCACCGACCTGGAAAGCAAGGGCTCGGACGCGCCTATCTGGCAGGCTTTCAGTGGGCGCTGGAACGGGACTACGCCTTCATTTTCGAAATGGACGCGGACTTCTCGCATGATCCCAAGCATCTGCCGGAGTTCCTCGCCGCGATTTCGGGCAAGGATATCGTCCTCGGTTCGAGATATCGCGACGGTAAGGTCACGGTGGTCAACTGGCCGATGTCGCGTCTGATGCTCTCGTACGGCGCGAACATCTACGCGCGAGCGGTGACCGGCATGAATCTCGGTGATGCCACGGGAGGCTTTCGCTGCTTCCGGCGCGAGGTCTTGCAGGCCATTCCGTTGGACAAAGTACGCTCGAACGGGTACGCCTTTCAGATCGAGATGAGCTACCGTGCGTGGAAACGTGGGTTCCGCATTGGTGAGATTCCCATCGTTTTCCACGACCGCACCGAAGGTGAGTCCAAAATGTCCAAGGGCATCGTGCGGGAAGCGATCTGGATGGTGTGGCGCCTTCGGTGGTGGGGAATAACGGGCCGCGCATGAGCCAGTCGTTCGAATTCGTCGACCAACTGGTGGGACTACCGTTCGCAAAAATGACGGGGTCGGGAAACGACTTCGTCTTTTTTGACGCGCGCGAAGTGCCGATCGGACTTGTGACCGAACCTGAGGTAATCATGGCCATCTGCAACAGGCACAACGGCATAGGCGCAGATGGCCTCGTGGTACTTGAACCGCTGCGTGAGCCGGGCAGCGCGCGCATTCATTACTACAACAGCGACGGGACTCCCGCCGACCTCTGCGGTAACGCGACGCTCTGTTCAACGACCATGGCGGTAGCGATGGCACTGGCACCTGCCGGCGCACCGCTCCGTCTACGTACCGCGGCGGGCGAGATTCACAGCCTACTAGTCGATTCGCTTCCGCAGATCACACTCCAGCCGGTGTCAGCGGTGCGGGAGGATTTCGCCATCGCGCCAGCGGAGGGGGAGACGCGTGTTGGATTCGCTCTCGCGGGTATCCCGCATTTGGTGGTGCTGTGCGACAACGCGGATGCGATCGATCTGGCGCGCCGAGGTCCCGAGCTCCGAAGTCACCCCCAGCTTGGATCGGCGGGGGCGAATGTGAACTGGGTCTCGCCACGTCCCGATGGCGGATGGCGCTATCGGACGTTCGAGCGTGGTGTTGAGGGCGAGACGCTGGCGTGCGGCACCGGGGCAGTGGCAACGGCGATTTTGCTGGCAACCTGGGGACTGGCGACGGCTCCCGTCGCGATTCACACCAGCTCAGGACGCGTCCTGGAAGTCGCGCTTACCCGCGATTCGACCGGGCCTGGCCACTGGCTACCGACGCTTCGCGGCGAAGGACGCATCGTTTTTCGAGGCCGAATAGCGACACTGTCCGGCGCCTAGTCGGCGGTCTCCTGGATGGTTCGGTGGCCATGACCTCCGACGTGAGGATTTCTTCGGAAATTCATGTGGACAGGTGCACAGTTTCTGTCCGGCGTGACCATCCGCCGAGAGTCCACTTCATACGATCGCACATAAACCGTTGCGATAGAAGAACTTAGTACAAGTTGCCGCACTCCTGAACTTCGTCAACCATTGGGATTTCCCACAGTTATCCACGTCATTTGGTTTACATAACATGTATTATACGCATTTATGCTCGAAGTGAATCTCTCGCAGTGTCAGTCAACTGGTCTTATGATGGTAAGCTAGTGTCGTGTTCGAAGGCGAACCGGTTTCCCACCGCGAACGACCGTGTGTCCGAAGCGCCGGCGACGGAATCGACCAGCCTTCGCTCACTCACCCTGCTCGTCGCACGCGCTCACGCCACGACCGCGACACTGCAGCAAAAACGCCACACCCTCGTGCACACCCTCGCACAGACGCGTTCGTCACGCTCGACCGGAAACACAATGCGGTCCGGATCTCAACTCGATCCGGACCGCTCGGGTCCTCCGCTCAGTCCCGAACTGGAGCTACTTCTTCGCGCCAGCGATCTCGCCGAGACGGACCTGCGCTTCCTGGGCGAACGGAAGGCTCTCGTCTTTAGACAGATCCTCCCAAATCGTCTTGGCCTCGTCCGGCTTGCCCGCCAGCATCAGCGCGCGCGCTTGCGACGACTGCATTTGTCCCTTCTCCATAGCCTGCGTGGCGAGTCCGGCCGCCTTGCCGTAGTGCTCCCCTGCCTCCGCAAACTTCCCCTGCGCCTCATACCCGGCAGCGATCGTCGATTCGAGTGACGACGCGAAATCTCCGTTCGTCGCGCCCTGCGCTTTCTGCAGCGCGGTAATTCCCTCGGCGAATTTCTTCTGCTCGAACAGCACGTGTGCCAGGAGAATGGTCGCCTGCTGTCCAGCTGCCGTACTGACATAGCGGGCCGAGACCTTCTGCAGCGCGGCTTCCGCCTCCGGCAGCTTCCCTTCCGACATCGGTGCCTGCGCTTCGTAGAGGGCGCGTGACGCCTTTTCGCGCGTTGACGCCTCGTTCGAGCGATAGATCAGAATGGCGGACACCGCCACCACAATCGCGGCCGCTCCGTACAGCAGAGGCTTTTGGTTGGTCTGGGCCCAATGGGTGGCCTTCTCAATCGGATCGTCCGACAGATCGCTCGTCGATACGGTGGTGCGGGGCGCCTGCGCCATACGAAATAGCCTGCGTGTGTAGAAAAAGGGACGGTCGCACGCGTACGTCCGCAGTGCACCGTGCAAGGATAGCAGTGAAAGATAGCGGAACTCGCATCGCTGTGGAGTGCCCCCGAGAGGAATCGAACCTCCGGCCAACAGTTTAGGAAACTGCTGCTCTATCCAACTGAGCTACGGGGGCA
>JBBQSM010000058.1:0-24028 GCA_038234895.1 Gemmatimonadales bacterium
TGGGAGCAGACGGCCCAGTCGTCGCTGGCCCTCGACTACGGCCTCAAGAACAACCGGATCACGGGTACGTTCGAGTTCTACGACAAGAAGACCACCGACCTGTTGCTCACGGTGGACGTGCCGCAGCCGGCCGTCGTTCCAACGCAGCTGCAGAACATCGGCTCGGTGAACAATCGCGGCTTTGAGGCCTCGATCGATGCGCAGCTCATCGAAGGCCAGACGCGCTCGTTGAGCGCCGGTCTGGTGCTCTCCGCCGACCGCAACACGGTCGAGAGCCTGGGTGCGCAGCAGTTCATCGCCAGCGGTATTGTGAGCGGCCAGGGTCAGACGGGCCGCAACTCGCAGCGCATCATCCCCGGCCAGCCGCTCGGCACTTTCTTCGGCCCCGAGTTCGCTGGGGTGGATGCCGCGGGCAAGCAGCTGTTCAACAAGTACACCGTGACCCGCGACGCGTCGGGCCGCGAAACCGGTCGCACGGTCAACGGCACCACGACCTCGCCCAGCGGTGACGACGAAGTGATTCTCGGCAACTCGCAGCCGACGTTCAGCATGGGTATCCGCAGCTTGGGCACGTGGGGCAAGTTCGACATGAACATGCTCATCCGTTCGGACGTCGGACAGCAGGTGTTCAACAACACCGCGCTGGTCTACGCGACCAAGTCGAACGCACTGCAGGACAAGAACTTCCTGCGGTCGGCGCTGACCGACGGGATCGGCATTCAGGAACCTGCGATCTTCTCCTCGCGCTATATAGAAAAGGCGTCGTTCCTGCGGTTGGCCAACGTGACTGTCGGCTACTCGTTCAAGCTGCCGGGTACCTCCGGCCGCAACGGCCCGACGCGCATCTACCTCTCGGGCGACAACCTGCTCCTGTTCACGAACTACAGCGGCAACGACCCGGAAGTCCATGCGGCAGCGGGACTTGCGTCTCGCGGTATCGACTACCTGGCCTACCCGCGTGCCCGCACCCTCACCACCGGGATGCGCATCGGTTTCTGATGCGCACCGTTCACCCATACAGGCAATACACGCTATGAGGATTTCACCGGTGAAGACCACGACCAGGAAGGCGAGCGTCGCCGCACTGTTGTGCATTTCGGCGACCGCCATGACGGTCCAGGGATGCACGGACCTGTCGGAGGCACCCGTCAGCGCCATCTCTCCTGACAACTATTACCGCACGCAGGCCGAAGTGATCGGCGGCTTGGCGGGAGTGTACGCGAATTTGCGTACCACGCTCGACGAATACTGGAACATCTCCGAAGTCAGCAGCGACGAGAACATCGTCCCGACGCGCGGTTCTGACTGGTTCGATAACGGCAAGTGGCTGGAACTGCATCGGCAGAACTGGACACCGACAAGTGCGGCCGGCGTTGACAACATCAACTCGGCGTGGGTCAACTTGTGGGCGGGTATCGCCCGTGCGAACGTGGTGTTGAACGCGCTCAAGCCGAATCAGGTGGAGAATCAGGCGATCATCGAGAGCGAGCTGCGGGCCCTCCGCGCGTTCTACTACATCGCGCTGATGGACGCGTTCGGCGGCGTGCCGATCGTCACCACCACCGAGATCAAGCAGCGCACGCAAGACACGCGCGCAGATGTCTTCAAGTTCGTCGAGACCGAATTGCTTGCGGCGCGTACGGCGTTGCCGGCCAAGTGGGATGCGTCGAACTACGGTCGTATCACGCAGGGTGCGGTGGACGCCATGCTCGCGAGCGTCTATCTGAACGCGCGCGTGTACTCGGGCAGCGTGACCGCGGCGGGTCTCACGCCGGGTGCTGCGCGCTGGCAGGATGTCGTGACGGTATCGGACCGGATCATCAACTCCGGTACGTACTCGCTGGCTTCCAACTGGAATGCCAACTTCCGCTTCGATAATCAGAACTCGCCCGAGAACATCTTCGTGGTGCGGTTCAGCACGGTGGATGGCCTCGGCTTCAACATGAATATGAAGTCGTTCCACTACAACGTGGCGACGTTTGGCGGGTGGAACGGGTTCTCTACGCTCTCCGATACGTACAACAAGTTCGACAACGCCGACCTGCGTAAGCGCATCTTCCTGGTCGGACCGCAGGTCAACTTGAACACCGGCGCCCCAGTGCTCGACCGTGCTGGCAACCGGCTCGTCTTCACGCCCGAGATCAGGGACCCGACTCAGGCGACCGAGGGCGAGGGCGCGCGTATCTATAAGTTCTCGCTCGACCCCGCCGTGACCAACCAGCACCAGCCGAATGACTTCCCGCACTACCGTCTTGGTGAGATCTATCTCTCCAAGGCCGAAGCGCTGAACGAACTCGGACAAACGGCGGCGGCGATCGCACTGGTCAACCAGATCCGTGCCCGCGTGTTCACGCCGGCCAAGCCGTTGGCCACCAACCTGTCGCAGGCCGAGGCACGCACGGCCATTTTCAACGAGCGTTTGTACGAGCTCACGAATGAGGGCAAGCGTCGCCAAGACATGATTCGCGCCGGCACCTACACGGCCGCGATTCAATTCAAGCCCGCCGCGGCCCCGTATCGTATCCTGCTGCCGATCCCAACCGGGCAGCTGGCCACCAACCCGCTGCTCAAGCAGAACCCGGGGTACTGACCCGTTCGCAACCAGCGGCGTCTCCGGACGCCGCTGGTTGTCACTACAAAACCGCACGTGATGAATAGCCTGTCTCTCCGCGAGACAGGCTATTTTTCATTCATGCGAACACACGCCGTGCTCCGCCTGTTGCTGCTCGTTCCCGCCGCCCTGCTCTTCGTTGCCTGTACCGCCTCATCCGACCGCGCCGCGGACGTTGGCGAGACGGAGTCCCCTGTTGACGTGCGCGATTCGATCGCGCCGGCGGTGGACAGCACGCTGTTCACGATGCTCCCGGCGAGCTACACCGGCGTGTCGTTCGCCAATAACGTGCGCGACACGAAAGACGTGAACGTGTTTACGTATCGCAACCACTACAACGGCGGTGGCGTGGCCATCGGCGATCTGAACGGCGACAGTCTGCCCGAAGTGGTGCTGACGTCAAACGACGGCGGGCCGACGCTGTACCTGAACGAGGGCGCCTTCCGCTTTCGCGACATCACGAAGTCGGCCAACGTGATCACGAATGGCACGTGGACGACCGGCGTGACGATGGCCGACGTGAACGCCGACGGGCGGCTGGACATGTACGTGAGTCACGCCGGTAAAGATCCGTCACGGCGCCGCGCGAACCAGCTGTTCATCAATCAGGGGAACGATGCGAAGGGCCGTCCGACATTCAAGGACATGGCCGGCGACTATGGCGTGGCCGATGGTGGCTACACAACGCACGCCGTGTTCTTTGACTACGACCGCGATGGCGATCTTGACCTGTTCCTGATCAATAATTCGCCGAAGCCCGTCACGAGCTTTGGGTTGCGCAACACGCGCACCGTGCGGGATTCGCTGGGAGGCGCAAAGCTCTATCGCAACGACAACGGTCGCTTTGCCGACGTGAGCGCGGCCGCCGGAATCTTTGGCAGTGAGATCGGATTCGGACTTGGGGTGGTTGTCTCTGACGTGAACCGTGACGGTCTGCCCGACGTTTATGTCGCGAACGACTTTTTCGAGCGCGACTACCTGTACATGAACAAAGGCGACGGCACGTTCGCGGAGTCGCTCGACAAGCAAATGCCGTATAGCAGTTACTTCTCGATGGGGCTGGATATCGCCGACCTTGATAACGACGGCTGGCCGGAGATCTACACTACGGACATGTTCCCCGAAGACGAGTATCGTTTGCGCACGACGTCGTCGTTTGAAGGATGGGATGTGTACCAGGCAAAGCTGTCGAACGGGTATCATCACCAGTTCATGCGTAACATGCTGCAGCGCAACAATGGCAACGGCACGTTCAGCGAAGTCGGGCAGATGGCCGGCGTTTCGCGCACCGACTGGAGTTGGAGCGCGCTCATCGCCGACTTCGATCTGGATGGCATGAAAGACGTGTACGTGACCAACGGCCTCGCCAAGGATGTCACGTCGCAGGACTATATCTCGTCGCTGGCCAACCAGACGGCCGCACAGGCCGTGATGCAGGGGCAGCAAGTGGATTTTCTGCAGCTCGTGGATGCGATGTCGTCCACGCGCATTCCGAATTACATGTTCCGCAACGATGGCGGCCTGCAATTCACGAACGAGAGCAAGGCCTGGGGGCTGGATACGCCCAGCTTTTCGAATGGCGCGGCCTACGGTGATCTCGATGGCGATGGTGCGCTTGACTTGGTCGTGAACAACGTCAACATGCCGGCGTTCGTGTACCGGAACAACACGCGTACGTTACATGCCGACCGTCGCTATGTGCAGGTCGTGCTCGAGGGCGACCAACAAAACCGACAGGGGATCGGTGCGCGGGTCACGGTGCGCAGCGGCGCTGACCAGTTCGTGCAGGAGCAGTCGCCGGTGCGCGGCTTTCAGTCGAGCGTGCAGCCGGTGCTGTCGTTTGGGGTGGGTACGCACGACCGCGCCGACTCGATCACCGTGGAATGGCCGGATGGTCGCGTGAGTGTGCTGCGCGACGTGGCGACCAACCAACGGATTGTGGTGCGCTGCAGTGAAGCGGCAGCAGGTACCGACCCGCGCACCGTCACGCCGTTGCCGACCATGCTGCTGGACGTGACCGCGCAGGTCGGTCCGGTCGGTGCGCATCGCGAGAATGACTTCGTGGATTTTGACCGCGAACGGTTGATGCCGCGCATGTTATCGATGGAGGGTCCGGCGGTCGCGGTTGCCGACGTCAACAACGATGGCCTCGATGACATGTACCTGGGCGGGGCCAAGGATCAGGCGGGGCAACTGCTGGTGCAGCAGGAGAACGGACGCTTTGTGAGCGCCAGCGCGCCGGTATTCGCGACCGATGCCGTGTCGGAAGATGTTGGCGCGGTGTTTTTCGACGCTAACGGCGATGGCCGCCCAGACTTGTATGTGGTGAGCGGCGGCAGCGAGTTCTCCGATCTCGCTCCGGCGCTGCAAGACCGGCTGTATCTCAACGACGGCACTGGACGCTTTCGAAAGGCGGAGGGAGCCGTACCGCTTGAGTCGAGCAGCGGGTCGCGTGTGGCGGCCGCAGACTTTGATGGCGACGGCAAGACCGACCTGTTCGTGGGCGGGCGCGCGATACCGGGCCGCTACGGTCGCGATCCAGAGAGCATGCTGCTGCGCAACGACGGGACGGGACGGTTCACGAATGTCACCGCCAAGGTCGCGCCCAAGCTGGTGAACGTCGGTATGGTCACCGATGCCGTCTGGCAGGACATCACCGGCGACGGGCGTCCGGAGTTGATCGTGGTGGGCGAGTGGATGCCGATCACCGTATTTCGCAACAGCGGTGGCCGCCTCGAACCGATGAAGGTTGCCGGACTGGAACGGAGTAGCGGCTGGTGGAATCGGATCGTTGCCACCGATGTTACCGGCGACGGCAAGGTGGATTTCGTTGTGGGGAACGTGGGGCTGAACGGTCGCCTGCGCGCCACGGCCACGGAGCCGGCCCTGATGCACATCAAGGACTTCGATGGCAACGGGTTCGACGAGCAGATCATCTCGACGGTGTCGCAGGGGAAGCGCTACCCGATTGTCCTGCGCGACGATCTGATCAAGGCTATTCCGCCAATCAAGGCGCGGTTTCGCGACTACAAGGATTACGCCACGCAAACACTGGGCGATGTGTTTGCCGATACCGCACTGGCGACCGCACAGCAGAAGTCCGCGCACACCTTCGCCTCGGTGATCGTGCGCAACAACGGCAACGGGTCCTTCACGATGGTCCCGCTCCCTCGCGAGGCGCAGATGGCTCCAGTGTTCGGGATGTTGGCACAGGATGTCGATGGTGACGGGGCGCAGGATCTGCTGCTGGCAGGAAACTTCGACGGCTTCAAGCCCGAGTTGGCCCGCATGGCATCGAGCTACGGGATCCTGCTGCGCGGCGATGGTACCGGTACGTTTGCGCCGGTCTCGGCAATCGGCAGCGGTTTTGCGGTGCCCGGTCAGACGCGCGACATCAGGCGCCTGCGCACACGCGCAGGTGATCTGTATCTCGTGGTGCGCAACAACGACACTCCGCTCTTCTTCAGGCCGGCGGCCGGTCGCACGGCCGTGACGGCGCCTACACGACCCACGCCATGACGATGCCCAGCCCACGCACTGCATTGCGCAATGTTTCGTACGTGGCACCGCGTCGTCGCCGCTTGGCGCTGGCCGGCCGCGTTGTACTGGCGGGGTGCACGTTGGTGTTCGCGGCCTGCAGCGCGCAAAAGCCGTCCGCGACGTCGACCGCCGCGATCAGAAGCGCCGAGCCGCTCCACCATGCGGTGCACGATCTGTCGAGTGTGATCGTGTATGATATTTTCAGTCCGCCGCAGGCCAGCCGTATCTACGCTTACAGCACGGTCGCCGCATACGAGGTGCTCCGTCAGTCCGACAGCAGCTATCGCTCGCTGGCGGGCCAACTGAACGGATTAACGCCCGTACCGTCGCGGGTGGATGGGCTGGAGTACGCGCTGCCGCTGGCCGGCGTGCATGCGCTGATGACCGTGGGGACACAGCTCACCTTCTCGCGCGCACGCATGGATACGCTGCGACGCGCGCTCGACGAGGAGTTTCAGCGCAGCGGAATCTCAAACGACGTGTACGAGCGCTCGATCGCCTACGGCGATACCGTCGCCAAGCACATTCTCGCCTGGGCCGGCAAGGATCTGTACAAGGAGATGCGCGGCATGTCCAAGTACACGGTCAATCGGGAGCCCGGTCGCTGGGTACCGACACCACCGGCCTACATGGACGCCGTCGAGCCCAACTGGGACAAGCTGCGACCGTTCATGCTCGACTCATCGACCCAGTTCCGTGCGGCGCCGCCCATTCCGTTCGATTCCACCAAGGGAAGCCCGTTTCTGGCACAGGTGCAGGACGTGTACGCGGTGGGACGCTCGCTGACACCGGAGCAGCGCGCGATTGCCGCCTTTTGGGATTGTAATCCGTACGTGATGCATGTGCAGGGGCACACGATGTTCGCCACCAAGAAGATCACACCGGGCGGTCATTGGATGGGGATCGTGGGTACTGCATCGCGCGCCACGAACGCGGACATGTTGCGCTCGGCGGACGCCTACGCCCGCACGGCGATCGCGTTGGCGGACGGGTTTCTGAGCTCGTGGCAAACGAAGTATGAGACCAACATCGTGCGTCCGGAAACGATGATCAATAAGTACGTCGATCCGGCATGGGAGCCGATGCTACAGACGCCACCGTTTCCCGAGTATACCAGCGGCCACAGCGTCATCAGCACGGCGGCGGCGGCGGTTCTCACCGACCAGTTCGGTGATCGCTTCGCCTTCACCGACTCGACAGAAATGGAGTACGGCCTACCCGCACGCGCCTTCACCTCGTTCACGCAGGCCGCCGAAGAAGCGGCAATCAGCCGACTGTATGCGGGCATTCACTACCGGCATGCGATTACCGAAGGACAGACGCAGGGACGCAAGGTCGGCGACTGGGTGGTGCAACGTCTCTTCACGCACCCGGCCACGCGCGTCGCCGGCAAGTGATACGCGTGCGCATTCGTTCGCTCGTCGCGACTGCGCTTACGATCGGGAGCGTCGCCAGCGGGGTGGTCTCGTGCGCCAGCGCCGACCGTGCAGGTGGGCGTGACAGTACTGGCGTGCCGGGTGCCGATAGTGTTGCGGCAGGGCCGCCGCTGTTTGAGCAACTCCCGGCCACGCGTACCGGGGTGTCGTTCACGAACACGCTCCCCGAAGCGCCCGACGTCAACATTCTCAACTACCTGTACTACTACAACGGCGGTGGTGTCGCGGTTGGCGATATCAACAACGATGGCCTGCCCGATCTGTACTTCTCGTCGAATCTCGGCCGAAATACGCTGTACCTGAACAAGGGTGACTACGCCTTCGAAGACATCACCGAGCGCGCCGGTGTGGGCGGGCCGGACGGATGGAAGTCGGGCGTGACGATGGCTGATGTCAACGGTGATGGCCTGGTGGACATCTACGCCTCGACGGTCACCTATCTGTCCATGCGCGGGCGGAACGCACTGTACATCAACAACGGCGACGGCACGTTCACCGACCGCGCCGCCGAGTTTGGCCTGGATCACGTCGGATACTCCACACAGGCCACCTTTTTTGACTACGACAACGACGGCGATCTCGACCTGTTCCTGTTGAGTCATTCGACGCATACAGAGCGAGCCATCGGTAGCGCACGGAAGCGCGACGTCCGTAGCGCGTTGGGTGGCGGGCGCCTGTACCGCAACGACCGTGGACGCTTTCGCGACGTGAGTGCAACGGCTGGCATTTTTGGTGGTATTGAGGGGTTCGGGCTGGGCGTGGTGGCCAGCGACCTGAATGGCGACGGGTGTATGGACCTGTATGTCGCGAATGATTTTCAGGAGAACGACTTTCTGTACCAGAACAACTGCAACGGAACGTTCTCCGAGACCATCACGTCGGCCACGCAACACACCAGTCGTTTCTCCATGGGTGTGGACGCTGCCGACTTCAATAACGATGGCCGCGCAGACGTGTTCGTTGCCGACATGATGCCGGAGCGGGAAGCGATCCTCAAGTCATCGGCGAACACCGAGAGCTTCACGCTGTTTTCGTTGCGCTTACAGGCTGGATATCACCCGCAGTACGCACGCAATACGCTGCAGCTCAATCGCGGCGACGGCACCTTTAGCGAGATCGCGTACCTCGCCGGCGTGTACGCGACCGATTGGAGTTGGTCCACGTTGTTTGCCGATCTGGACAACGACGGGCGCAAGGATTTGTTCGTCACCAGCGGCATCTATCGTCGGCCGAACGATCTTGACTACATCAACTACGTGGGCAACGCGACGGTACAGGCGTCACTGGCGCAAGGAATCACGCAGGAGAATCTGGCGCTGCTTCGGCAGATGCCGCAGGTGCCCGTCGCCAATCACGTCTTTCGGAACAACGGCGATCTGCGATTCACCGACGTGGCTGCCGCGTGGGGACTGGGGCAAATGGGCTTCTCCAACGGCGCCGTGTACGTTGATCTGAACAACAGCGGTGCGCTGGATCTGGTCGTCAACAATATCAATGCGCCGGCGGCGATCTTCCGCAACGACGCGCGGGCGCGAAACAGTAACAGCTTTCTGACTGTGGAATTGAAGGGTGCCGGCGCCAATACCGCCGGCATTGGTGCGAGGTTGATTGCGCGGCATCGCGGCACGGTGCAGCTGCTGGAGCAGAGTCCCACACGGGGATTCCAATCGAGTGTGGACCAGCGCTTGCACTTCGGTTTCGGGC
The DNA here is from genome assembly GCA_038234895.1 of Gemmatimonadales bacterium. Taxonomy (GTDB): domain Bacteria; phylum Gemmatimonadota; class Gemmatimonadetes; order Gemmatimonadales; family Gemmatimonadaceae; genus Gemmatimonas. Next base: position 9,292 of record JBBQSM010000058.1, read on the forward strand.
GCGACAGCGTGCTGGACTCGCTGGTGGTGGTGTGGCCGGACCGGCGTGTTCAGCTGCTCACGAACGTGTCGCTGAATCGCACGCTCACGGTGTGGCAGCGCGATGCAACAGGTCGTTTCGATCCGGCATTGCTCAGACAGGAGCCGGCGCGCGGCAGCCCGCGCTTTGCCGACGTCTCCACGCAACTTGGCATTGCGTATGTGCACGAGGAAAATTCGTTCACCGACTTTGACCGTGAGCCGCTCGCGCCCCGCATGCTCTCGGCAGAAGGGCCGGCCCTCGCCGTGGGCGACGCGAACGGTGACGGTCTCGATGACATGTACGTCGGCGGGGCGAAATGGCAGCAGGGCCAATTGCTGCTGCAGCAGCGCGATGGCCGCTTCCGACGCAGCGCGCAGCAGGACATGGCCGCCGACAGTCTCGCGGAGGACGTGGACGCGCTGTTCTTCGATGCCGACGGTGACGGACATCAGGATCTCTATGTCGTGAGCGCCGGCAACGAGTTTGCCGATTCAGCAGAGGCACTGCGAGACCGGCTGTACCTGAACGATGGGACAGGGCAATTCCGTCGTGCGCGTGAATCGCTACCGGCCATCTTCGAGAACGGATCGGTGGTACGCTCGGGCGACTTCAATGGCGATGGCCACCCCGACCTGTTTGTCGGCGCGCGTGTGGTCACCGGCAAGTACGGCGTCACGCCGCACAGCCAGCTGTTGCTCAACGATGGTCGCGGTCGCTTCACCGATGTCACTGATCGCGCGGCCGGGCTTCGTGACGTGGGCATGGTCACGTCGGCGGTGTGGCTCGACTACGACAACGACAAGGTGCTCGACCTGATCGTGGTTGGCGAGTGGATGGCGGTGCGCGTCTTCCGACAGGAGGATGGACGTTTTGTGGATCGCACGCGGGAGGCGGGGCTGGCCGGCACGGAAGGGTGGTGGAACTCCGTCAGCGCAGCCGACCTGAATGGCGATGGACTCCCTGAGTTGGTGCTCGGCAATCTGGGACTCAATGCGTACATCACCGCGTCGGCGCAGCAGCCGGCACGACTGTACGTGGGGGATTTTGCAGGCAACGGCACACTCGAGCAGCTGGTCTCGTTCTACAAGTTCGGGGTCAGCTATCCAATGGCCGGTCGTGACGAACTGGTGAAACTCATTCCGGCGCTCCGTCCGGCGTATCCGACCTACGCGTCGTTCGGCGCGAGTCGGCTAGAGGATATTTTCTCTAAGGACGAGTTGGGTAAGGCCCAACAGCGCGAAGCGCGCACCTTTGCGAGCGCGATTGCACGCAACAACGGCAACGGTTCGTTCGAACTGGTGCCGCTGCCAGTAGAGGCGCAGTTCTTTCCTGTGCACGCATCCGTGGCGCGGGACTTCGACGGCGACGGCGTGATTGATCTGCTGCTGGCGGGAAACTTCAGTCGCGTGCCGCCGCTGCAGGGGCGCTACGATGCGGGGCACGGTCTGTTACTTCGCGGTGTCGGCAACTGCCGGTTTCAGGCAACGGACGTGGCCGACACCAAGCTCGTGATCGAAGGCGACGTCAAACACATGGCTGTCGTGCGGGCCGCAACAGGTGACTCGTTGGTGGTCGTCGCGCGCAACTCACTGTCGCTGCAGATCGTGCGCGCACGATAGCTGCGCGTGTCGTGTGAAACACGGACGCGTTCGCGCGGAATCGAGCGGCGAAGGCGCACCGCGGGGACGGCAGGATCGAGGAGCGGCGTCAGGTGTGCCTGGAAGAATCCTCCCACGACACGCGCGTACTCGGTGCGCTCTTCGGAATACGACGACAGATGCCGGTTGCCGTTGGTTATCCAGAGCTGCGCATGGCCCGCGTGCGCCAGCGCGCGCGCATGTGACACGGGAACGAACGGATCATGCTGCGCGTGGATCACGAGCGTTGGGCGGTCGCGAAGTCGCTCCATGTCGTGCGCTGCGGTATGACGGCGCAGCTGCTCACCGGTGAGCACGCTGGCCACCATCGTGGCGCCGGGGAGGCACCAGCCAGGTAGACGTGTGAGACGAACGAACTGAATGCGCAGGACATCGTGCAGCGTGCAGAAGGCGCTGTCAGTCACGATGGCGCCGATCGCCGGTTCGTCCGCCGCCGCGCCAATCGCGCTCACGCCACCCATCGAGGCGCCGAGCACACCAATGCTGCGCGATGCGTAACCGAGCGCGAGCAGGAAGTCGACCGCGCCAAGTATGTCACGACGCTCACGCCGACCAAACGTCAGACGCGATGTCTCACTGTCGCCGTGGCCACGCAAGTCAACCAGCAGCACGCTGAATCCGAGGCGGACAAAATGCGCAACCAGTTCGAATGAGTCGCCGCGCAACTCCTCGCCGCGACATGCATTGCGGCCATGCGCCAAGATGATCGCGCCCTTGGCACCCGGCGTCGCCGCGTACCACGCGGAGAGCTGCAGTGCTTCATCACGGGCCGAAAAGCGAACCGTGCGCAGGTCTGGGGCGCCCGCCTTGGGCGACGGTAGCGACGGACTCATCCGGAGGGGTGTCGTAAACCGGTGAGCGATCACCACGATCAGTGCGATGTACACGGCGAGTACCGTTCCGAGTCCGATCGCTACCACCTGAAGCGGTGCCATAATGCCCCCGATTGTGTGTGCATGCGTAGGTGCCCTACACATGGAATCGGGATTCACTCGCCAAAGGCGACATTGCGGTCGCCCTGCTGCTGCGGTTTCAGGGTCGTTGCAAGGCCTGCCGCACGCGTTGCGCATCCACGACCAGCGGATGGGTCGTGCCAAAGCCGACGGTGAGCGGCCCGATGGCCATGTCGGCACGTTGGCGCGCCGTGGCGCGGTCACCGTTCAGCGCGAGCGCTTCGGACTCGAGCAGTAGGGCGCGACCGTAGTACCCGCTGCGAAGGCGCGACACCGAGTCGCGTGCGGCGGTGACCTGTGCCTCACGGGAAAGCGCGAGCCCGCGGACACCGTTCCCGGTGGCCAGCGCTGCCTCAGCGCGCCAGAGATGCACCAGCACCGTGTCCATGTCTGTACTTTCCCCCATAGGCAGGCGTTGAGCGGCGAGCGTGTCGAAGTCGGCAAGGGCACCCATAGGATTGCCGGACGCAAGCTTGAGCAATCCTTCCAGCACCAGACTGTCGCGTGTGTTGGGTTTCGAAAGCTTCGCACTGGCACGCTGGAATTCCTTCATCGCGGCAGCGGCTTCGCGCGGACGTCCCGCAAGCGCCAAGCTGCGGGAAATCCCGGTCCACGCGCGTTGTGCCATGAATGGTGACTCGCCGGGGAGCAACCGGCGCCAGAGGGCAATCCCTTCGTCGAACCGGTGCATGAGAATGGCACTGTTCGCGCTGGTGATGACCAGTGGCGGCGGCAGTTCAGCAGACGGATCTGCGCCACCAAGCCGCTGGATGTCATCCCGAAGCAAGCTGTCACCGGTGGCCACCTCGCCGAGTAACTGAAGCGCGAATGCTTCGTTGTGCTGGGCAATGATGGCGCCGATGGTACTGTCCTGTCCCGCCCGTGCGTACAGCGGCCTCAGTCGCCCATAGCTGATCGCCGCGCTGCGATAATCCGAACGCTCGTGCTCGACGACGGCCAGCGACCCAAGCGTAGTGAGATACTGCATCGAGCTGGCTTGACCGGCAGTTTCCAACGTGCGTGCCGCTTGGCGCAGCAGGCTGACGGCGGAGTCGGGATAGTGTAGTACCGACGCGATGTCCGCTTCCACAGTCAGCGCCGACGCCGTCTGCGCTGCAGACGGATTGCGCACCTGCGCGAACCATCGGCGACCCTCCCGGGCGAGACTGTCCGCCGTCTCCACACGCCCGAAGCGCGTCTCCGCATGTGCCTTGCCGTAGGCCACGTCGGCGAGGATCGCGGGATCGCGCGTCGCACGTGCGATGGAATCGACGCGCGTCAACACACGCGCGACGGATGCCGAGTCGTCCAGCTCGTAGTAGCGATCCCGGATCTGCATCAGAAGATCGGCGGTCACCGATGGCGGCGCGTCGTAGCGGCTCAGCATTCGCTCACCGCGCTCCAGCAACTGTCGCAACGTGATGGGCTCCGTCCCCACCTGCGACATCAAGAACTTCTGGAAGTCGCTGGTCGCCAACGCGTTGGTCGCCTCGAGCACGGCGAAATCGCGTTGCCGGGTGGCGTCACGCGCCTGCGAGACCGCAACTCCCGCCGAGCCTAGTACGGTGAACAGCGCGACGGAACTGAGCGCCACGGCGGCACGATTGCGCCGGACAAATCGATTGACGCGATAGCCGAACGAATCCGGTCGCGCACGGATTGGCCTGTGATCAAGGCTCCGTTGCAGATCCTCAGCCATCGCCGCGGCGGAGGCATATCGCTCGGCGGGCTCTCGCTTGAGACTTCGCGCCAGGATGTTGTCGAGGTCTCCGCGATACCGGCGCGCCAGTGCCTCCGATGTGCTGCCGAGTGTCGCGGCCGTGGCTGCGATCTCCTGCGGCGACCGAAATCGCATGGACGTGACGGCCTCGCTCAGCGCGAGGGTTTCCCCTTGAAGCGCCCCGTGCAGGTACTCCGCGTGCGTGGACGCTCCGTGCGCGGTGGGATGATGGCCGCTCAGCAGACGATAGAGCAGGGCGCCGGCAGCGTACACGTCAGTCGCCGTCGTGATCGCGGCTCCAAGCACCTGCTCGGGCGCCGCCCACGCGATGGTCATTGCCCGTGCCTCAGGCGCCGTCCGGTCGTCTGCGGTGTCCTGCTCCAGTAGCTTCGCGATGCCGAAATCGAGGAGCTTCGGCACCCCGTCTTGGGTCACCAGAATATTGTGCGGCTTGAGATCGCGGTGGACAATCAGTTTGCCGTGCGCGTCGGCCAGCGAACCGAGCACCGTGATCATGAGGTCAATGCGCGCGTTCACATCGGCGCGCCGGCTGTCGCAGTACGTGTCGATGCGTTCGCCGTCGACGTACTCCAATACCAGATATGGTTGCCCGATCGTGCTGACACCGGCATCGAGCAGCCGCGCAATATTGGGATGCGTCAGTCGCGCGAGGACGGTGCCTTCCTGCTGAAAGCGTCGCACGGCATCGGCCGTTGTGACCGTGACGTTCAGCAGCTTCACGGCGGCGACCCCGTCGAAACGCCCATCCGAGCGGTTCGCCAGCCACACGGTGCCCATCCCGCCAACGCCCAGCGGCCGATCCAACGTCCACGCGCCAACGACCTCGCCGCGTCGATCCACCTGCAAGGACTGCAGCAATGCATCGATCTGCGCGCGATCGAGCACGTCGTGGCGCGAGAGCGATGTCGCGCCGGCGAAGAGTGTCTCCAGTTCCGCCGCGATCGCGGCGTCGCTCACGCGCAGCGCCTGCAACCACTGCTCGCGTGCGGCCCCGGTCAGGCTCAGGGCCTCGTCCACGAACGGCTCGAGGGTCGACCAACGCGCAAGATCAAAGGCGGGCATTCAGCGGTTCGGTCGAAGAGAGGGTGAACTTATCGTCGCAATCCGAGCATATCGAGCGCGTGCATCGGCTCGGTATCAGCGAGCCTGTCCGTCGTGACGTGGTCCATCGTACTGCGTGGTGACAGCACCCGGTCCAGCGCCTGCGCGACCGTCGGACAGTCGCGTCGCAGATCGCTGAGCCATGTGCGGCGCTCTTGGCCATCCAGCGCGTCCGCACGGTCAAGCAGTGGCTGCAGGGCCTTGGACAGGTGGGTGTATGGACGGGACATGACAGACTCCGGTGTGAGACGTGGGTGGATACCGGAGTAATCGGATTCTGCCGCCGAAAGGCGACAGACGTACGGTACGACTCAGCCAAACTCGCCCAAGAAGTTGTAGAGCAGCAGCTTCGCCTTGCGCCAATCGCGCTGAACGGTTCGCTCGGAGACGGCGCGCATCTCGGCAATTTCGGTGAACGAAAACCCGCAGAAGAAGTGCAAATCGACGAGGCCGGCCAGCGCCGGCGCTCCGGCGGCGAGGGTGTCGAGCGCGTCGCCCAGGGCGTCGAGCGGGGTCGACGCGTGGGGATCGGGGCCCGACGGGTCGAGGTCGCCGATCCCGGTGATATGAAAGGCGCCGCCGCGCTTCTCAGCGCGCTGACTGCGGGCGTAGTCGATGATGAGCCCGCGCATCGCGCGCGCGGCGTATCCCATGAAGTGCCCCCGATCGGCGAAGTGCACCGCAGACCGGTCGGCGATGTTGAGGTACACCTCATGCAACAGCGTGGTGGCGCCGAGTGTCAGCGGCCCGCCGTTGCGTGCGAGTTGTCGCTGCGCGAGCGTGTGCAACTCGTGGTACATCGCGGCGAACAGCTGCGCGGCGGCCTCGCGGTCTCCGCCATTCGCATGCTGAATGAGCGTCGTGAATTCGACGTCCGCTCGCGATGTCGTTTGGGGCACGAGGTTGAATGACGCATCGATGAGGATGTCTGCCAATGCCGCCTGCCGTGCGATGATGTCGTGTTCGATCGCCAGCACCTGCGCGACGATCGGCGCATCAATGTCACGATTCCGGATGCGGCGTCGCTCCTCGGTATCGCGGTGCGTGGCCTGCAGAAAAATGCGCACGTCCAGCGCGTCCATTTGCAACACGTACGTCCCTTCGACCACCAGCAGTTCGACCGCGTTCATGTCGAGAGTCTGCGTCGCAAAGCGGTTGCCGGGGTAGTCCACGAGCGGCGCCTGCACCGACCGCTCGCCGGCACGAAAGGCCGCGATGTGCGCAGCAAGCAGCGCGAGGTTCACTTCGTGCGGTCCGACGTTGGCCAGACTTTCACACCGGTGTTCGTGATTGGTGCGAGGTGGCAGCAGAAAATAGTTGTCCTGATTGAGCGCCAGCGTTGGCGTACCGTGCGCTCGACAGACCGCCGCGAGTGTATCCGCCGTGACCGATTTGCCGCTCCCGGATTCGCCGGCAATCCCGACCACCAATCGCGTGCCCGGAGCCGCTTCCCATCTCGGCCGCAGCATCGTGTACAGTGTCTCCGCCAGCGACATCGGCGTGGCCGGATTCGCGTTCATGACCCAAGAAGTCGGTGCGTGTCGATTGCCGCGGCGCGGTGCAGGAACACCACGCCGGTCGCCGAGTAGGCCATGCGCGCCGTGCCCGCGGGGACGCCGGTCACGCCATGCAGGTATTCCTCGAAGGCGAACGGGCGCCCGTCGCCGATGGCTTCCTCTGCCGTCGTGACGAGACGAGCCAGCGCCGCGTGACGCCCGGTGTGCGCGAGCGCCAGCGACAACCACCCCAGCCAGATCGGCCAGATGCCGCCGTTGTGGTACTCGTGCGGCGCGTTGCGGAAGTCGTGGAGGTGATAGCGTCGGAGGGCCGGCCACGCCGCATGCCCTTCGTCGATGACGGGGTGGAACGCCGGCGGGAGTTTGGCCTGTGACAGGAACTGTTCGTCGATCCAGTCGAGAGCGGAGGCGGCGAGCCGCGGGGCGACGCCGGAGAGCGCGAGCAGACTACTCGCCGCGAGATCGAACATGTTTTGCACCCCCACCGGCGAGAGCGACGCCGCTGGATGGCCCCGTTCGCGAGCCGGGTCGAGCCAGTAGCGCGCCTCGATCGTTTCACCGATGCGCACGGCCTTGTCCGTCCACGTCGGCTCGTTGAGGATATCGCCAAGCAACCGCAGCCCCCACGCCCGGAGCACCTGATCGTAGAGGATGTAGCCGTCGTAGATGTATTCGTCGGCCCAGTTGCCACCGGTCGGGATGTACAGCAGGTGGCGGCCATTGTACTCGATGCCGTCCAGCAACCGGGCCACCGCGCGCGCCGACGTGTGAAATGCGCCGGGGTCGAGGATGCCGGCCCTGGCGCCGAGTGCGATGCCGACGAGATACCAGGTTGCCGAATCGATACGGGGCGCGAGGGTGCCGAAGCTGACGTGCGGCGGCGCGTCGGGACGGAGCTCGAAGTTGGATGCGATCTGCCCTTCGGGGCCCTGCAGGTCGCGGAGCCGCTCGAGCGTGCGCACAAATGCGTGCGAGACGGTATCGTCCCCAAGCACCACGCCCGCCACCCCCGCCATGACCGCATCCCGCGCGAAGATCGCCCGGTAGTTGGCCGTTACCGACAGCGACGCATGTATGCCGTCCGGACCGCTGAGGGCACGCAGCAACGCACTCGCTTCGCTTTCCCGCCCGCTCTGGACATTCACCGCCGCCTCACGCGAACATTGCCCATGAAGAATCCCGCTGTGGCCGCGCCGACGAGACCGATTCTCTCGTTTTCGCAGATCGTGAACATGAACATCGGGTTCTTCGGAATCCAGTACAGTTTCGGGCTCCAGCAGGGCAACATGAGCCCGATTTACCGGTACCTTGGCGCGGACGAAGCCAGTCTCCCGTTCCTGTACCTCGCGGGGCCCATCACCGGACTCATTGTGCAGCCGATTGTCGGCGCGATGAGCGACCGGACGCTCAGTCCCCGTGGCCGCCGCACACCCTACTTCCTGATCGGCGCGATCCTCTGCTCCATCTCGCTCTTTGCGATGCCGTTCAGTCGCTCGCTCTGGATGGCGGCCGGTATTCTCTGGATTCTGGACGCGGCGAACAACATCACGATGGAGCCGTACCGGGCGTATGTGTCCGATCGGCTGGAGGGCAAACAGACGTCGCTCGGGTTTCTGACACAGAGCGCGTTTACGGGACTGGGGCAGACGCTCTCCTACATCACGCCGTCGCTGCTGGTGTTCATGGGCATGAATCGCGATGCGGTGAACGACCGCGGCATTCCGACGATCACCATGCTCGCCTTCATGATGGGCGCGGCCTTTTCGATACTGTCCATTCTCTGGTCGGTGAAGACCACGCCCGAACTGCCGCTCACCGCAGACGAGCGGTCGCGCATTGAGCAGATGCCGCGGGGCCTCGGACACACGCTCAAGGAAATCGTGGATGCGTTCCGCGACATGCCGTCCACGATGCGGCAGATGGCGGTGATGAAGTTCTTCCAGTGGTACGCCATGTTCTGCTACTGGATCTACATCGCGCCGGCGCTTGCGCTCACCCTCTTCGACACGAACGATCCGCTGTCGCCCGGTTTTCGTGAAGCGGGATTGGTGACGGGCCAGGTGGGTGCGTTCTACAATTTCATCGCGTTTTTGGCGGCATTTGCGATGGTCCCGATTACGCGGCGCATCGGCGCCAAGTGGATGCACTCGATCGCGCTCGTGGCCGCATCAGCGGCCATGCTCTGGATTCCCTCCATCGATAGTCGGGCGCTGCTCTTCGTACCCATGATCGGCATTGGCATCGCGTGGGGGAGCATGATGGGTAATCCGTACGTGATGCTCTCCGACTCCATCCCCAAGGATCGCGTCGGTGTGTACATGGGCGTGTTCAACATGTTCATCGTGATTCCGATGCTCATTCAGAACGTAACGCTGCCGTTCTTTTACGAATCGTGGCTGGGTGGCAATCCGGCCAACGTGATCCGGCTGGCCGGCGCGATGCTCGGCTGCGCCGCCGTGGCCTGCGCCTTCGTGCAGGTCAAGAAGTCATCCGAGACACTCTCGTAACCCCCTGTCATGCCCACACCCTACGAATCCGCGCGACTCAACCTGACGCTCTTCGACATGCGTCGCGAAGCCGAGCTTCGCAAAGCACGCCACTGGTTCATCACGGAGTTTCATCCGGAGACCAGCGAGCAGTACTTCACCACGCTCACCAGCGACAAGAACGCGTGGATGCGCATGGTGATGGGCTATTGGGATATGGCAGCGTCGATGGTGGTGCACGGCGCGATCGACCAGTCGATGTTCATTGCTGCGCACGGCGAGATCATCGGCGCGTTCGCCAAGGTGCACCCGTTTCTTGGTGACGTGCGGGCCCGGATGGGACCGATGGTACTTGCCCATATGGAGCAGGTGGTGATGGCCATCCCCGACGCGGAAGGGGAGATGGCGCGGCGTCGCGCGCGTCTCAAGGCCATGTGGGAGGCGCGGCAGGCCGCGAACAAGTAGTCGTCTAGCGCTTCCCCTGATGGTCCCGCAGGTAGTAGACGATGAAGACCTGCAAGGAGTCGGACACGCCGGGCGATGGCATCACGGTACCCGGCGCGACTGATTGCGGATCCTTCACATAGGCACTCAGTCGTTCCAACGTCCAGCGACCACCGAGCGCACGCAGCGCGGGCGAGTAGGCGAATCCCGGAACCGATGCGACGTTGCGACCAACCACCCCTGCGAGCGACGGGGCTGCGGGCGTGCCTTCCAGTGATGCGCCGTGACAGCCCTGACAGCTCTGCATCGCGCGTTCGCTTTCCGACACGGCCGGTGCGGGTGCCAGCACCACGAAGGTGCCGGGATCCGTCCACAGCACAATGCGACCGTCTGCCGCCTGATCGATATCGCGGATCCGCCGGCCGATGACGATGGGCTCCGAGTACACGACCCGCCCCTGACGCGTTCGGAGACGATAGAGGGTCCCTGCACGCAGCGATGAGACGAGCAGGTCTCCTTCCCATTCAGGAAAACCGACCGGCCCCACATCGATCAGGTTGGAGACACCGATCGATGGCACGAAGGCGAGCATCGGCTCGGTGAATCCAGCATGGTCGCGGCGGTCCCCGGCCAGTGGCCAACGGCCTTCGCCATACTGCACGCCGTAGGTGAAGAGCGGCCATCCGTAGTTTTGTGCCGCTTGCAACAGGTTGACTTCGTCACCGCCCTGCGGTCCATGCTCCGTGCTCCACACCTCGCCGTTGCGACGCACCACGAGGCCCTGCGGGTTTCGGTGGCCGCGGGTGAACAGTTCGTACGTGCCATCGACGTCAAGCCGGAACACCTTGCCGTACGCGTTGTCTGCCGTCTGTGCACCGGTGGCGCCCGAATCATCCCCGAGGGCGTGCGACCCGACCGTGAGCATAAGTTGGCCCGGCCCAGCCCACGCGAGACGCGTCGAGGCACTGACGCGGGCCATCTCGAAGGATGGAGGTAGGCAAGGCCACGTCTCGAATACCGTCTGCCAGGGAGTCGGTGCTATCTGCGTGGTCGAATCAGGCGGCAGCGGCGCCCGGGAAACGCGTGCGGTGTAGCACTTTCCGGTCGAGTTCCACCACGCATGCGAGAGGTAGACCTGATGCGGCTGCACCGTGGTATCGATCGCGACATCACCGGCGCGCATGGGAAATCCGCTCCCCACAGGCGGTAAGTCTTTCAGCTGCGTGCGCCGAATCGCGCTGTTGAACTCGCCGGTCAGGGCCAGTCGGCGGGCGGTCGGGGTATCATCGGGACGCAATCCGACACGATAGAAATGCCCTTTGCCCGTGACCAGCAGGAAATCGCCGCCCAACGGCGTCATCGCTCCGCCCGCGATGAGTATCGAGTCGATCAGCCCGGAGTGCTCCGTCACTTTGACTCGATGCAGTGCGGTCTCGAGCACCGTGTCCAGCGGTTGCGGCGTCGGCCGATCGCGAACGAACAGGAGCAGTACGACGGCCGCCATGGGCAACACCGCCGCAGCGAGCCAGCGCCCGAGCACCGTCGGCACCTCCACCAACATCACGGCAAGCGCAAGCGATGCGCCGGTCACCACGACTGGCGTCGGCACGCGCATCACCATGGAGAGGACGGCATGCGTCGCGCCGAAGATTGCGAGACCGAGCAGCGACGCCTGCACATAGCGTCCCCATCGGGGCCAACGTGGGGCGCCGCGCATGGCGAAGAACAGCAACGCGCCGGCAACGCCGCACCCCCACGGCTGCGTCCGCTGTTCCGCAGGCAGCGCTGACAACGACACGCCGTGCTGCAGCAGCCCCGGTACGATCACGATCGCCAGCACCGACACGCTCGCCCACGCGATTTGAACCAGCCAGTTCAAGCTTGCGCCGGAGCGCGAGGTGCCTTCCCTCATCAGTATCGGCCTCAAGAGGTATCGGGCAGACGCAGGCGCGCGGGACCAAAGGTACGGCACGAGTGACCAGCTTGCTTGGCAGCCGACCAGGACTCGACTCGCACGCGCCCAGCCACGGCGGAGCCCACGCGTCTGGTTGACAGCGCCAGTGGCGCGGCCTAGCCTACACGGGCAGGACGACGCCACGAGGCGGTGCGCCCTTGCATCCGCTGGTACCCATAGCAGCACCCTGATGACATGTCGCGCGGAGTTGGGCGCGATCCCCATGCATCGGAGGTGACGCCCCCGCACCCAGGACTCACCTGACGCGGGGGCGTTTTTCGTTGGGATGTCGCTACACGGATCGGCTCGGCGCAGGACACTTGCAGCAGTCTTGGATCAGGGAGGACGAATGCGAAAGCACTATTTGCTCGTCAGCGATTTCGATCAGACGCTGAGCTTCAACGACTCAGGGCACGTCCTGAGCGACATGCTGGGCATGGGCGGATTCGGCGCCAAGGTGGCCTCACTTTCGGGGCTCAACCTCGTGCAGGAAGGCGCCGAGCTCACGTATCTGCTGCGTCACGATCCGGAGTATCGCCGGGTGCGGCGCGACGACCTGATCGCGGTTGGCCGACAGATCCGGCTCAAGAAGAACATCGCGCTGCTCACCCGTGCGCTGGCCGACGGCATCGACGACGCCACGTTCGACTTCTACGTGGTGTCAGCCGCGCCCGAAGAGGTGGTGCACTCCGCCCTCGACGGCTTGGTGCCGCGCGAGCACATCATCGGCACGCAGTTCGGCTATCACCCGCAGTCCGGTGAGATCGAATCGATCGTGCGGGTCCCCGCCGGCTACGGGAAGGTTGCCGCCGTCGATCAGCTGCGGGCACGGCTCGGCGTGCCAGCCGAGCGCGTGGTGTACGTTGGCGATGGATCCAGTGACCTGCATGTCATGTTGCACGTGAATCGCGGCGAGGGACTCACGATCGCGGCCTCCGAGGCGCGCCACATCGCGCAGATCGCGCGGCGCACCATCATCAGCGATGATGCCCTCAGCGTGCTGGTGCCGGTGCTGGAGGAACTGCTCGAGTACGGACCCGTGCAGATCCGGCGCCTGTTCGAGCGGTATGGCGTGATCATTCAGGAATGGGATCGCGCGCGCACCGATTGGCTGACGCTCAATTCAGCGGCGCACGCGGTCAAGGATGAACCGCAGGTTGGGACTGCGTTGTAGCGAAACACAGTCGGTCTGGGGCGACAGTACTCAGTACTGCGCGTCCGCCAATTTCCGCGCGAGTTCGTAGTGGCCGGCCTGCTGCGCCCAGTCGGAAGGGGTCCCGTCGTAGCGACCGTCCCGCGCACTACGGTCGGCGCCGGCCTCGAGCAATGCATCTACGGCGCTGGCGTTGCCATGAAACGCAGCCGCGTGCAGCGGGGTGTATCCCTCCGTGCCATCTACGGCGGCCTCGACCGAGGCCGGTGTGTTCACGGCGGCGCCCGCTTCGAGCAACCAGCGCACGATGTCGCCCGACGACCGTTCGCAGACCATCGGCAGCAGCGACGCGTACCGGCCGCCCTCCTGCAATTGACGCGGGTTTTCTGCCAGCAGCCGCTCGATGTCATCCGCGCGCTCCAGCGCCACGGCCGCCGGCAGCATGATGTCGGCTCCGGCCTCAAGCAATTGCTCCACGATCTCCACCGCCCCCGAGAGCGCGGCCTGATCGAGCGGGGTGAGCGCCGCGGCGTCTTCGGCGGCGAGATCGGCCCCGAGTTCGAGCAGCTCCGCAATCGAGTCGCTCTGCCCTTTGACCACCGCCAGATGCAACGGCGTTCTGCGCTTGTTGGTGGCGTCCATGCGCTTGTGCAGCAGCGCAGGGTCGGCGGCGATGAGCGTGCGGATCACCTCCGTGTTGCCGACCGCCACCGCAGACTCGATGGTATGGACGGCTCCATGCGCGACCAGATACTCCACGACCTCGGCGTCTCCCGGGCCGAACACCGTCGCCCAGCCGAGCACATTGAGCTGGTGCATCGTGCCGTCACCGATCGGGTCCGCGCCATGTTCGATTAACGCGCGTACCACGTCGATGTCGCCCTTCTCCGCCGCAAAGTGCAGCGGAAACGCGTCGTCGCCTTCGTCGCGAATGTTCGGACTGGCACCGCGGTCCAACAGCAACTGCACCGCCTCGAGAAACGGACCGGTGATCGCGAAATGCAGCGCCGTGCGTGCGCCGGTGTGTCCGGTCAGCGTCCCGCGTTCGTTCACGAGCTCCGGAAAGGAATCGAGAACTTCGGTGAGCAGCTCGACGTCGCCGCGCACGGCAGAATCAAGCAGTGCGTCCATCGGATCGACTTCGACGAGTTCATCGTCGTCAGCCGAATCCACGCCCTCGACGTCCGGCGGCAGCACGTCGTTCGGCGGTTGTTCATCGCGATCGTTCATGTCTTGCTCGATTGCAGCGGTGAGAAGTGCGGTGAGAAGTGACGAGGGAAGGTCGCAGCAACGCGCTACTTCCACACGGCGATGTGGTCCAGCGACTTGCGCGCGATGTCGGGCACCTTGGCGTCGGCCGCGGGATATCCTACGGGCATGACAAGCATCGCCTTCTCGTTCAATGGTCGCTCCAGCAACTCGCCGAGAAAGAGCATGGGGCTCGGCGTGTGCGTGAGGGTGACCAGTCCCATGTGGTGCACCGCCGCGATGAACAGCCCGGCGGCAATGCCGCACGATTCCTGCGTGTAGTAGTGCGTACGCTTTCCGCCATCGGCGTTGACGCCGTACGATTGCCGGAAGAGCACGATCACCCACGGCGCATCGGTGAGGTGCGGCTTGTGCTGATCGGTGCCGAGTGGCGCGAGCGAGTCCAGCCACTCGGCGGTGGCACGTTCGGCGTAGAACGCCTGCTCTTCCTCCTCGGCGGC
>JBBQSM010000059.1:0-24017 GCA_038234895.1 Gemmatimonadales bacterium
GGGTCGCACGGCACGCGACCTGCCTCTCCATGGGTGTGCCGAATGCCCGGATCTCGCCGTCGCAGCGGCTCACGTGCCCTTCCCACCAGGAGAACGACCCATGAAAATCTCGCAGAACACCATCTCCGCGCTCGCCGAGACGCCCGAAGTCGCGAGCTACAAGCAGATGTACGATCGCGTGCTCGCCCGCGCGTCGACTGATGAGACGTTCCGCACGCTCCTCAAGGCGGATGCGCGCGCAGCGCTCGCGGAAGAAGGACAGTTCGTGCCGGAGTCGCTCGACCTGCGCTTCATCGAGAACGAAGGCGACGCGACGATTCTGCTGCCGCCGCGCGTGACGGCCGATGCGGAATTGAGCGCTGAGGAACTCGAGGCGGTCGCTGGTGGCTCGTCGCCGTACTGCATCTCATTTCTGGTATCGCTGCTCATTCGGTAGCGTCGCAACGCACGCGAGCT
Source organism: Gemmatimonadales bacterium (assembly GCA_038234895.1). GTDB lineage: Bacteria > Gemmatimonadota > Gemmatimonadetes > Gemmatimonadales > Gemmatimonadaceae > Gemmatimonas. The sequence continues at coordinate 457 of JBBQSM010000059.1, forward strand.
GGTCTGCGCTGGCAGATCCAGCGAGACAAGCTGCTGTACGACACGGTCAACCCGTTCCGTGCATCGACATCGCAGATCGGAATGACGATGCAGGGAACGGGAACTGCCTGACTCTCGCCGCACGCAACTATCGCGATCCTTCTCGCGATCACACCATGGCCACCGATGGCAACCAGCTTGCTCACAACGCCGAACGCGATCGCAGGCGATCCGCTCGACGATATCGCACGGCGGGCAGCCACGCTGGCTGCACGCCACCGCGCTTTGGTAGCGTTCGCTGCACACGACGAATGTTACGCGAGCGGGATGGCGCCACGCGACGGCGTGCTGGACGCGTGGCGTGCGCTCGTCGCGCCGGATACACCTGCGAACTTCGCCACACGGTTGCGCTGGGCGGGACTCACGGCCGAGCAAGCTGCCCTAGTGGCAACACCGGATGGGCTGCCGCTTGCGCACGACGACGCCGAGTCCACCTGGATGGAGCTCTTTCGCGACGCGCTCGGCAGTTCAGCCGACGACGTCGCTTCCCGCTTCGGCTCTGCCGTCGTGGCAGACGCCGCCAATGTGCTCCTCGTCGACGACGCGAAGCCATTCGACGTGCTCGTGCTGCCGTTCGTCGCCTGCGCGCGCGAGCAGCTTTCGCGCCGGCTTGGCGCGCGTCGCGCCGTGGCCACCGACGCGGTGCACCTCACATGGGAACGTCATCTCGTGCAACGTCTCACAGACGTCTGCGGACGCGCGCTCTTTTCGGAGTTCGTTGCGCAACGCACGGGACGCACGCTCGATCCTCTGGCGGCGCTGATGCGCGATGGCGGCGGTGTGCCGCGCACGGAGTACCAGCGTTTCGTGGCGCGCATGGCTCGGGGGGAGCTCTTTGATTTTTTTACACGTTATCCCGTTGCCGCAAGGCTTACGGCAACGACGACGTCGCAATGGATTAGTGCCGCCGGGGACTTTTTTTCGCATCTCGACATGGATCTGCCGTCGCTGCAGACCACCGTGAGCGACGGTCGTCCCCTCGGTCGAGCTGTCTCCGTGTCGCTCGGTGCGGGTGACACCCATAACGGAGGACGCGCTGTCGCCATCGTCACGTTCACGTCGGGGTGCCGTGTGGTGTACAAGCCGCGCGCGTTGCAGCTCGAAGGACTTTTTGCCGCGCTTCTGCGTTGGGTTGCTGAACGGGATCCCGGCGCGCCGACACTCATGGCGCCGCGTAGCGTCGAGCGTGAGGATCACGGCTGGGTCGCGTTCGTGGCGCAGCATCCGTGCGAATCGATCGACGCCGCGCAGCGCTTTTACGAGCGCGCCGGACTGCTGCTGGCGTTGTTGTATGGCATCGACGGTACGGACTTTCATCTCGAAAATCTCATCGCGCACGGTGAACATCCCGTGTTGATTGACATGGAGGCGCTGCTCTCGCACGAGTTGAGCATTGAGGGCCGACTGAATCGCGCAACGACTCGCGGCTTCGAGGCCGTGAACAGGCGCGTGAACTCGTCGGTGGCGCGCACCGGCTTGCTTCCGGCCTTCAAGCTGACCAATGGCGGCGCCGCGGCCGTGAGCACAGCCGGGCTGGCCGGCGATGGCGAAGCGGAGTCGTTGCGCGACTCACTGGGCTGGCGACACGCGAACACCGATGTCATGCGTATGACCGTCAAGCACGCGCCACCGTCGCCGCAGCAGAATGTGCCCTACGTCGGCGACGTGCCGCAGTACGCGGGAGCGTACGTCGAGGAAATTGTGCGCGGTTTTAGGCGCGGCTATCATCTGCTCGTGGAGCATCGGCACTTGCTGATGGCACGTGACAGTGTGCTGCGCGAATACGGACATCGACACACCCGGCTCATCTTCCGCCACACGAGTCTGTACGGGGCCGCGCTGCTTCGGTCGCTGAATCCTGATCTTCTGCGGGATGGCGCGCGACGATTCATCGAGTTCGATGTGCTCGCCCGGCCGCTGCTCCGGTTGGACGCGCATCCGGGACTGGATCGTGTGCTGGACGCCGAACATGCGGCGCTCGAGGTGCAGGATGTTCCGCTATTCACCGCGCGGGTCGACAGTCGTGCGCTGTCGCTACCGGACGGATCTCTGGTGGAGGATTTTTTCGACCGGAGCGCGATTGAGCAAACGGAACATCGGCTCTCCATGCTCGACGACACCGATTTGGCGCAGCAGTGCGAGTTCATTCGGATGGCGTTCAATGCGGGCGGCGTTGTTGGCGTCGCGCCACTGTCGCACGCTACGTCGTACGACGTCGCTGACGAGAGTTCGGCCACTAGCCCTGTCACGCCAGCTGACGCCTTGGCTGTCGCCGAGGGTATCGCACAAGCGCTCTTGCGCATGAGCGTCGGCACGGGAGTCGATCGTGCTTGGTATGGACTCGAGTATCTGGCCCGCGTGCGGCGACACCGGCTGATGCCGCTCGGGCACGGCCTCGCGGACGGACACGGAGGTATCGCGCTCTTTTTCGCGGCCTTGTTCCGGGCAACGAACGATCGCGTGCATCGCGAGATCGCGCATGCCGCGATGCAGTCGGTGGCATCGTCGCTCGATGCAATCGGCGGTGCTGCCGGCTGGCGTGAAGTGGGGACCGGGATGGCCAACGGACTCGGCTCGGTGCTCCGATTGCACGTGCTGGCAGCATCGTTGCTTTCGGATGACTCGTATCTGCAAGTGGCTCACGAGGTCACAGCGCGCGTGCGCGTCCCACAGATGGTCAACGACTCCTGCGACCTGCTGGGGGGCACTTCGGGCGCGATTGTCGGTTTGGTCGACCTGCATCGCGCCACCGGATCCGACCTTGCGCTGTCGCGTGCTGTGGAGCTCGTTCCGGCTTTGCTGAAGCATCGCGCCGCCATTGATGCGCTGGAACCGGGCATGGCACATGGCCGCCTGGGGGTGGCTTTCGCGCTTGGACGACTTGCGCGCGCGTCTGGGGAGTCGGGCCTCGCGCAGATCGCGGACACGTTGATCGCATCCGTACGCGTCGTGTGGCAGGACGACGTGCACGCGCCGCGCGACTGGGCGAACGGGGTGAGCGGTCTGTTGTTGGCCGAGCTGGATGGTTTGGTGGAGCGCGAGGAGGATGGGGCCTGCTCACGCGCAAGGAATGCGATGCTGGGGCGCGTCAGCACGCGTACCGACGGGTGGGTCCGTGTCGGCTCACACGGACTCGCCGCCGGCGTAGCGGGTATGGCTGATGTACTGCTCGTGGCGGCCGATGCGCTGCACGATCAGTCGTGGTCGCGTGCGGCCAAGGTGCTTGGTCAGTGCGTGCGGAACCAACTGGTCAGCAATGGCCGGCTTCGCACGGGGTGGGCGCCGGGCTTCACGCATCCGGGAATGCTCGCTGGCGAGACGGGCATCGGGTACGCGATGCTGCGACTCGTGGCGCCGGATCGCGTGCCGTCGGTGCTCTGGTAGATCCTGTCGCCGAGATGACCGCGACCGCGTCCGTGAAAGCGGCAGCGCGGGCGCCGTGGCGGATGCAGCAGCACGCGTGCCGTTTGCCACAGGAGCAAGGCGGCCGCGATGGCGTTGGCCAAAAAGAAAACGAGACCGCACTGGCGGTCTCGTTTCAACAGCATAGTACAGCGGAGCAGCTTACCGCCCCACCAGACTCCGCAGCACGTACGGCAGAATGCCGCCGTGCTTGTAGTACTGCAGCTCTTCCGGCGTGTCGATGCGGCACCGCGCGCTGAACGTCTTCACCCTGCCGTCCGCCGCGGTCGCCGTGACGGTGAGCGTTTCACGTGGCGTGAGGGCATCGGTCATACCACCGATGGAGTACGTCTCGAAACCCGTGAGCCCAAGCGTCTGCCGCGTCTCGCCACTGGCGAACTCCAGCGGCAACACACCCATGCCCACCAAATTCGAGCGATGAATTCGCTCGAAGCTCTCGGCAATGACCGCCCGCACGCCGAGGAGCACCGTTCCCTTGGCCGCCCAGTCGCGCGACGACCCGGTGCCGTACTCCTTGCCGGCGATGACGATCTGCGCGACGCCCGCCGCCTGACGCGCCATGGCCACGTCATATAGCGCTTCGGGCTCCGCGCCCGGCGCCTGCGCCGTCCACCACCCCTCCTTGCCACCGGTCAGTTCGTTCTTGAGCCGGATGTTGGCAAAGGTGCCGCGCATCATCACTTCATGATTGCCGCGACGTGCGCCGTACGAATTGAAATCCTTGCGGTCCACGCCTTGCGACTTGAGCCACAAGCCGGCCGGTGACGCGGCCGCGATCGAACCCGCCGGCGAGATGTGATCGGTGGTGATCGAGTCGCCGAACATGCCGAGCACTTTCGCGTCGGTGATCGGACGCACGCCGGGAGGCGTCATTGTGATGCCGTCGAAATACGGCGGATTCTTCACGTACGTGGAGTCGTTGTTCCAGGCATACTGATCGCCCTTGGGCGCGGGAATGCCCTGCCAGTGCGCGTCGCCGTCAAAGACGTTCGCGTACTGCGTGGTGAACTGCTCCCGCTTCACGCTCGAGAGGATCGTATCTTCGACCTCCTGCGAGCTGGGCCAGATGTCGCGCAGAAATACCGGGCCGTCGGTGCCAACGCCCAGCGGTTCTGTCGCCATGTCGATGTCCATCCGACCTGCAAGCGCATAGGCGACCACCAGTGGCGGCGACGCCAGATAGTTGAAGCGCGTCTGCGGATTGACACGTCCTTCGAAATTGCGGTTGCCCGAGAGTACGGCGGCCACGTTCAGGTTGCCGTTTTCGATCGCTTCGCTGATGACCGCCGGCAGCGGACCCGAGTTGCCGATGCACGTGGTGCAGCCGTAGCCGACCACGTTGAAGCCGAGGGCATCGAGCGAGTCCATGAGCCCGGCTTTGTGGAAGTAGTCGGTGGCCACCTTGCTGCCCGGTGCCAGCGACGTCTTCACCCACGGCTTGGTCTTGAGTCCCTTCTGTACGGCCTTTTGCGCCAGCAAACCGGCGGCCAACATAACGCTCGGATTACTGGTGTTGGTGCACGACGTAATGGCGGCGATCACCACGTGGCCGTGCTTCAGCGTGAACGACTCGTCGCGGTAGCTGCACTCTACGCCGTCCTTCGGCTCGACCGGGGCACCTTCGTCCACCATGGCCGCGATCGCGGAACCAGCGGGAATCGGTGCGGCCGCCGGGACGGTCGTTGCTTGCAGCGCCAGCTGCGCGGCGAGCGCCTCGCGATACATCCGCTTGCTCTCCGACAACGGTACGCGGTCCTGCGGACGCTTGGGGCCCGCAAGACTTGGCACCACGGTGCCCAGATCCAATTCAAGCGTGTCGGTAAAGATCGGGTCGGGCGTGGCGTCCGTCCGGAAGAGTCCCTGTTCCTTCGTGTACGCTTCCACCAGCGCCACCTGCTCGGCGCTGCGGCCCGACAGCGTGAGATACTTGAGCGTCTCCGAGTCCACCGGGAAGAAACCCATGGTCGCGCCGTATTCAGGCGCCATGTTGGCGATAGTCGCGCGATCGGCCAGGGCGAGACTGGAGAGCCCGGGGCCGTAGAACTCGACAAACTTGCCCACGACCTTCTTTTTGCGGAGCATCTCGGTGCACGTCAGCACCAGATCCGTGGCCGTGGCGCCGGCCGGCAGTTTGCCGAACAGCTTGAAGCCCACGACTTCGGGAATGAGCATGCTCACCGGCTGGCCCAGCATGGCCGCCTCAGCTTCGATGCCGCCCACACCCCAGCCCATCACACCCAACCCGTTGATCATGGTGGTGTGCGAGTCGGTGCCGACGAGCGAGTCGCAATAGGCGAGCGTCTCCCCGTGTTGCTCGGTGGTAAACACCACCTGACCCAGGTATTCCAGGTTGACCTGATGGCAAATGCCGGTGCCGGGCGGGACCACGCGGAAATTGCGCAGCGCGTCCTGACCCCACTTCAGAAACTCGTACCGCTCGCCGTTCCGCTCAAACTCGAAATTCGTGTTGAGCAGCAGCGCGGCCTCCGAGCCGTACTCGTCGACCTGCACCGAGTGGTCGATTACCAGGTCGACCGGCTGCAGTGGATTGATCCGGGTGGGATCGCCGCCGAGTGCGACCATCGCATCGCGCATCGCGGCGAGGTCGACGACGCAGGGGACGCCGGTGAAATCCTGCAGCAGCACGCGGGCGGTGCGGAAGGCGATTTCCTTGTCCACCGGCAACTTGACGTTCCAGTGTGCCAGCGCCTCGACGTCCGCCTTCTTCACGAAAGCGCCGTCTTCGCCGCGCAGCAGGTTTTCGAGCAGGACCCGGAGCGAGAACGGGAGCGTGGCCGCGGTGCTACCCTGCAGGGCGTCGAGCGCGGCGAGTCGGAAATACGCATACTGACGGTCGCCCACAGTGAGTGTGGCGCGGCTGCCGAACGAATTGGGATGCGACATGGAGAGAATTGGTCCGGCGCACGACCGACCCCGTGGGTGGTCGTACGCGTTCGGAACGAAGCCACTCGTCGCGCCGTGAGCCTGACTTTAGGGCGAGACCCCGGTACCGACGAGGCTATTGGGAATATCGGCCGGGGTCGCCCCCGCCGCCACCGGAACGACACGAATCGCATCCACGGGGCAGCAGCGCACGAAGGCGCCATCGGCCGGGGAGAACTCATGCAGACGGGCCAGCGGGTAGGCTTTGCGCTGATCGTCGATGGCCATGAGCCCGGGGGCGCGGGCCACGCATTGGGCGCAACCGGTACACGTGTCCCGGTTCACGGTGATCTGCACCTGCTTCCGTGGAAAGATGCCGCCCTCGGCGTGGAGCAGCGCGTCGAAGTCGGTCAGGGCGTCTCGCATGGCCGTGTAGCCCGACGTCAGCAGCTCCTCAACATGGGCAAAGTTGAACCAGCCGATGTGCGACACCGGCGGCCGTACCAGCAGCATGGGCGGCGACGTCCAGCGCTCGAGCGCGTGTTGCTGCTGCTCGTGCATCATCATGGACGCGGCCCGCATGAAGATCGACGCGAATCCCTGCGACGCGATCCCGGCGCGGATTGGCACGTCGGCGATCCCGACGTCGACCGCGATCACGGCGTCGACGCCCATGGCGGCGATGGCCACGGGGAGATTGTCCGTCGTCCCACCGTCGATGCAGGTGCGGTGACCCACCGTGCCCGGCGGAAAGAACCCCGGCAGCGCGCACGAGGCATACACGGCGTCGCGCACGCGTACGTCGCGCAGTCCTGGCCGACCGAACACCACGGGCGCGGCCCGCTCGATATCGACGGCGGTGACCAACAGCGGCACCCTCAGGTCCTCGAACGTCCCCTCGGCCACGAGCGCGTCGCACAACGCGCGCAGCGGCGCCTCGAGGTAAATGGAGCGCGACAGCATGCGGTCCATGATCATTCCCATATGGTTGATGCGGAAGAGATCTTTCCGGCGGAACGCCAGCGCGCGCTCGGACAGTTCGTCTGCGGTCGACCCGGACGCGGCGGCTGCCGCGATCATCGCGCCGATGCTCGAACCGGCGTACAGGCTGGGCGTGATTCCCGCTTCGGCCAGCGCGCGTAACGCGCCGACGTGCGCCAGCCCCTTGAGCGCACCCCCTCCGAAGACCACCGCGATGCGCGGAGGACGCGTGTGTATCATGGACTCGGCGTGACGTAGATTGACCGGCATGCGGATACTGCTTGTGGAAGACGACGAGGTGCTTCGAGAGAGTGCAACGGCGTATCTGCGTGCGTCGGGCTTCGCCGTCGATGCGGCGGCAACAGGCAAGATGGCGCGCGAATTCGCTGCCGTCAGCCCCTACGATGTCGCGATTCTCGACCTGCGACTGCCGGACGAAGACGGCTTTACCTTATGCGCCGCATTGCGCGTGCGTCATCCACCGCCGCGCATCCTCATGGCCACAGCGCGCGACAGCGTCGAGGATCGCATCGCGGGGCTCGATCTCGGCGCCGACGACTATCTGGTCAAACCGTATGCGATGGGCGAGCTGGTGGCGCGCCTGCGGGCGTTGCTCCGACGGCCCGCCGAAGCCACCGAGCCGCTGCTGCGCGTCGCGGATCTCGAACTGGACCCGGCCACGCGTGGCGCCCGGCGAAACGGACGCGAGATCGTGCTCACCACCAAGGAATTCTCCGTGCTGCAGGTACTCATGCGAGGGCAGGGGCGCGTGCTCACCCGCGAGTATATCAGCGAGCATGCGTGGGACGACAACTACGATCCGTTCAGCAACGTCATCGACGTGTACATCGCGCGGCTGCGCAAGAAGATCGACCAGCCAGGCGAAATGCCGCTGCTCGCGACCATTCGTGGCGCGGGGTATCGCATGTCGCCACCCAAGCCGGACGCGCCGTGAGTCCGGAACGGCATTTGCCGCGCATTCGGCTGCGCTTCACGGCGCTCTATGCTGCGACGTTGCTTGTGGTGTTGCTGGCCGGCGCGGGCGCGCTGCGCTACGCCGTGCATCAGGCGCTGGAGCGGGAGTTCGAGGAGTCGGTGCGTGCCTCGGCGTTGCTCATGCGGCAGTTCTTTCGCGTGGAAATCGCCGAGTATCAGACCATCGAGGGCACGCTCGCGCACATCGCCGGCGAGCTGGTCTTTGAGGACCGGTCGATCCGGGTGCGGCGTCCCGACGGCGCGCTCTTCCAGACCTTTGGCGCGCCGGTTCGTCGCGCCGCACGCACCATCGCCGAGCCGGTGCGGCGCGTCTCGATCCCGCTCGAGCCCGGGCTCGCGCCGGGGTGGACCATCGAAGTGGCAGCAAGCGCGGCGACGCTGCGGGCCGTGCGGTCGCGCATCGACTTCTGGTTTCTGGTCGGCATTCCGGGCGCAGTGCTGCTGGCCGCAGTGGCCGGCTGGTGGCTCACGGGACGGACGCTGCGTCCCGTCGGGCTGATGGCCGATGTGGCGGGCGGAATCGTACCCGGCAGTCGGGCGCGACTGCCGGTCGACGATCCGACCGACGAACTGGGACGGTTGGGTCGCAGTTTCAACGGGCTGCTGGACCGGCTCGACGGGGCGCTGCGGCAGCAGCAGCGGTTTCTTGCCGATGCGGCGCACGAGTTGCGCACGCCGCTGGCGCGCATGCGGGCGCGTGTGGAAGTGGCGCAACTGGGATCGTCGCAGGCGGCGGCCGACTCGTCGGTCGTGGTGGCTGAACTGCACGAGGATCTGATCCGCATGTCGCGGCAGGTCGACGAGCTACTGCAGTTGGCGCGCGCCGATGCCGGAGACGACGCGACCGCCCACTCCCTGCTGCCGCTGTTTCTCGACGACTTGGTGACCGACGAGCTGCGCCGCTGGCATCACGACGCGGCGCGCGCCGGGATGGTGCTCGAATCCACCACGCTGGACGAAGCGCCGGTGCAGGTGGAGCCGACGCTGATCGGCCGGTTGATCGGCATTTTGCTCGACAACGCGCTGCGGTACGGGCATCGCGACGGTCGCGTCGATGTGCGCGTATCGTGCGTCGGGCCGGAGGTGGTGCTCGAGGTGCAGGACGATGGCATCGGCATTCCGGCCGCTGATCGCGCCCGCGTGTTCGATCGTTTCTATCGCGGCGATGCGGCGCGTGTGCACCGGAGCGACGGGAGCGGTCTCGGTCTCGCGATCGCGGCGTGGATCGTGGCGCGGCACGGAGGGCGGATTACGGTCGACGCCCCCGCCTCGGGCGCCGGGACGCTGGTCACCGTGCGTCTGCCGGCACGAACCGAGATCCCGGCTAGGACACCGGCTACGACACCGGCTACGACGCCGGCTACGACACCGGCTACGACACCGGCAGGTCGGCGCGCGGTACGATAGGACGCGGCTGTGCGGCCCGGTGCCATGCGTCACGAAGTGTGCGCAGGCAGCGCGCGGGCGCGACATAGTCGTGGCGTTCGACGCTCTCCTCGCACCACTTGTAGAGCGAGTCGAAGCTGCGCGCTTCGGGTGTGTCCAGCTCCAGTGCGTGACGGAGCGTGCCGATCGCCTCACGTGATGCGCGCCGGTCAAACGACTCGCATGCGCGAATCGCCCGGTCGTACGCGGTCAGAATCCGTCCGAGCGGATCGGCGGCCGAACGGTCATACGCGATGGGAAGCTGGCTGGCGGCGGGCGTTGGAAAAGCGGGCACGCGGATGTCCGGAGAACGGTGCGAAGTCGGGGAAGGGAACGCGCGGCGTCCCGTTCGATCGGCATGTGTGCAACGCTTCCTGACGGTGGGAGCGTTCGCAGGCATGCGACGGCAGCTGCCAGATACATCGGCCGCGCGAGCGCGCATCTTGAACGTGCATCGTGATCTGGCGCATGAACGTGCGCATCCGAGCCATTCACGAAACGTTCATCATGCCGCGCTACCTTCGCCGCATGCCCAAATTTCCCGAAGTACGCGTTCCAGTCACGATGGCGCTGCTGGCCGTGGCGCTGGCCTCCGAAGCCGGCGGACAGGGTACGTCGTTGACGCTGCCGAACGCGCTGGAGCTCGCGCGCCGCGACGGCGTCGGCATCCGGGTTGCCGACGCCCGCCGCGACATGTCGCTCGGCCGCCTGCGCGAACTGAGTCAGCTCCCCAATCCCACGCTCGAATGGCGTCGGGAAAACCTCGGCAGTCCGCTGCAGCCGGATATCTTCGCGACGCTGTACGTGCCGGTGGATGTCACTGGACGCCGGTTGGCGCTGCGCACGGCACGCGGGCAGGGGCAGACCAGAGCATCGGCGGATGCCGTCGCCGAACGCCGGGAAGCGGAGCTGCACGTCGCCCGCGCTTGGCTCCGGGCGGCGCTCGCCGATGGGGCGGTGACCATCGCGCGGGCGCAGGCCACGGCACTCCACGACGTGGCGATCATCGACTCCACGCGCGCGGGCGAGGGGATCGTGTCGGACGGGGTCGCGCTGCGCACCCGCCTCGAGGCCGATCGCTCGCGCGCGACGCTGGCGGCATTGGACGGCGATCGGGCGCGCGCGCGCGCGGAGCTTGCCCGTGCGCTGGGGGTGGCCGACGACGCGTTGCCGTCGCTCGCCTCGCTGGAGGCTCCCGCCATGCCGGCCGGTCCCGACAGCGCCACGGCGCGACAGGTCGCCACCGAGAGTCGCCCGGAGTTGGCGGCGCGCGAGGCGGGACTTCGCGAGGCTGAGGCGCGGTTGGGCGCGGAGCGTCGCGGACTGATTGGCGATGTCCAGCTGCAAGGCGGCACCAAGGAGACCGGTGGATTCATGACCGGGCAGGTAGGCGTAGCCATGCCGTTTCCGATCTTTAACCGCAACGATGGTGCGCGTCAGCGCGCGCGCGGCGAGGCGAACGAAGCGCGCGCGCTCCGCGATGCAGCCCGTGTCGGTGTGCGTGCCGACGCGGTTGCGGCGCTGCATGCCTACGAAGCCGTCCGCGCGCTCGCTGTGCAGGCCCGCAGCTTTGCCGCGCGCGGGCAGGAAGTGGCCACGATTGCGCGCACCTCGTATCGCGAAGGGCAGTCGACGCTGGTCGAACTGCTCGACGCCGAGCGTGCAGCCGCCGATGCCATGACCGCGCACCTCCGCTGGGCTGCCGACGCATGGCTTTCGCGTCTCGAATTGGAACGCGCGCTCGGCGCGCGCCTCGACGCGGATGGACCGCTCGAGCTCCCCTTGCTCTCCTCGATCCGGACGACCCCGTGACGCGACGCTCTCCCTTGATGATTGGCGCCCTGACCTCGTTGGCGCTCGTCTCCGCATGCGGCGGTACCGACGCGCCCGCGACGGACACTGCGCCGACCGCGACCGCCGCCACACCGGATACGGCCACGCTCTCGGCAGAGTCGGTCGCCATTGCGGCGTTTACCTACGACACGTCGCGCACGATCGCCTGGCGCTCGTCGGCAACCGTACCGGCCAAGCTCACGCTCGACCCTGCCGCGGTGCAAACGATTGGCTCGATCACCGAGGGGCGCATTACCAAGGTGCTTGTGCGGGTTGGCGACGTGGTACGCGCCGGTCAAGTACTCGTCATGATTCACAGTCACGAGATCATGGACGCGCGCTCGATGCTTGTGCGAGCGCAGTCGCTGCTCACGGCCGCCGAGGCCGAGCGCTCGCTGGCGCGCACCGCCGCCGAGCGCGCGCAACGGTTGCTCGATGCGAAGGCGATGTCGCGCGCGGAGCTGGAGCGTGCGCTGGCGGCCGGCCAGACTTCGGAGGCGATGCACACGCAAGCGATCGCAGAACTGGATCGTGCGCAAGCGCTGGTGGAGCATCTCGTGGGCGACGGGCCCATGCCGGCCGATGCGGACCCGCATGATGTGCTGATTCGCACTCCCATTTCCGGCGTAGTCATTGCACGGGACGCACAGCCGGGAACGGTGGTGCTCCCGGGATCGCCGCTGGTGACCGTGGGAGATCCCGGGCGATTGCTGCTGCAGATGCGGCTGAGCGAAGCGGCGTCGCAGGGAGTGCGGGTGGGGAGCACCGTGCAGTTCGCTCTGACCGACGACCCCTCCCAACGACATGACGCGCTTGTTACGCGGGTGGCACCCACGGTCGATACGCTCACGCGTACCATCGAAGTGCTCGCCGCGCCGACCAAGGGATCGCGGGTGGGGCGTGCGGAATCGTTTGCACAAGCCGAGGTGCTGGGAGTGGGCGGAACCCCTGCGGTCGTCGTACCCGCGGCGGCCATTCAGGCCTTTGACGGCGACACGGTAGTGATCACCGTCGAAGAACGTGGCGGCGGCGTCTTTCTCGAGGCGGTGCCGGTGCGGGTCGGACGGCGCTCGGTACAACAGATGGAAGTACTCAGTGGCATCGGGACCGGACGGCGCATCGTGGTGGGGAGCGCCGCGATTGCCAAAGCTGAACTCCTCAAGCGTCGCGGCGGCGGCGAAGGGGAGTAGGCGTCATGCGTAAACTTCTGCACTATGCGCTGCATCGTCGCGGCATCGTGGCCATGGGCGTACTCGCGATCATCGCGGGCGGCATCTATTCACTGCAGCACATCCCCTTCGACGCGTTTCCGGATCTCACCGGCACGCGTGTTGAAGTGATCACCGTGGCACCCGGCATGGCGCCGGAAGACGTCGAACGACTGGTCACATATCCCATCGAAGCGACGCTGATGGGAGTCCCCGGCGCGCAGTCGGTTCGCTCGGTCTCGAAGTTCGGCCTGTCGCTCATCACCGTGCCCTTCCCGGACGGGACGAACGTGTACTTCGCGCGGCAGATTGTGCAGCAGCGACTGAGCGATGCGAAGGGCGCGCTTCCGGCCGGCATCGAGCCGTCGCTGGGGCCCGTCTCCACGCCGATGGGCGAGCTGTATCAGTATGTCCTGCAAAGCGACACGCTCTCGCTCACGGAACTCAAGACGCTGCACGACTACATCGTGCGCCCGCGATTGCGCACGGTGGCCGGTGTCTCCGAGGTGAACTCGTGGGGCGGCCTGATCGAACGGGTGGAAGTCACGGTGAATCCGGTGCTGCTCGCCGCGCGTCGGCTCACCGTGAGCGATGTGCATCGCGCGCTGGCGCAGAATGCGCTGGCGTTCGGCGGGAGCTATCTGGAACAGGGGGGCGAGCGATACACGCTGCGCGGCCTCGGCCGTGTCGATTCCATCGGTGACATTGAGCGTATCGTCATCGGGTCGACCGGTGGTGTTCCGGTGCGCGTCTCCGACGTCGCCACCGTCTCACTCGGCGCGTTGCCACGCAACGGCGCCGTGACCAAAGACGGCATGGGCGAAGTCGTCAGCGGCATGGTGCTCAAGCTGCAGGGTGCCGACTCCAAGCGCGTCATTGCCGACGTGCGCGTGCGCATCGAGGAGATTCGCAAGGCGTTGCCGAAAGGCGTTCGTCTGACGCCGTTCTACGATCAGACCGATCTGGTCAATCGGACGACTCACACGGTCGTCAAGAACCTGATCGAAGGCGGTATTCTGGTCATTGCCGTGCTGTTTCTGTTTCTGCGCAATGTGCGCGCCGCGCTGATCGTCGCCTCGGTGATTCCGCTGTCCATGCTCTTTGCGTTCGGCGGTATGGCGATCTTTGGCTACTCCGCCAATCTCATGAGCCTCGGCGCGCTCGACTTCGGGCTCATCGTCGACGCGTCGATTGTCATGGTCGAAGGGTTCATCCGCCGACTTGAACAGGGCAAGGAGACGCATCGTCTGAACATGTTCGAGAATGCGGCCGTCGAAGTCGGGCGCCCGATTCTTTTTGGTATCGCGATCATCGTCGCCGTGTACATCCCGATCTTCACGCTGGACGGCATGGAAGGGCGCATGTTCAAGCCAATGGCGTTCACGGTGGTATTTGCGGTGCTGGGATCGCTCTTGCTCGCACTGACGTATGTGCCAGCCGTGTCCTCGTGGGCGTTGCGCACCGGCAATGCCACGCCGGCGCCGTGGCTGATCAAGCTGACCGCCGCCTACTCGCGCACCCTCGATCGCGCGTTGATGATGCCGCGCACGATCGTCACCGTCGCGGTGGTGCTGGTGGTGGTCTCAGTGGCGTCGCTCTCGCGCATCGGCACCGAGTTCATGCCCAAGCTGGACGAAGGGTCGATCCTGATCACCACGCGTCGACTGCCCAGCGTCGCGCTCGATGACGCGACGCGCCTCTCCACGGCGGCGGAACGGATCATCAAGAAATTCCCGGAAGTGATCACCGTGGTGACGAAGGAAGGCCGCCCCGATCTCGCCACGGAAGCAATGGGCCTGTTCGAGGGCGATGTGTACGTCATCCTGAAGGATCGGTCGGAATGGACGTCCGCCAAGGATCGCGATGGGCTCGTGGCCGCGTTCGATTCTGCGTTGTCGCAGGTGCCGGGGCTTTCGGTGTCCTTTACGCAACCGCTCGCGATGCGCCTCGACGAGGCGGAAAGCGGTATCAAAACCGACCTTGGCATCAAGGTGGTCGGGCCTGATCTCGATCAGAATGAGCAGTTGGCTGGACGCATTCAACGTATTGTCGCCTCGGTGCCGGGTGCGGCGGACGTCGGCGTGGAAATCGCGGAAGGGAGCGGGCAGGTGCGCATGCAGATTCGGCGCGAAGCGCTCGCACAGTATGGATTATCCGTAGCCGATGTGCGCGACGCAGTCGAGCTGGCGATGGGTTCGCAGGTGGCCGCCGAGTGGATTGACGGATTCCGGCGCGTGGGCATCGTGGTGCGCCTGCCCGACGCCTCACGTGCCGATGCGGCGTCGATCGCAACACTCACGCTGCGCGCGCCTGGTGGCGAAATTGTGCCGTTGTCTGCCGTCGCCGACGTCACCACGAGCACGGGGCCGGAGCTCATCGGCCATGAAAACGCGCAACGGCGCTCGCTCGTGCTCAGCAACGTGCGTGGGCGCGATCTCGGCAGCTTCGTCGAGGAAGTGCGCGCGCGCATTGCGCGGGATGTGGAGATTCCCGCCGGCGTGTTTCTCGAGTGGGGCGGACAGTACGAGAATCAGCAGCGCGCGATGGGGCGACTCACCCTCGTGGTCCCGGCAGCATTGCTGCTCATTCTCGGACTGCTCTATCTCTCTTTCCGCTCCATTCCGCAGGCACTGCTGGTCCTGTCGAATGTGCCGTTCGCGCTCGTGGGTGGCATCGCGGCGCTGTGGCTACGCGGATTGAATCTCAACCTGTCCGCCAGTGTTGGGTTCATTGCGCTCTTTGGCATCGCGGTGCTCAACGGTGTGGTCCTGCTCGAGCATTTGAATCATCTGCGACACGACGAAAAGGAGGGGCACGATGTCCTCGCGCGTGTGCGTCGCGGCTCCGCGGACCGGTTGCGGCCGGTGCTCATGACCGCGTTGGTGGCGAGCCTTGGCTTCGTGCCAATGGCGCTCTCCACGAGCCCCGGCAGCGAAGTACAACGCCCGCTGGCAACGGTGGTGATCGGCGGTCTGATCACCAGCACGATTCTCACCCTGTTCGTCTTGCCGGTGCTGTATCGCGCCATGGAAGAACGGCGTGATGCGCGGCGGGCGGCACGGGCGGTGCCACACGCGACGGCGCTGCCGGCCACCTGAGTTCGCGCGCCGTTTCTCCGGCGAATGCACACGAGGCCGCCCACCGATGCACCGGTGGGCGGCCTCGTGTGCGAAACCGGTGGATCAGTTGGTCAGGAACCGATACAGCCCGTAAAAGCCGATCACCGCGCCACCTACGATGATGAGCGTACCTGCGTCATCACCAACAACCGCACCCACGATCATCGCAGCCGCGCCGGCGAGCATAAGCCCCGTATTGCCACGATCGTTGTCGGCCGGGGCGGGCGGCGGTGTGGCGGAGTCTGCGGCCACACGGTGCAACCCGAGAGCGACGCCGCGCGGCTGCGCACCCAGCGGCGCGACCGACACGGCAGCGGGCACGCTCGGCGGTGAGACCTGCGGCGCCGCGACGGACGGCGCGACCTGCTGCTGCAGCGCCACCGGCGCACGCTCTCCGGTGTTGGCGGAGGAGACTTGGGCCTGCATCGTCATCGGAACCAAAGCAAGGCTCGCGAACGCCAGCGCGGCGCCGAGACGAGAGATATTGCGTGTGCGCATCGTGCACTCCAGGGGTGCGGGTGAGTAATCTCCTACAAGCTGTGCAACGATCGTGCCGACCCCTCGGTGCCTCCCATCACCACATCTCGCCACTGCTGACGTGACCGAATCCGATCCGCTGCTCCGGTTCCGCGACGAATTCCCGATTCTGGATTCGTCCACGTATCTGGTCTCAAACTCGCTCGGCGCGATGCCGCGTGGCGTTCCCGATCAGTTGCAGGCGTATGCCGCGCAGTGGCAGACGCGCGGCGTGCGCGCCTGGGCGGAGGGGTGGTGGGAGATGCCGGTCACGATGGGCGATCGCATCGCGCCGTTGATCGGCGCGTCGGCGGGTGAAGTGGTCATGGTGCCCACGGTCACGCAGGCGATGAGCAGCATCCTGTCCGCGATCGACTTTCCAGCGGAGCGTAATGAGATCGTTATGACAGCGCTCGATTTTCCCTCGGTGCGCTACGCCTACGACGCACTGGCGCCGCGACTGGGCGCGCAGGTGGTGGTCGTGCCAAGTGATGATGGGATCACGATCGTGCTGGATCGCGTGCTCGCGGCAATTACGGAGCGTACGCGGCTGGTGGCGATCTCGCACGTACTCTTTCGCTCCGCGTTCATCATGGACGCGCTGGCGATCTGTGCGCATGCCAAGCGCATGGGAGCGCTCGTTGCGCTCGACGCCTATCACAGTGTCGGTGTGATTCCGGTGGACGTACACGCGCTCGGCGCGGACTTTCTCTGCGGTGGGGTGCTGAAGTGGCTGTGCGGCGGACCCGGCGGGTGTTTTCTCTACGCCTCGGCCTCGGCGAGCGAGGAACTGGCGCCTGCGCTCACCGGCTGGCAGGCGCACCGCACGCCGTTCGCCTTCGCCGACCAGATGCAGTACGCGTCGGGAAGCTGGCGCTGGCTGGCCGGCACGCCGACCGTTCCCGCGCTCTTTGCTGGACTCGAAGGACCCCGGTTGGTCGCCGAGGCAGGACTCGAGGCCATTCGTGCCAAGAGCGTGCGGCAGACGGCGTGGTTGGTGGCCGAGGCTGATGCGCGGGGGTGGCGCGTGCATGCGCCGCGCGATCCGGCCACTCGCGGCGGAACCGTCGCGTTCGACACGCCGCATGCGGCCGAGGTGGCGCGTGCGCTCTTGGCCGAAAATGTGGTCATCGACTTCAGGCCGGGGGCCGGCATACGGATCGCGCCGCATTTCTACACGACCGATAGCGAGTTGTCGACGTGCGTTTCCGCCATCGATGACATTCTGGCCAGCGGCCGGTGGCAGCGATTCGCCGGTGTCACCTCCACGGTCACGTGAGCCGATCGGTGGACGTCGCGTTTCGCCGCTGGCGCGCGACCCGTCCTGCGGCCAATTTCGTTGTGATCCTGTCGACCCCTGACTGAGAGACGTGAATGAACGCGCCGACGAGCCATCCGCCGAAAAAGCTCCGCAAGCAGTACAGCAACACCGCGTATCCGCTGATCATCCTCAAGTTCGAGGATGGACACGAGATCAAGATCTACCAGAATACCGGAAAGGTCTTTGACGTTTGGCCTGGCGAGACGATCAAGATCATGGCCGTCTACGATCCGACGTCCAAGGATTGGGAGCTTGTCGAGTCCAAGAAGAGCGACGCCTTCGACGATGCGACGGCCGAGGCCTGATTGCGCCGGTCTGCCCCGGGTGTGACAAACGGCGTATCGCTTCGGCGATGCGCCGTTTTTGTTGACCGCGCGGGGTACGACCTGCCGGCGGCGCCCCGCCGCCAGTGGTTGCAAGCAAGGTGCACCGACTATACAATCGAGTTGTGGCTCACGCCCTCCTGCTGTTGCGATGCACGCCCGCTGTCGAAGTCGCGCTGACGCGCGGCGGTGCTGTCGTCGCCCTTGAGAGTTCGGTGCTCGCGCAGGGGCTCGTCCCGCCCTTCAACCGCGAGGCACTCGTTCGCATGAGCGCGGCGGTCGAGCAGCGCGGGGCTACCCCCGCCGTCACCGCCATCGTGCGCGGCACGCCAAGCCTCGGACTGGCCGACATCGATGCGGAGCGGTTTCTGGCGCGTGATGGCGTGCGCAAGGTCTCCGCACGCGATCTGGCCATGGCCATCGCCGACGAGGCAGATGGCGCCACCACTGTCGCTGGCACGTTGGCGCTGTGCGCGCTGGCCGGCATCGAAGTGTTCGCCACCGGCGGCATCGGGGGCGTGCACCGCGCGGCCCCGTTCGACGAGTCGGCGGACCTGGTGGAGCTGTCGCGAACCCCCGTGATCGTGGTGTGCGCCGGCGCCAAGTCGATTCTGGACCTTCCCGCCACCCTCGAACGCCTCGAGACGTTGGGCGTACCCGTCATCGGGTACAAGACGCGCGAACTACCGGGATTTTTCACCACCACCACGGGACTGCCGCTCACCGCCACTGCGGACAGCGCGGCCCAGATCGCCCGTGCGTGGCATGCGCACCGAGCGCTTGGACGCAGCAGCGCGATGCTGGTGGTGCAGGCACCGCCCGCCCACGCTGCCCTCGATCCTGCCCTGGTGGAGGCGGCCACGGAGGCTGCGCTGGCGAGCGCGGTGCTGCATCGTGTTCGCGGTGCCGCTGCCACTCCGTTTCTTCTCGCCGAGGTACAACGTCGGACAGACGGAGCCTCGGTGCAAGCCAATTTGGCGTTGCTTGAGGCCAACGCCGCCCTTGCCGGCGAGATCGCGGTGGCGCTGGCGACGCTGCGCGACTCGCGCGACAACGCAGCAGGTTCGGCGTTACCGAAGGCGGGCGCGTCATCTGGAACCCTGACGGGTATCAACTGATGTAGTTGCAGTGTACTTGCACGCGCAGCGGGTTGTACACGGCATTCGCCGTGGGAGACAGGTTTGTTGCCGGTTGAACATGAAACGAAGCGCACGGTACGTTCAGGTTACCCGCACGCTCCGGAGGATTACGTCACGATGTCCACTCCGTTCCTGAGTTCCGAGGAATTCGACGAGCGCGCCCACGCCCTGTACAACGAGGGGCAGTACGACGAGGCGCTCGACATGTTGCGTGAAGGATTGGCGCTCTATCCGAACGCCGTCGAGCTCCATGTGGGTGTCGGCTACGCCCGCCTGGCGCGTGAGGAGTTTGCGTGGGCGCGACGCAGTTTCGAAGAGGCGCTGGTGCTCGACCCCGAGCACGAGGATGCGCTCGCCGGTATCGGTGAAGTGCTGCTCAAGTTTGGTCAGGTGGAGCAGGGCATGCGCGCGTTCGATCGGACGCTGCTGCTGGGCTACGACGACGACGTGGACCTGATGCTGCAGATCGGCCGGTCGCTCTTTCGCGAAGGGTACGTCGAAAACGCGTTGTCGTTCTTTGAGCGGGCGGTGGCGCAATCGGACGAGTCGTCGGAAGCGGCGGCGTGCGTTGGCTACGCGCAGCACCGCCTCGGCAACGACTCGCTCGCCATGACGGCGTTGCAGCGTGCGCTCACACTCGATGCCGATTTCGCCGAAGCGCGCGTGTATCTCGCCAATTTGCTGTACGATAGTGGCAATCTCGACGCGGCCGTCGCCGAGTTCGATAAGACGACGCCTGAGGACCACTGGGACGAGCTGGGCATCTGGCGACTCATGGAGCTTAAGAAGTCGGTCTATCGCCTGACGGAGGACGATCCGGAGCTCAAGCCGTGGGAAACGCGGCTGATCGAGTTGGCCGGTGAGCCCGACGCAATCGACGAACTGCTGGCCGAGGTGGAGCAGAGCTTCGCCGAGCAGGAAACGGCGCAAGTGACGCAGGCGCAGACGCAATTGGAAACACTCGGCACGCTGCTGACCGGTTTGGCGCATCAGCAGCAGGCCGAGGCGGCGTCGGCGGATACCCTCGCGCCGGAGGGACCGCATCGCGTCGTCATGCGCGATGGTGTGACACTCGAAGGAAGCTGGGAGGAGATCGTGCAGGCGTTGCGCGACTCGCAGGACGAAGGGCGCCCGCTTGACCAGTTCATGGCGCTCCAAGCGCGCCGTCACTATGGTGCCACCGGCACACGCATCGCGGCAAACGCGCCCGAAGCGTTCATTCGCGGCAGCGCCGATGCCGGCTTGCTGCGTATCATCCGCTGAGCCGACCGCTGCAGGCTCCGTTCGATTCTCACAGGGCATCACATGATTTCGCATGAATTCGCCGTGAGAGGATCGTGACCACTCCGGATGTTGTGGCTGCTCGCGCCGCGCTTGACGCGGCGCGAGTCGTCTTCGGCCCTGTCACCGACGGACGAGCGCAAGGTTCGGCGTCAGCTCGCGCGGAAGCGATGTGGCGGGCAGCGGCAGGCGTGCTGCACGCGGCGAGCGGACGCCCCGATCTCGATGGGCAACTGCTTATCGGCGAAGCGCGGCGACAGGATCGACTCGCGCTCGATGCGGCGTATCCGCTGGTCGCGTTGCACGCATGGGCCGAACGCGTGCACGACGCGCCGGCCGACGCACAGTTCGCCCGCGACGCGCAGCCAGCACCCGGCACGCAAGAGCGACAGATCGCTGCCGATGCGATACGCGTCTTGGAGCAGATGGTCACGGCGTCCGAACAGACCGTCGTGCGCGCTCCGCCAGCCCCACCTGTGATGCCTCCGCCGCGTGCGTCGTACGCGCCGCCCGCGGTGGGTATGCGCGAGGAGATCGCGGCGCCGTCTTCGCATCGACGCGTCTTCCGGTCGGCCGGATTCATCCTCTCGGCCGTGGTGCTGCTCCTCGTGGGGGCCGCCGGCGCCTGGTATGCGTTTCGCGCGCGTGCGGTGAGCGAGGATTTCGAGGCGGGGCTTGCCGCGTATCAGCGTGGCACGCCCGAAGTGGCGCGTATCGCGTTCGCCAAGGCGGCACGGGCCACCCCCGACGACGAACGCCCGCTCATCTTCCTCGGCCGACTCGCGCGGGAGGAAGGGAATCTGCCCAGTGCACGCCGATTCCTCGATGCGGCCATTCGTCTCGCGCCCGCCAGTGCGGTGGCCAACCGCGAGCTCGCGGCGGTGCTGCTGGCCGATGGCAATCCGGAACTCGCGCGACGCTTCTACGTACGGGCCGTGCAACTCGATCCCAACGACCGACTGGCGCAGGGATTTCTGGCGTGCGCGCTGCACCGTCTCGGGCGTGCCGACGAGGCGAAACGCTGGCTGGACCGCGCCGGTACCGGCGATTGGTCGGCGTGTCTCACCGCTCCCGCACCAACTTCCGCTTCGCCTTCTGCATCACCCGCTCCTTCCCCGACGACTGCGCGCTAGATGACGAGCACTGCTTCACACGCCACACCGCACTCCGTACGCGACGCCTTGGCGTTGCATCACGATACCGTACGCGACGTCTTGCCGAACGGACTGACGCTGCTCGTTCGCCGCGATCGCTCGGCGCCGGTCGTGGCAATCGTCACGCACGTGAAGACGGGGTATTTCGACGAAACCGACGACATCGTTGGTATTGCGCATGTGTTGGAGCACATGTTCTTCAAGGGAACACCCACGCGCGGCGTAGGACAGATCGCGCGCGAGACCAAGCGTAACGGTGGCTATCTCAACGCGCATACCATCTACGACCACACCAGCTACTACACCGTGTTGCCGTCGGCGGCGTTTCGCGAAGGTCTCGATATCCAGTTCGATGCGTACGCGAACTCTACAATCGATGCCGACGAACTCGCCCGTGAGCTGGAGGTCATCGTTCAGGAGGCCAAGCGCAAGCGGGATTCGGCGCAAGCGGTGGCCGTGGAATCGCTGTACGCGCTCCTGCACGACCGGCATCGCATCCGCCGTTGGCGCATTGGCGACGAGGACGCGCTGCGTACGCTTACCCGGGATCAACTCGTCACGTTCTATCGCCATTGGTATCGCCCGTCCAACACCGTCCTCTCGATCGTCGGCGACGTCGATGTGGACGAGGTGCGCCGCGAAGTGATGGCGCGCCATGGCACGCTGGGCGCCGGCCTGCCGGAGCGTGCGCCCGGCCCGGTGGAAAGTGCAGCCCCCGGATTCCGCCTGCGCGACTGGGAGGGTGACATCGCGCAGCAGCAGGTGTCGTTCGGTTGGCGCGTGCCGGGCCTCACGCATCCGGACAGTGCCGCACTCGACGTGGCGGGAATCGCGCTGGCCACCGGACGCGCGTCGCGGTTGTATCGGGCGATCCGTGAACGACAGCTCGCGTCGTCCGTGTCGGCGTGGAACTACACCACCGGCGATATCGGTGTGTTCGTGGCCGGCGTTGAAGCGCCCGCGGCGCAGGCCGCCGAAGCGACGTTGCAACTGTGGCGCGAAGTGCAGGCGGCGCGCGCGCACGGATTCCGTGCCGGCGAAATCATGCGCGCACAACGCATCATCGAGGCGCGCTGGCTGCGCCGTCTCGAGTCGATGGACGGACAGGCATCGTATCTCGCGACGTGGGAGGCGGAAGGCGGCTTGGAGTTCGCGTCCACGTACTATGAGCGTCTCATGCGCATGGATGCGGACGCGGTGCGCTCCGCGATGGAGCGTCAACTCGACCCGACGCAGGTATCACTCATCAGCTATCGTCCCACCGGTTCGGCGCCGCTTGCGGAGCACGCCCAGGACATGCTCGCCAGGCTGCGCGATGTCGAGGGGATGGCGAGCGGTGTGAGCGTCTCCACGGAGCAGACGCCGTCGACCGACGCCGGTGCCTCGGTGATCGGCGCGCCTGCGCTACGCCTCGATCCGGTCCCGGAACGCGTGCTGCATGGCGTGCAACAGTTTCGCACGCTGTACGGCGTACCGATTCTGGTCTTTCCGCGCCCTGGTGCGCCGATCACCAACATCGGTGTGTACATGCGCGGCGGTGCGTCGCTCGAGCCGGACGGAATGAGCGGACTCGCGCGAATCACGGCGCAAGCCATGCTGAAGGGGACAGCAAAGCGCAGCGGAGCGCGCATTGCCGAAGAAACCGAGGAGCTTGGGGCCAGCATCGGGGTGAGTGCGGCCCTTGAGAGTCTCGGCTGGTCGCTGTCCGTGCCACGGCGTCATCTGGCCACAGCGGTGGAGTTGCTGGCCGATGTGATCCAGCGTCCCACGTTCCTGCCAGAGGCGGTCGACACGGAGCGCGCACTCGCGCAGGCGGAG
This sequence comes from Gemmatimonadales bacterium, assembly GCA_038234895.1. Classification (GTDB taxonomy): domain Bacteria; phylum Gemmatimonadota; class Gemmatimonadetes; order Gemmatimonadales; family Gemmatimonadaceae; genus Gemmatimonas. The sequence goes on from JBBQSM010000059.1 coordinate 23,916, forward strand.
TACGCGCGCATGCGCGACGACATGTATCGCTGGCCCATGCGTCTCGCCACCGCCGCGGCGTACGGCGAGCATCCGTACGCGCGCTCGGTGATCGGCACGACC
>JBBQSM010000060.1:0-23791 GCA_038234895.1 Gemmatimonadales bacterium
GAGCGTGTTGTGGATCTGCTTGATACCGTTCGTCGCAAAGTCGGTCTCGACTTCCACGCGCACGCGCGCCGGCCCAGGTCCCACGTGGTAGCGCAGTGACAACCCGCCCTGCCAGTTGGCGGGAATGGTGGTGCCGCGCACCTGTGCCAGCAGCAACTCGGCGTTCGCGGCACCGATCGGGACCACGGGAATCTTGGACAGCGGCGTGTCGTCGGGCGAGAGTCTCGGCGCGCCCGGCTTGCTGGCATAGCCGGGGGTGAGAGGATCGCCGGTGCCGTTGAAGACGCTGCCACGCTGCACGCCTCGCGACGGACGCATGGGGCCTTCGGGATAGACATCACCGCGCACGAAGCCGTCGTCCAGCGGATCGGTGTAGATGAGCAGGGCGACCGCGCCGCGCTTTTCTGCCTCGCGCGCCTTGATGCCGCGAAAGCTCCGGCCATAGCGCGCCAGCACGACCTTTCCCTTCACCGACACGTTCAGCGAATCGAGTGTCGCGTAGTCTTCGATGAGGCCGAAGTTCACGAACACCAGTTCGCCCCCACCCACCCCGGCGCCACTGTAGCCGTTGACCGTCAGATACTGCGGCATGGCCGTGACCGAATCGCTGGCAATCACCGGCTCGGTGAGGTCGAGTGACAGCGTATCGCGCGACATGCGCGTCACCTTCACCGACGTCGCGTGCGGCAACCACACGTCGTACGTGCGTACCTCCGTCTGCAGTCCGAACGACTTCATCTGTTGAATGACGTAGTCGCGCGTGTGCTCCTGCCCTGGTGTACCGGCGACATGCGGTTCTTTGGACAGCGCCTGCGAGTGTGCCTTGGCGCGCAGCGGCGCGGGACCCCGGATGGCGTCGAGTTCGTTCTGGCGCTGCTTGTCCGCGGTGGCGGGCGAGTATCCCGTCAGGGTGCGGGTGGACGTTTGGGTCGTGGTTTGCGCCTGCAACGCGGAAAGTGCGAGCAGCGAGCAGGTCCCAATGGAAAGCAGACGGACGGAAGCGGAAATCACGGCGCACCTCGAGCAGTAGGAAGCAGCAACAATCATCGCACAGTGCGGCGACGTGCCGTCGGCGGCAAGGGTGCTTGGCCCCCCTCCCGCCCCGCGGCGCCGGTCAGTCGCGCTCGTACTCTTCGAGCGCGCGCGTCACCGCCTGCTGCAGCAGCGCATCCTTGTCTGGTCCGTTCGGCAGTGCGGTCGTGAGCTGCGCGAACTGGCGACACATCTCATCCTGCACCATCTCGCGCGTGGGGGAATGGATGCCGAGCGTGGCCAGCGCGACGGTGGACAGCTCGCGCAGTCCGCGCTGCGTTTCGGGATCGAGTGCGATAAGCGCCGTCGGTGTCGACGGTGGTGTTGGGCTCGTCCGCTCCCGTCGCCGCTTGGGCGCTTCGAACAGCGCCCGTACCGGCGCGAACGAGATCACGAACGAGCCCGGCGTATGCTCGGCGAAGTTGGCGATGACATTCCGGCGGCGGAGCGACGGGAGCAGCGTGACGATCGCTTCACGAACCGGGGAGTAGCCGTCTATACTGCGGTTGCCGCGCCCGGTAATGAGCAGCGCTTCGTCGATCCCTTCCATTTGTTTGGAGCGCAGCCACTGTTCGGCGATGGTCTTGGCCTGCATGGCCGTGGGTTGCAGAGCGCGCAGGTTGAGCGTGCGCGCGCCGCCAAATCGCATCTCGTCGAATGCACGATGCAGACCGTGCGTTGCCGAATCGTCGCCGTCGTCGTGCATGGGCCGGTCCGGTTGGGGGGCGACTACTTGCGCAGAATCTCTTTGAGCACGCGTCCGTCCACTGGCTCGAGCGGCATAATGCCAAGTGCAGCGGCGAGCGTGGGCGCGATATCCACCGAACGCACCGGGCGGGTATACGTGCCAGGCTTGATCATTGGTCCCATGAACAGCAGGGGAATGTGTGCGTCGTAGTCGTTCACCGAACCGTGCGTCGCGTAGCGCGTGGTAATCCAGTAGTAGTATGGCTTGAGCGACACGGTCAGGACTGCCTTGAGATCGGGCGGCACGGAATGCAGCCAGAGGCGCGCGACCTTGTCTCCGCGCGCGGCCGCCGCTGCCAGCGTGGGCACCCGGTCCACTCGCGACACCCCGTTGATGCGCAGCAGTTGCGTACGGAGCGCGGTGACCACGGAGTCCGCGTTCACCCCGCGGGTCGCGAGGCGGGCGCGGTCAAGTGAGATGATCCCCGACTGGAGCAACAGCGCGTCTCCTTCCACGCCGCGCGCCGCGAGTCGGCTGCGCGCGGAGTCGATGGCCGGTCGAACGTCTACACGTCCGCGATCGACGTCGGTGCCCTTGAAGTACGACTCCGGGAATGGGGCCACGCCATGGTCCGCGCTCAGTGCGAAGACAATGCGCGTGGAGTCGCGCAGCTTGAACAGCGAATCGATGAGGCGGCCCAGCGCACGGTCCACGCGCAGCACCTGATCGTGCAGTTCGCGTGAATCGGGACCGTACCGGTGGCCGACCGCATCGGTGGTGGAAAGCGATATGGCGAGCACATCCACCGTCGGTCCCTTACCCAGGTCGAGCGCGTTCACGCCGGCGAGTGCGAAATCCACCGTGACGTCGTCCATCCACGGAAACTCGGTGAACTCGAAGGTGCCCACGCGCTGGTCGGCGGAGAGCGTGTGCGGAAACATGAAGTTCCGCCCCTGGTCTTCGATGGGCACCGAGTCGGGCTCCGGATACGCGGACGGAGCGAGCAGCGGCGTCCAGTCGGTGCCGAGGTAACGCGCAACCGGTTTGGTGTCGTTGAAGGCGCGCACCCACCCGGGAACCGTATCGCCATAGTAGCGCGACGTCGTGAAGCGGCCGTCGAGCGAATACCAATAGACCTGTTGCTTGGCACGGCCGAGCGGCAGAATGGCGCCGCGATCTTTGCGGGAGACGGAGAGCGCGCGCGAGAACTGGTCAGCACTGCGCACCCAATCAAAGAACGCCGAGCCGCGGAAGCGGTACGGTGAGGCGCCGCCGCCGCGTCCGAACAGCAGCGGCGACTGCGCATCTGCTACGCCGATGTCGTTGAGCACCACGCCGGTGTGCGCCGGGTAGCGTCCCGACCAGAGGGTGGCGTGACCGGGCGCGGTTTCGGTGGTGGCGTGATCGTGGAACGCCTGAGTGAAGCGCGCGCCGTTGCGCATCAATCGTGCGAGTCCGCCAGTGAGCTGCGGGGCGAATCGGTCGAGATAGTCGGGGCGTAGCTGGTCTACGGTGAGCTGCACCACGAGTGTCGGCGGCGGCGGCGCGGCAGACTGCGCGACGGCGACGGTGGCCGGCAGTATGAGGACGGTCAGCGCGAGCAAGGGTCGCGCAGCGCGGCGTGCAAGGAGTGAGCCGCGTGCGGTCACCGCGCGAATGGCAAAGTGGGTCGGCATACGTTGGAAACTAACGCGCCCGCTGTATTGCCGGGTAACGGTCGTGCACGGAATGAACACGTGCGACGCAACGCTGCAGCTCATCCGGCGGCACCTGTCCGGCCTCGTACGCGCCGCCGGATCGACGCGTCAGGACAGGTGCAACACCGCCGGTGAGCGAGCTGCGCGGAGCCAGAGACTCCCGCGGCCGCCATCACGCGTAACACACCGCGTGATCAACCTGCACCGTTCACGGAGGCACGTGAAGGTGACGACAATATTGTGCATTTCCCGCAACGGCACTAGTGACGTCCGAAATCTTTTCGCGCGTGCACGTGTTCGGCGACGGCGCGTTCGCGTTCGGAGGCCGATGTCGTGAGCCCGTCGATGACGCCTTCGATGTCGGCGTGCGATCGGTTCTGGCTCATCTTCCACTTGCCTTCGAGCCGAGTGATTTCGATCTCGACGCCAACGGTGGCGCGCGCGAGCTGCTCGAGAAACGCCTCCGGTGCGTCGTGCATCGCCCACGGATGCGCCTGCGTCGCCTCGTGCTGATCCGTGAGCGCGTCGAGATGGCGCATCAGGAAACCATGGTCACTGATGAAGCGCAGAGTGCCGTAGACGTGCACGGCGACGTAGTTCCATGTCGGCACGACCTTGCCGTGCTCCCGCTTGGAGGCATACCAACCCGGCGTGATGTACGCGTCCGGCCCGGTGAAGATCACCAACGCGTCGCTTGACGTGTCAGGGAGCTCATGATGCGGGTTGGCGCGGGCGATGTGCCCCTGCAGCACGCCATGCGCACCGCGCGAGCGGTCCACGAGAAACGGCAGATGCGTGGCGAACATTCCGTCCGTCGGCGACGCCGTGACCATCGCGCCAAATGGATGTGCCGTGATGAAGTCGAGCATCACGGCGGAATCGTTTTCGTTGAACGAACCGGGGATGTACATGTGGTATCCTCCGAACGTCGGTGGCGGATTCAGGCGGATAGGAAACGGATGAACGGCTCGGCCACGGATAGGAACCGATGCACACGGAAACGGCACGCGGATACTGCGAACAACACTTGCTGGTTGTTGCAGTATCCGCGAGCCGTTTCGGTTCATATCAGTTGGTATCCGTGGCCGGGCAGTTCATCCCCTGTCATCCCGCAACGGATCCCGAACCAGGACCACGTCACCCGACCAGCGCCGCCTCGAGGATCGTGAGTCCTTCGGCCAGCTCGGCCTGCGTGATCACGAGTGGCGGCAGGAAACGGAGCGTGTGTTCGCCGGCGCCCACCAGCAGCAGTCCCTTGTCGAAGGCGCGCTGAATAATGGCGGCGGCCGGCTCGTGTACGTCCACGCCCCACATCAGTCCCTTGCCGCGGATGGCACGAATGCGGCCGGTGCGATCGGCGAGCGCCTGCAACTGCGCGCCGAACCACGCGCCCGTTTCCTGCACGTGCGTGAGTAACGCCGGCTCGGACAGACGCTGCACCACATGGTGTGCGACGTGCGCCAGCAGCGGACCGCCGCCGAACGTGGTGCCGTGATCGCCCGGCTGCATCGCCGCCGCCACGGCGTCGTTGACCAGAATCGCACCCATCGGCAAACCACCGGCAAGCGGCTTGGCCATGGTCAGCATGTCCGGCTCAAAGCCCAGCTGCTCATACGCGAAGAACGAGCCTGTACGTCCGAGTCCGCACTGAATCTCATCGAGAATGAGCAGCACATTCCGCTCGCGCGTCAGCTCGCGCAGCCCGCGCAGGAACTCGGGGTCCACCACGCGCACTCCACCTTCACCCTGAATCGGCTCGACGATCACGGCGGCCGCCGTTTCCGGATCGAGCACGGCGCTCAACTCCACCAGATCACGCTCGACAATGCGCACGCCGCCCATCAGCGGACGGAACGGCAGCCGGTACGACGGGCGGTCAGTGGCCGCGAGCGTACCGGGCAGCCGCCCGTGGAACGCGCCGCGCAAGGAGATGATCTCGTGCTTGGCCGCGTGCCCCGTCGTTCCCGCCCAACGACGCGCGAACTTGAACGCGCCCTCGTTCGCTTCCGCCCCAGAGTTGCAGTAGAAGACGCGCGACGCGAACGAGTGCGCCACCAGCCATGCGGCCAGCTCTTCACCCGGTGCGGTGCGATACAGGTTGGAGGTGTGAATCAGCCCCGTCGCGACCACATCCTGAATGGCCTTGTTGACGCCTGCATCACCGTGACCGAGTGATGTCACCGCGATACCGGCCACGAGATCGAGATAGCGCTTGCCGTCGGCATCGTACATGTAGACGCCCTCGCCTCGCACGAACACCGGCGCCTGTCGCTTGTACGTGCCGAGAATGGCCGTCGGTGACGTGGGCGTGGCGGCGGGTGTGGGCGACGCCGGCGTGAACGTGCTGTTCGACGCGGCGGGCGATGGCATGGTCGATGTGTTCATGGGAGCTACTCAGCAAGAGACGAATGCAGGAACGACGGCAACAACGAATGGAAATTCAGCGGTGGGTGACAGAGGTACCGGCGTCTGCATCAGTGAGTGCGGCCAGATCACCGATACGTACCCGTCCGACGCCACCGACCAACGCCTGGGCACAGGCATCGAGCTTGGCCGCCATGCCACCGCCGGCCACACCGGAGGCGACCATCTCGCGCGCGACGTCGAGCGCGAGCACTGGCACCAGCTGCTTGTCGCCGTCGAGCACGCCGGGCACGTCGGCCAGCAGGAACAGCTCGGCGGCACCGAGCGCGGCGGCGATCGCGGTGGCAGCATCGTCACCGTTCACGTTCAGCGCGCCACCCATCGCCAAATCCGCGTTGGCGGCGACCGGCGAGATGACGGGCAAAAAATGACTCGCGAGCAGCGCATCCAGCAGGCGCGTCTCCACCGTCGTGGGCGTACCGGCAAAGCCGAACGATGCCACGTCGATCGGTTCGGCGCGCAACAGGCCGGCGTCTTCACCTGATACACCGACGGCAGGCGCACCCGCACTCACCAACGCGGACACGAGCTGCTTGTTGGCCAGCCCCGAGAGCACCATGCGCACCAGTTCCAGCGCACCTTCGGTCGTGACACGCCGACCGCCGATGAATACCGGCTCCTCGCCACGCAACCGCTGCAGCGCACTGATCTGATCGCCACCGCCGTGCACGATGACGAGCCGTCCGTCGGTCGACTGCCAGAGCCCCGCGAGGGCTGCGGGCAGCGCGGGGTCGGACTGCGTGCGTCCGCCCAGTTTGACCACGATCGGTCCCTTGCCGCGGGCGGCGGACTGCGCAGCCGCCGCGCCGGCCGACACGGCGACGTTGGCGGCAATCGAGGCGGCGAGCGCGCCGATGTTCACGGGAGTCATGTGGTGGTGTGCCCCAATGGCTAGCGCGTGAGTCCCGACGTTTCGTCGAGCCCAAGCATGAGGTTCGCGTTCTGCATGGCCTGACCCGCAGCGCCCTTGACGAGGTTGTCGATGGCGCTGAACAGCAGCAGCGTCGGTGTGCGCACCCCCTCGGGGACACGCGCGTTCAGACGCACCACGTTGCGGTGCACGACATCGGCCAGCGCGGGCAGATCGTCGGTCAGTTCGACGAACGGTTCGTTGGCGTAGGCGTCGCGGAACGGCGCCATAGCGTCGTGGAGTGGACGGGTGAGCGGCACCGTGATCGTGGACAGAATGCCACGGTCGACCGGGAGCAGATGCGGCGTAAAGAGCAGATCGCAATCGGCGCCAAGATCGCGCATGGTCGCACGCATTTCGTGCAAATGCCGGTGCGAATTACTCACGCCATACGCGCGGTAGTTCTCCGTCACCTCGGCATACAACAGCTCGAGTTTGGGCGACGCACCGGCGCCACTCACGCCGCTGGCCGAGGCGATCGAGATCGTGGCGCCGGGCGCGATCAGTCCGGCCTTGGCCAGCGGCGCCAGTGCCACCAGCACGCTGGTGGCGTAGCAGCCGGGGTTGGCCACCACACGCGCGCCGCGCAGCTGCTCGCGATAGAGCTCGGTCAATCCATATGGCGCATCGGCCGGCACGCCGGCGGGCGCGTGTGAGTGTCCGCCAAAGCCCGGGCGCAGATCGCTGGACAGGTCGACCACGCGCGCACCGGCCGCAATGACCTTGGCCACCCACTCCGCCGACGCGCCGTGCGGCAGCGCGGCGAAGACGAGTTCGGCGGAGGCGAGGTCGACGTCTTCGGTGCCGACGAGGGGAATGGCGTGCACGCGGCCGCCGGCCCGCACGCGCAGCGTGGTGCCGCGCTGCGCGTTCGCGGTGGCGAAGGCGAGCGAGAGGTGGGGGTGGCCGGCGATGAGGGCGCAAAGTTCGCGTCCGGAATACCCGCTGGCGCCAAGGACCCCTACTGGAATAGAATGAGGAATACTATGCACTCCGAATGCATAATTTTGCATGCGGGCGGTGTCAATGCATCCGACGTACATCAGATGAGCATCCGACAGGAGCAGGCGTGGCTGACAAGAGCGACCGACACAACGCGATTCGCGAGATCGTGACGGCGAAGACCGTCGCAAGCCAGGAGGAATTGCGACGACAGCTCACCCGACGCGGCTGGGATGTGACGCAATCCACGCTCTCGCGCGACCTGCGCGAACTCCGCCTGGCCCGCATCCCCGACGGGCAGGGACGGGTGCGCTACGCTTTCCCCGAGGCGGCTAACACGGACGCCAACGCCCGGCGCTTCGAGACACTGTTGCCGCAGTTCATGCTGAGCGTCGAGGCGGTGCAGGTGATGATCGTCGTGCGCACCGTCGCATCGGGGGCGCAGCCGGTGGCCGAAGCACTCGATCACGCCGGTTGGCCCGACATTGCCGGCACGATCGCCGGCGACAACACCGTCCTGATCATCTGCCGCTCTGTGCCAGGTCGCGAGCGCGTGGTGCGCCGCCTCAAGGAATACCTGCGCGGGGATCAATAGGCGGATAAGAACGGATGAACGGCTCGGCTACGGATACAAACCGATATGAACGGAAACGGCGCACGGATACGGAAACGGTGTCGCGGGTGCGTACCAAAGGTTCCTGCAGTATCCGTAAGCTTTTTCTGTTCGTATCAGTTCTTATCCGTGGCCGAGCCGTTCATCGGTTCGTATCCGTCCCCATCCTGCACCATCGCTTGATTTTGCCTTTCTGGGCGCCCTGATTTCGCCGAACGCACTCGCCGCACATCGCACGCGACGGACTGCATAGTTATCCCGATCATTACTTCTCGCCGGATCGCTTCATGAGCGTCAACGACAGCCCTGCGCCCACAGTGGCCGCCACTCCTGAATCGGCCGGTACGCACAAGCTGTGGGGCGGACGCTTCGCCGATGGGCCGTCACCGTTGCTGGATGCGCTCAACCGGTCCATCGGCACCGACTTCCGGCTCTGGCCGCACGACATCCGCCTCTCCCGCGCCTGGGCGCTCGCACTCGGCCAGGGCGGCGTGCTCACCGTGGACGAAGCCACCGCGCTGCGCGACGGACTTGAGCGCGTCGCCGCACGTCTTGAAGCAGGGGCGGCACCGGTCGCGACAGACGAAGACATTCACACCATGATCGACCGGCTGCTGCACGACGAAGCCGGTACCGTCGCCTCCAAGCTGCACACCGGCCGCTCACGCAACGACCAGGTGGCCACCGCGTCGCGCCTGTGGACGATGGACGCCTGCCTGCGACTCGATGCCGCGGTGCGCGACCTGCAAGCGGCGCTGCTTGCGCAGGCGGAATTGCTGACCGACGCCATCCTCCCTGCGTACACGCATCTGCAGCGCGCCCAACCCGTGAGTGGCACACACTGGCTGCTCGCGCATTTCTGGCCGCTGCATCGGGATCGCACGCGCCTCGCCGCCGCCCATCGTGGCGCCTCCACCATGCCACTCGGCTCAGGCGCCATCGCCGGTTCCGCCTTTCCTGTTTCGCGCCAGCTGTTGCAAAGCGAGCTCGGGTTCGCCGCCATTTCGCAGAATAGCATCGATGCCACCGGTGATCGCGACTTCGTCGCCGAAACGCTGTTCACGTGCGCCATGATCGCCGCGCACTGCTCGCGCATCGCGGAAGATATGATCGTCTACGGCTCCAGCGAGTTCGGCTTCGTGAAGTTCGGCGACGGCTTCTCCACCGGCTCGAGCATGATGCCGCAAAAGCGTAATCCCGACGTCTTCGAACTCGCGCGCGGATCGGGAGCACGCGTACTCGGCGATCTGGTCTCGCTGATGGGCACGATCAAGGGGCTGCCGAGCGGATACAGCAAGGATCTGCAAGACGACAAGCGCGCGATGTTCAACGCCATCGACATGTTGCTGCTCGTGCTTCCGGCCGTCGCGGGCGCCGTATCCGAGTTGCGCTTCAACACGGACCGCATGCGCGCCGCCGTCTCCAGCGGCATGATGGCCACCGATCTCGCCGATTATCTCGTGCGTCGCGGCGCAACCTTCCGCGAAGCACATAGCGCGGTCGGCTCGCTCGTGCGCCAGGCCGAAGAAGGCGGTATCGAGCTCGATCAGTTGCCAATGGATCGCGTTCTCGCCGCACACGCACTCTTTGACATGGACACCAAGGAATCGCTGAGCGCGCGCGCATCGTTGGCGGTGCGTGACATCGATGGAGGCACCGGTCCGAACGCCGTCGCGCAGCAGTTACGGCAAGCGCACGAGAGTCTCGCGCTCACGGCGGCGTGACCACGGTGAGTGATGCCGCCGCAACACCGACGCTTCCGCTGCTGGCTGCGCTCGACGGAGTGATCTTCGATTGCGACGGTGTGCTGGTGGACAGCGAGCGAATATCGAACGGCGTGTGGGCGCGCCTGCTCACGGAGATCGGGCTGCCGATGACCACCGAGCGTTCGCTCTCGATTTTCATGGGCAACTCCATGGCGCGCTGCATCGAGATTGCTACGGAAATGCTGGGGCAGGCACCGCCCGACAATCTGCTCGACCGATTTCACACCGACGTGACGGTGGCGCTGCAACGGGATCTCGTGCAGGTGGATGGTATTTCGACCCTGTTGGACGCACTGGATGCGGCCGGCGTGCGCTACGCGGTTGCGTCGAACGGCGAGCATGCGAAGATGCGCACGACGCTCGGCGTGACCGGGCTGCTGGCGCGCTTCGAGGGGCGTCGTTTTTCGGCCATGGACGTCGCGCGTCCCAAGCCGGCGCCGGATCTGTTTCTACATGCCGCGCAGCAGATGGGCTTCGACCCGTTACGTACGATCGTGGTGGAAGACAGCCCGCTCGGGGTGCAGGGTGCGAGCACGGCGGGCATGACGGTTATTGGGTACGCGGAGATCGTGGACGCGGCGCGTCTTGTCGCGGCGGGAGCGAGCACGACCGTCATGCGGCTCGTGGACGTCGCTCCACTGCTCGGCGTCATGGTCCCGGCCATCTGAACCGGATTGCTTGACACAGTTTTGGGTTCCGCATTGCTTCGGTAGCAGTTGCCGCACTTACGCGACCGCCTTGCAACACTTCCCTGACGGAATCCCGACTATGAAGCGTCTTCGTACACTTGCCATTGCCGCAGTACTCGCCGCGCCGATTGGCGCCATGTCCGCACAGAGCACGACCGTGCCCTTCACCACTGGCGATCGTGTGGCGACGGTGGGCTTCATGACCGGCGGTGACTACGACGGTTCCGGACTGGGCGGCATGGTGGAGTGGGGTGTGCTCTCACTCACGCAGAAGGTGCACCTCGGCATCGGCGGGTTCGTCGGTTTTCAGCGGAATAAGGAAACGGTGGGCAGCTTCTCCGCATCCACCACTGTCATTCCGTTGATGGCGCAGGGTAATCTGCACTTCCCCGTCGCCGCCCAGCCGCGTCTCGACCTTTTCGCCGGCGCGAGCATTGGCCTCGTGCGCGTCTCCGCGGACTGCACCGGCTGCACGACCGCCGGCGTGGATGCGAGCAACACCGATTCAGGAGTCGGCATTCAGGGCGGCGCCCGCTTTAATCTGCTGTCGTCGTTGAGCGTAGTCGGCCAGGTCGGCTTTGGCGATCTGCCGCTGCTCTTCGCCGGCGTGTCGTTCAAGTTCTAAGCGATTCCTGAAGACCTGCTGATCGGCTGCGCGTTCTAAAACGCGTAGCCGATCGACAGGCGACCGGTGGGCCGGACGCGGCTGCGGTCGCGCAGCTCATCCTGGCCCACGAAATACCGCTTGGCGCCGAAGCCTGCAGTAATGGCCGTCGCATTGCGTGTGCCGAGCAGCCACTGATAACTCCCTTCCACGGCGAAGGTCGGTCCGCGAACCGTCGTGTTCGGCGTGAATGTGCAGGGACTGTCCTGCGGACAATCCTGGAGACCGGCCCGTCGGATGCCGCCCAGTCCGACCGATGCCGCGAGTCCCACGCCACGCAGCGCGTTTTCCTGCGGATAGAGACGCAGTTTTGCGTCGATGTTGCTGTAGCGGTCGTCGTCCCACTCGGTGAGCGAGCCGGCGAAGGCGAAGGTCACGTTCGGGTTGATCACCCGCTCGTATTCCAGCTGAAAGTTGCCGAAGAGCGGCAGGAACGGGTTGGCCGACAGTACCTGCTGCGGTCCGTCGACGCTGTAGGCGGTCTGTTGACGCAACGACTGCGCGGAGAGCAGTGCGGGTGCCAACGCCATCGCCACACACATAACGACAGCGTGCTGGCGACGCGGCAGCGAGAAGCGTTTCGAAAGAGGTCGCATGAATATCCGGTCGGTGCTCGATTTAGTGTGAAGATGCTCAACGCGGCTGCAGCAAGGCGCGCGCCGCAGATTGGCCACCGCGCGCTGCACCTTCGAGTGAGCTGGAGTGCAGGACTTCGCTGGCACGCCACAACCCCGGCAGCCCGCACGCGATGGTGGGGCGCTGTTCACGCCAGCCTGGAGGCTGGGCGAACTGGGCGTATGGTACCCGCCAGATAGCGAGACGTGTGAGCGACGTGTGCGCGGTGTCACCGCTGGCCGCCGCCATCATGGCGATCTCACGCCTGGCCACGTCGTCCAGGAGTTCGTCCGGCAAGTTGGCGCCCTCGCCCAGTGCGGTGGCGGCGATCAGGTGCATCCCCTTGGCATACTCGGGTGCGACATCGGTCAGCGTCACCGCGTGACTGATCACGGCACTGGGCTCGGCGTTCAACCACAGTGCTTTACCCGGCAATGGCGAGCGTGCGGCGGTGTAATACAGCGTGGTGCATCCTCGCGCGCCCTCGGGCACCGCGAGCGTGATTCCCGCCGTGCGCGCCAACAGCGCGGCGGCCGGCGGTTCGGTGGCGATCACGACATCAGCGGCGTCGAAACGACTGCCATCGTCGAGTGAGACGCCGCAGGCGCGTCCATCACGCACGTCAATGCCGCGTACACCAACGCCGATACGTACCGATCCGCGCGGCAGTTGCGCGGCCAGTTGCGCACTGATCGCGCCCATGCCGTGTGCCGGAACCGCCGTGCTCCCCTCGGCCAGCATCTTGAACGTGAAGAGCAGAATCGACGCACTGGTCGAGAGCGTGCGATCGAGCAGGATGCCACCATAGAATGGCGCAAAAAACCCGTCGATGACTGCACCGCCGAAGCCACGTGATTCGAGAAATTCGCGCGTGGACACGCCGGCGTAGCGTGCGCCAAAACAATCATCGATGCTCAGCTGCTGCGCGAATCGGCGCAACGCGAGCAGGCGCAACTTGTCGCCGAACGAGACCGCACGCGCCAGGACCGTATCCAGCAGGAGTGCAGGATCGCGCAGCGCGTCGCCGATCAGCGAGACGTGTCCGTCGCGTACGATACGTGCGGCGGGGAGGAAGCGCCGCAACATGAGGGCATCGAGGTCGAGATAGGTGCCGAGCGTTGGGTACGCCGTGAAGAGCACCTGAAATCCGTGATCGATCACCACGCCGTCGATGAGCGACGAGCGCACGCGGCCGCCGACGTCAGCGGCAGCTTCGAGGATCACCACCGGGCGGCCGGCGCGGTGCAGCTCGATGGCACACACCAGGCCGGCGATACCGGCGCCTACGATAATGACGGGAGGCGATGATTGCTGCATTGACGAATAGTGCAAGCGAGTCGGGGCCAGCCGCTACTGTATGCGACTGGCCCCGCGTTTTGATCTGCCGTCGAATGGTGCGACGGGCAGGCTACCCTTCAGTCTAGAACTTGATTCCGAATGTGATGGGCACCCAGTTCGTGCTTTCGTTGTCGCTGAAGACGTTCACGAACTTCACTTCGGCAAAGGTCGAGAAGCCGGCGAGCCGGAACTCGATGCCGCCGCCGGCTTGAACGCCCAGGTCGCTGCTGGTGACCGACGAGTTATTCGCCGTGTAACTCTTGCCGCTGAACAGGCCACCACCACCGATGAAGTACGGCACGACGGACGACTGGCGCGCGGACGGCTGCAGAATGATGTTGCCGGTCACGCCGAGATTGCGCGCGTTGACGTTGCCGACCTTGTACTTCCAATTGTCGTAGCTCACGTCGCCGCGGAATCCCAGCGAGTTGAGCGAGGCTGGCTTGAACCAGATGTGTCCGGTGACGTTGTAACCGGCATCGACGAAGTCGCCGAGATTGCCCATGGGGGCGGAGAGGCCGCCGCTGACGCCGAAGGTCACCGGCCGGGTGGTCTGGGCCTGAGAAATGGCGGGGAGGGCGACCAACGCGGCCAGCCCGATCAAACGAATCGTTTTCTTCATACGTCCTCTGGTTATTCAGGAATAGCACGCACCCCGGTCACGAAGTACTCGGTATCACCGAGGCATGACGTGGGAAGTCCGACGTGCTGGTCGTACCGTACTGCAACTCGCTTGCCACTCAGGCTGTCGACCAGATGTGCGATCGAGTCGCTGCGTACCGTAAAATTGAAACTGTCCGATCGGAAACCGCGGGCGATATCGGTATAGAGCGTGCCTTCCCACGTTTTGCAGAGCCACCCCTTGCGAGACATCTTCTGCACGTAGCCGGCGCGCTCCCCTGTCGAATACGTGTACGTCATCGCCACGACGGTCCACACGACGAGAGCGAGACACGGTACCCCGATGAGCGTCAAAAGTGTCAGCTTGCCCCAGTTGCGTCTGCCAAATGACTTGCGCGGCGGCGCGTCTGAAGCGGCGGCACCGGTGTCCGGGGCCTCGGCGGCGGGTGCGCCGTTGCTTGCGTCGGGGGAATCGTGTTGATCGGCCATGGCCGGAACTTGGGGTGGAGTGGCTGACGGCGCTACCTTCCCTGCTACCTTACGAGCGTAGCATACGCGTCCGTACGGCATTCCACTGCTCAGGGTTCATCGTGACATCACCGATTCGTCGCCACACCGCCAGCGTCCGCGTCCGCGGCGTCACCGTCGGCTCCGCCGCCCCGATCGTCGTGCAGTCGATGACGAATACGGACACCGCCGACGCCGCCTCCACGGCGCAGCAGGTAGCCGAGCTCTTCGAGGCCGGCTCGCAAAAGGTGCGCATCACCGTCAACAACGATGAGGCGGCGAAAGCCGTGCCGGAGATCCGCCAGCGTCTCGACGACCTCGGTTTGGACGTCCCGCTGATCGGCGATTTCCACTACAACGGGCACCTGCTGCTCACGAAGTACCCGCAGTGCGCAGCCACGCTGGACAAGTACCGCATCAATCCGGGCAACGTGGGGTCGAAGCATCGCGACGCGAACTTCACCACGATCGTGCAGGCGGCCATCGACCACGACAAGCCGGTGCGTATCGGCGTGAATTGGGGTTCGCTGGACCAGGACCTGCTCACGCAGATGATGGACGCGAACGCGAACGCCACCACGCCGCGCGACGCGAAGGACGTGTACATGGACGCGATGCTCGAGAGTGCATTGCGGTCCGCGACGCTCGCCGAAGAAGTCGGACTCGGCCACGACAAGATCATCGTCTCCGCGAAGATTTCAGTCGTGCCAGACCTGGTGGAGTGCTATCGCCGGCTGGCCGCGCGTTGCGACTATCCGCTGCATCTGGGGCTGACCGAAGCCGGCATGGGCACCAAGGGTGTGGTAGCCTCGAGCGCCGCGCTCGCGATTCTACTCAGCGAAGGAATCGGCGACACAATCCGCGTATCGCTGACGCCCAAGCCGAACGGTGATCGCCGCGAAGAAGTGTTCGTCGCGCAGCAAATTCTGCAGTCGCTCGGCCTGCGTTCATTCGCGCCGCAAGTGACCGCCTGTCCGGGATGCGGGCGCACCACGAGCACGTTTTTCCAGCACATGGCGGAAGACATTCAGGGCTACCTGCGCGAGCAGATGCCACTGTGGCGCGAGTCGAAACCCGGTGTGGTGGAAATGAAGGTTGCCGTGATGGGCTGCGTCGTAAACGGCCCCGGCGAATCGAAGCACGCGAACATCGGCATTTCGCTGCCCGGTACGTTCGAGGAACCCAAGGCGCCTGTGTACGTGGACGGCAAACTGTTCACCACGCTCAAGGGCGACCGCATCGTGGCGGAGTTTCTCGTGATTCTTGAGAACTACGTGGAACGCACGTACGGCGGCGGAGTGTTGCAGCCGGCGTAGTGTGATTGGCGTGGATGCAGGCGGATGCACACGGATGCACACGGATGCACACGGATGCACACGGATGCACACGGATGCACACGGATGCACACGGATGAACTGCTCGGCCGCGGATAGAAACTGATACGAACGGAAACAGCTCGCGGATACTGCGAACAACATTTCAATGTTGTTGTGGTATCCGCGAGCTGTTTCCGTTACTATCGGTTCGTATCCGCGGCCGAGCAGTTCATCCGTTCATATCCGCGCCGTATCCAGATCGCGCGCCGCGAGCTCCAACTCATCCACGATCGGCTCGTTGAAGCCGAGCGCGCGCAGTCGTTCGCCTACGCGCCGGTACCACCGAACCGTGCCTTCCCGATCGACCGAGAAACGTCCCCAGACTGTTTCAGGAAAAGAGGTGCGGCGCAAATCGGACAGGATGGAGTTCGCGTTGTGCACCTTGTCGGCCGCGCACACCCACAGCGCGTCTTCGTTTGCCGTGGAGAGTCGCGCGAGATAGTCGTTTTTGCGATCATCGTACGACAGCTCGACCCCGTCGTCGTCGATGCGACGCTCCGTCACACAGAGCACCGTGGTGAGCACACTCGCGCCAAACTTGCGGCCGATCCGCTCCTCGAGCATGTCGCGCGTCCATCCATCGCGCACGCAATCCTCGACGACATCGTGCAACACGCCCGCCACGATCGTGTCCTCGTTGCAGTCGTAGCTGCCAAGAATGAGCGCCACGTTTGCCGGATGCGTGAGGTACGGCAGCTTGGTGCCTTTGCGCACCTGCTGGTCGTGGTGCTTGGCAGCGAAGGCGAAGGCGTGATTGATCCGATCGGAGTAGCCGGGCATGCGCGGGGTCGGGATCGGGGAAGGCCTAGACGGGGAGCGGAACATACGTCGGACGGGCGAACCAAGCCACCAGCGACTCCAGTCCGTCGCGGTCGGCGTCACCGAACGCGTCCGGCACGCCGGAATCGATGTCCAGCACCGCAATCAACGCGCCAGCTGCGTCGAACACCGGCACCACGATTTCGCTCCGTGATCGCGGATCACAGGTGATGTGCCCGGGAAACGTGTGCACGTCGGCCACGACCACCGTGCGACGTTCGGCGGCCGCCGTGCCGCACACGCCACGGCCGAACGCAATGTCCAGGCAGCCAAGCGATCCCTGATACGGTCCAACGCGCAGCAGACGGCCGGCATCGACGACGCGATAGAAGCCCGTCCAGAGATGTCCGAACGCGTGATGGAGCAAGGCACTGATCGTCGCCATGGCCGCGATAGGATCGCCGGTACCCTCAAGCAAGAGCGACTGCATGGTACGCAGTTGCGCGTACGCGTCGGCGCGCGGCACATCGCGCAGATCGGGGATGACAGGTTCCATTCGTGATGCCAGCGGAAGAAGGATCGGACGAATACCGCAGCGTGTGTCGACTACGGCATCGGCTACTGCATCGGCCCGATGACCAGCAGCAAGCGCAAATCAAGGAGAAAGAGCGCCATGCCCTGCACCACCACACCGATCCCGGCGCCGATACCACCGGCGCGAGCACCCCAACGCCAGGCAGTCAGGGCAAGTGTCGCTCCGACGGCGACATACCCCACATCGAGCCCGGTGTTGAGCCACAGGATGTTGAGCAGCTTTTGCGCGCCGGCGTAGTCCCGCAGTGCGAGTCCGCGCCACGCACTGAGGCAGATGATCACATCGACCACACCCCAGGCAGCGCTCTGAATAGCGAAATGGCGCAGGAGCGGCGCCTCGAGCCGTCGAAGCATGATGACGGCGAACAGCAGCGTCCCCACCAGCACGCTGGCGCCACCCCACAGGGCCAGCCGCAGCAGGTGTCCGCGCTCGAGTTCAAACAGTGTGTCAGCCCACATAGGATGCGGAGAGTAGCCGCCGTGCGACAACGGAGAAAGTGCGCGAGCGCCCGGCCACTGTCCCGGCCACTGTCCCGGCCACTGTCCCGGTCACTGTCCCGGAGCGCCGCCGACCCAAAGCAGGACGGCGCGAATGCGAACGCCGCGCAGGCGCGCCTGCCGCACCACGGCGCTCAGCCACGCGAGCGACGTCTCCCCCAGGCGAACGCAGACGACAGCATCGGCGCCGGAGAACCCTTGGGCGTCCTGCGGCATCAATGTCAGGTCATACGCGTCGGTTTCCGGCGCGCCATCCAACACCACTGGACGCAAGTCGATCGACAGGTCGCGGTCGATGGTCACCGTGGTCACCTGCCGCTCTGCGTGCCGGGTTGTGCCTGCCGATGGTGCCGCAGGCACGTGCAACCCGTACCGTTCCCGAAGCAGTCGGGTCACAACGGCCGGTGCATCAGCCCGATCGACGATGGCCACGGCCCGCGACTCGCCGGCGGCCACGAGGCCGACCTGAACCGCGACGATCGCTGCGGTTTTTCTGGATTCGGCTACGATTTCCACGACGCGCGCCACTTCGCCAATCCCCGTCAGCGCCAAATGCACGAGCGGGTACGCAGCGTTGACGTCATCACGCACCGATGGCCCGGACGTTTGTGCGCGTCGTCTCGACTTGGGCGGTGACGCCGCAATGACCCGCGCACCAGTGAGCCGTTCGAGCTCGGCCTCGTCGCTCACGGTTGGCTGACGCACTTCGCGAAGGAGCGCGCTGGCAAAGCCGAGTGAGACGCCCACCACGAGAGCGGCAAGCAGGACAGCCGCAGGCGGGACAGAGGCGCTCAATTGCGACTCGAGCGTTGTCCGGCGGGCGGCCACGCGCGCGTTCTCGCGCCGCGCCTCCGCCAGTTGCGCGCGCAACGTCCGCTCCACCGATGCAGCGCGCAGGCGAGTATCCTCGCGCGCAGCGCTGAGGGCGGCGGCGGCGACGGCGGCTGGCAAGCTGGCGGACGCTGTGACGGACGATGCGACAGTCGATGTGACCGACGATATCGACGCGACGGTGGAGTCGGTGCCAGCGATGCGCGCGGAATCCGTGAGCATTCGCGCAGACACGGCCGCCGGTTGTTGTGCCGCACGCAGGCGTAGTGCGCCCTGCCGCACCAGTCGTTGACCCAGCGCCGCGATTTGCGTCGTCAGCGCGGCGTAGCGTGCATCGGCGCCGCCCAACGCCGCGTACGCTTCGCGCTCACGATGCAGCGTCTCGAGCGAGTCTGCCAACGCCCGCGCGCGTCCGTCGCTGCGCAGCGCGGCGGCCTGCGCGAGTGCGCGATAGCTCTCCACCAGCGGTACATCGCCAGCCCGTTGCAGCAGCTGTCGCAGCTCTCGCATCGCGGGGTCGGGCGGGGCTGGGGGAACGGCGGCGCGTACCGCAGTCGTGGAGTTCACAGACCTGGAGTCCACAGACGTGGAGTCCACCGACGTGGAGTCCACCGACGTGGAGTCCACCGAGGTGACGCCAATAGCGCGCGCCACTGGATTGGCGCGGAGCGAATCGGTGCGAAGCGAGTCCGCGAGTCGGGCCTGCGCGCGCTCGGTGATGAGACTGTCGAGGCGGGTGAGCAACGCAACCGTGTCGGTCGGCGGCGCGAGTCGGTTCAGTTCGGCGCGCACGATCCGGTCGGCGCCACGTGGCAGAAAGACGAGCACCAACGCCGTGGTCAGCAGCGCTAAGCCGCCCACCAGCGAGATGCGCCCTACCCGGCGCGACGCATTCCGCGCACGCGCCGAAATCCAGCCGGCGCGCGGAAGTCGATCGTGACTGCCCGATCCATTGGCGGAGGTCAGCGTCATTGTGTGGGCGCGGCGGCGAAAGCCTGAAACGAGCGCGGGGGCCGACGCACCAGCGTCAGCCCCCGCGACCTGCTACGGCACGATCCGATTACTGGACCGTGACCTTGCCCTTCATGCCCATCGCGAGGTGCGGCGTGCAATTGAAGTCATACGTGCCAGCCGGCACGCCGGCGAACGAAATCGTGTACGTCTCGTTGGCGTTCAGGAGAATCTTGCCAGCGAGCTCACCCTGCTGCTCGGGCATGTTGGCGAGGAGCGCCGTCTTGGCGTCGGCCGGGAGCGTGGCGGGATCGAATGCCACGTTGTGCGGGCCACCGCTGACCATCGTGAACTTGATGCCGTCGCCCTGCTTGATCGTGATTTCCGCGGGCTCATAACGATAGCCCGTGCCGTCGCCGATCATCTTGATTTCATGCGTGGTGCCCGTGATCGGGGCCATCGCGCCAGCGGCCGGAGCCGCTTCAGCGGCCGGAGCCATTTCAGCCGCAGGAGCCATCGCCGCAGAATCAGCCGGAGCCGCCTTCTCACCACCGCCGCACGCGCTCAACACGAGTGCTGCACCCGCCATTACTGCTGTGCCGAAGAACCGCATGTCGAAAAGCCTCCAAGGCCAGATCGAATTTTTTCGTGCTCAGGACTCGCACGTGCCGCTCACAGGGCCCTGTGAGCCTTGTGAAGTTATTCACGAGTGCCCCCTGTGGCAATTGGCAGCCGCAAAACAACGCCACGTCGACTTGACGCACGTCACCGAGTGCACTACGCTCCCCTGTGATGACTCTCAACGCCTCCCGCCACCATCATGCGCATCACGGTCACGGCCCGACGGGCTGGGGCGCGATGGGCGTATGCGGGTACTCGGCGTAACGGCCGACCCACACTCTCCAAATCTGCCTCGGCTCGTCCCTCCCGGACGGGCCTTTTTTGTGCCGGCGACTGCCGGCGCGGCACCACGCGAACCACCGGAACCCCATGCTGCGCATAGCGTTACCAAACAAGGGCCGTCTCAGTGAAGACACCCGCGAGCTGTTCAATGACGCGGGACTTGAGGTTCGCTCCTCCAGCGAACGCTCCCTGACCGCCTCGTTGGGCGGAGAGTTCGAAGCCATTTTCGTCCGGGCACAGGACATCCCCGAGTTCGTCGCCGACGGCGCCGCCGATGTGGGCGTGACGGGGTGGGACCTGGTGTCCGAGTCGGAAAGGGCGCTGGTGTCGCATCTGGATCTGGGCTTCGGCCGCTGCCGTTTGGTCGTCGCGGCCAAAGATGACGCCGGCATCACTTCTATTGACCAGATCGGGTCGGCAGAGAAGCCGGCCCGTGTGGCCACCGTCTTTCCGCGCATCGCCAAACGGTTCTTCGCCGACCGTGGACGCCCGGTCGAGATCGTACCGGTGTCGGGGGCAGCCGAGATTGCGCCGCATTTGGGGATCGCCGACGTGGTGGTGGATCTGACATCCACCGGGTCCACACTGCGGGTGAACGGCCTGCGCGAGGTCGAGACCGTGCTGCTCTCGAGCGCGCACCTGGTCACGGCCGCCGGTGGTCCGCGCAACGGCGATCCGAGCCGGAAGCAGGAGTTCGACGATCTGGTGACCGCCCTGGCGTCCGTCATCCGGGCGCGCGGCGAGCGCTATCTCATGGCGAACGTGCCGCGCGATAGGCTCGACGAGGTGCGCGCCATCCTGCCGGGACTGAACGGACCCACCGTCATAGATATCGCCGGCGGCGGTCGGTTTGTCGCGGTGCACGCGGTGGTAAAGGCATCCACCATCTATCGCACCATCTCGCAGCTTCGCGCACTCGGCGGCGAGGGCATTCTCGTCACTCGCATCGAGCGTCTCGTGCCATGAGTGCTGCGACCGACATCCCGCGTTCGCTCGTGACACTGCGCGCGCGCGGCCCACTGGCAACGCTCGACGACGTCACACGTCGCACCATCACCGACCGCACCGTGTCCGGCGATCCGACCGTCAGCACGCGCACCGCTGCCGCCATCGAACGCGTACGCACCGAGGGAGATGCCGCGCTGCGTGACTTCGCGCTCGCGTACGACGGGATAGTACTCGAGCAGATCGAAGTACCGCGCGCGCAGTGGACGCAGGCGCTGGCTACGCTCGATCCGCTGCTGCGCGACGCGCTGGAGCGGGCGGCGCGAAACATCACCGCGGTACACGCGGCGTTCCTGCCAAGAGCCGTCGAAGTGGAGTCGGAGCCGGGTGTGCTGGTGGGTCGCCGGCCGGACCCGCTGGGGCGTGTGGGCGTGTATGCGCCGGGCGGGCGGGCCGCGTATCCGAGTTCGCTGCTGATGGGTGCAATTCCGGCACGGGTGGCCGGCGTGAGTGAAGTGATTGTCTGCTCGCCGCCGGGGCCGAATGGAATGCCATCGCAGGTGGTGCTGGCCGCCGCCGCTCTGGCCAACGTGGATCGCCTGTTTGC
Source organism: Gemmatimonadales bacterium (assembly GCA_038234895.1). Lineage (GTDB taxonomy): Bacteria > Gemmatimonadota > Gemmatimonadetes > Gemmatimonadales > Gemmatimonadaceae > Gemmatimonas. The sequence goes on from JBBQSM010000060.1 coordinate 21,971, forward strand.
CATCGGTGGCGCGGGTGCGATCGCGGCAATGGCATTGGGCACCGCGACCGTGCCGCAGGTCGATCGCATTGTCGGACCGGGCAACGCATATGTGGCCGAAGCCAAGCTGCAATTGGTGAAGAGCGTCGCCATCGACTCGCCAGCGGGCCCCAGCGAGCTGCTGGTACTGGCCGACGAATCGGCGTCGCCGCTGGCGATTGCGCGTGAGCTGTTGGCGCAGGCGGAGCACGACCCCGATGCGGCGGTGATTGCCGTGCTGGTTGGCACCAGCGCGCCGGCGCAACTGGCCGAAGTGGAATCCGCGCTGGCGACATTGCTGGAGACGGCGCCGCGTGCGGAGATCGTGCGCATCGCGCTCGCCGCGCGCGGCGCGATCGTGACAACGGCGTCGCTCGCAGAAGCAATCGCGTTCTCCAACAGTTGGGCCGCGGAACATCTGCTGCTCGTGGTGAACGATGCCTCGCGCGAGCACACGCTCGCTGCACTGCGCAACGCCGGGACCATTTTCGTGGGCGAAAGCAGTGCCGTGGCATTTGGCGATTACATGACGGGCGCCAATCACGTGCTCCCCACCGCCGGCGCGGCACGCTGCTATTCGGGGCTCTCCACGCTCGACTTCGTGCGCTGGACTACCTGGCAACGCGTATCGCCGGAGGCGGCGGCGAGTCTGTCGGAGTCGGTGGCGTATTTTGCCGATGCCGAGGGATTGCCGGGCCATGCGGCCGCGGCGCGGGCGTGGACAAACAGTGCGGTCGTAGCTGTGGAGAGCGCAGCACAGCGCACGGTCACCGGAGACAACGCATGAGCGCGAGTTCGACTGGAGCGGCAACGGGCGCGAGTGCATCTGCCAATACGGGCGACCGGTTGGCGATCGCGCGTGCGGCATACGATGCGGTACCGCTGTACGATCCAAAGCGGTCGCCGATCGATCTGGACCTGACCGACAATACGAATCTCTGGGGGCTGCCGCCTGCCGCCGAACGGACCATGCGCGAGATCGCCGTATCGACTGTCACGCGATACCCAACGTTGTACGCGGCGGAGCTGAAGGCGGAACTCGCGGCGTTCGTGGGCGTGACGCCCGATATGATCGTGACCGGCTGCGGTTCTGATGACATTCTCGATTCCGCCATGCGCGCCTTCGGCGAGCCCGGCGATCTGGTCACCGGCCCCGAACCATCGTTTGCAATGATTCCGATCTTTGCACGCATGAACGCGCTGGCATACGCGGGCGTTACGGAACTGTCGTCACATCAGCCGGATATCGACGGTTTGCTCGCGACGCCGTCCAAGATCGTGTACCTGTGCTCGCCCAACAATCCGACCGGTGCGATGGTCGCGCGCGAGTCGATTGAGCGGGTGATCGCAGAATCACGCGGTGTGGTGTTCATCGATGAGGCGTACGCCGAGTTCGCCGGGGTGTCGTCGGTGGAGTTGGCGCGTACCTCCGACCGGGTATTGGTCATTCGCACGATGAGCAAGGCGTTCGGACTGGCGGGGCTGCGCATCGGGTACGCGATCGGTCACCCGCGGCTGGTGATGGAAGTGGAGAAGTCGCGCGGCCCGTATAAGCTGAACGCGCTGGCGGAACGGATGGCACTGGCTGCGTTGCGTGAAGACCGCGCGTGGGTGGACGAGCATGTGCAACTCGCCGTTGTACTGCGCGAGCGCCTTGCCGAGGCGTTGCGCGCGATGGGTCTCGCGCCCATGCCATCGTCCGCGAACTTCGTGTGCGTTCCCGTGGCCAACTGCGTGGCGGTGGGTCAGGCGTTGCGTGCGCGTGGTGTCGCCGTGCGTCCGTTCCCTGCCCTGCCGCATGTG
>JBBQSM010000061.1:0-23547 GCA_038234895.1 Gemmatimonadales bacterium
CCGCACCGGCGCCTGACTGCACCACGATCTCGTGCCCCGCCTTGACGAGCTTCGCCACACTGTCGGGGACCAGCGCGACGCGGTGTTCGCGTGGAGCCGTTTCAGCGGCAACGCAGATTCGCATGGCGTTCCAAAAGAGAGAAGTAAGGTGGGCCAGCCCGGGGCCAGCCGGCGACGAACCAGAAGATAGGGGCTACACGTTCCCGTTCCCACCCCGGCAACCGGGTTGGCGCGCACGTGCATCGGGCAGCCCCGCGAGCCAGTCCGCCGCATCACGAGATAACCTGCGACGTGATTCGGGGAGCGCAATGTGCTGTCGAGGACACAGCGCTAGCGTGACGCCCGCCTCCAGTCGATGTCCGTCACCACTCCCTGCCGCACGCGAACAGGACCTACGGCCATGGTCGTGCCAACACTGTTGCCCCACAGCACCAGCCGCGCGGCGCGACCGGCGCTTACGCGGCCCATGCCCACGGGCTCGCCATTCACGGCTACGCCGCAGCGACCGTCCGGGAAGAGCTGCAATCGCACCGTGAACCAGCCGCCGGCACGCCACGCATCGCGCATCGCGACTGCCGCAGATTGTGCACCGAGCCCCGCGCGCATGGTTTCGCCAAAGTGCGCGCCCTCGGCATCAGCGGGCACCGCCAGGCCACAGCCATCGCCCCACCCCCTCGACTCGCCCCACACATAGCCACCGCGGTGATCCCACAGCGACAACTCACGGTCCCGCAGCCCGAAGATCAGCGCGACATCCTGCGTCTGCCACTGCGTGTCGGTGATCGGCGCGGACAGCTGGAAGTCCACCGCCAGCCCGGCCGATACGTCGAGCGCGACAGCGCTGTAGGCACCACTCACGAATCGTCCGTCGCCGCCATTGGTGAATGCCATACCCGACGACGTGGATACCGTCTGCGGTCGTGGCTCACCGAACGGCGTCCAGGCGGCGCCAATGCCTGCACGCCACGATTCGTCGAGCAGCACCGGTGTGGCGTTCTCCACGATCGTGAGCGACACGCGGGTTTCGCGCCAGCCTGCCAGCGACGCCAGGATCGTCACACGCCCCGCACGATATGCCGTCAGCCGTCCTGTCGAATCGACGGTCGCGATCGCGCTGTCGAGCGTACGCCAGCGGATGTGCGTCGCGGGACGCCACCCATCGCGGCCGCGCCACGCCTCTGCACGCAAGGCAAAGTCCGTCCCCACCCGCGGATTCCCAAGCGACGGCGCGATACGCACCGAGTCCACGCGCAGCGACGACGACGCCTGCTCATGCCAGAGTGCGTTGCGGAAGACCATCCCGGCCGGCAAGGTGAGCGCGCGCGCGTTGTCTGCGCGCCACGATGAAACCAGACGGCCCACGACCCAGCCATCGCCGCCACCGTCCGTGATGGGGCAGTCGCAGGCAATCCACTCGCCATTCGCAGAGATCGTCAGGGCAGGCGTACGCGCGCGGGTCACGGGGATCGCATCGCGATGCACGCCGACCTCCACCATCTGCTGTTCCGATCCGCGCGCCACGCGAGCGAACAGCAGTGTATCGCTCGCCCACCCCAGCTGAAGCGGCGCGCCACCGTCGCGCACCGGATCACAGTGCACGTCGGCCGCATCGATTGTGGTGACGCATAACTGCAACGACCCTTCGTTGTGCAGCGTGCGCATGAAGGCAATGTGCCGGCCGTCGGGACTCCACTGCGGCGTGCGGTCCGTTCGCGGCTCGGCGCCAGCGGGAAGCATTCGCTGGATCTGGCGCGTGGCCGGATCAAGCACCGCAAGTTCCGTGTGGCCGCGCGCGCTCCATCGACTCGTGGCGAAAACCAGCTGCCGCCCATCGGGCGACCAGCTGGGATGGACGTTGTCGCTGCGATCATCGGTCAACGTAGACGACGAGCCTGCGGCCGATACCAGCGCGATCTCGGTGCCCGCCCCGTCGGCGCGGGTGCGAACGACGGCCCATTCGTCGGCGAAAGGGCGCGGGGCCTCTTCGGTCGTTCCGCTGGGTATGGTCGTGCGTGTCGCCATGCGCGCGACGTCAATCGGCTCCGTCGACTCCGCGAGGCTGGAATCGATCGGCAGGGAATACAAATACTGCACCGCCGAGCTGGTATCGACGGCGAGAATATCGAGCGACCACTGCAGGGTGCGCGGCGCTATGCGCGCGGCCGGTCGAACGAGCACGAACGCCGCCGCCGCGACGGCGGTGAGCGTTCCTGCGATCGCGGCGACGCGCGTCCGCCGCCGACGACGGGCGACGCGATCGAGTTCATACACGTGCGCGGCAACGCGCGCGGCATAGTCGGCTCCGTACAGCTCAGCGGCCAGCAGCGTCGTGGACACGTGCTGCCGATGGCGTCGACGTTGGTGACGAACGCGCATGAAGAGTGCGATCGCCGCCGGCAGGTCGTCGGCGCGTCGGAGATGAGCGGCCGCGGCGCGCACGCAATCCGGTGCGGGCTCGCTTGCACCCACCCCGCTATCCAGGAGCGCACGTGCAAGATGCGCATGCGTGCGCTGACGCAGCGGGAGGGCAAGCATGGCGGCCGCGCGCGTGGCGTATTCATCGTGAGCGACGGTCCATCCGTCGCCGACATGCATGATCATGCGCTGTCGTTCCAGCGACAGCAGCGCCGACTGACCGGCCTCCGCCGTGACCTCGCAGGCCGCGATCAGCGTGCGCTCGTCCAGCGTACCACCGCCGATCGCCAGCACCTGCAGCGAATGCAAGTCGTCGGCAGACAGTCTCGTCAGCCGGTGCTGCAAGGACGCACCGTCCGTCAGCAACTGCAGCAGCCGCGAAACGTCGGGCGCACGCCAGCCGCTCTCCGTCCACTCGAGCGCCCCCGTGTCGAGCGCGAGCTGCAGCGTTTCGATCAGATGCAGTGGTACCCCGCCGCACACATCGTGCAGCGCCGCAATGAACTCACCGACCCACGACGCTGCGGGCAACGGCGCGACGGACGCGACCAGTTGCGTCGCCTCATCGATTGTCAGCGCGGAAAGCGGCAGCAGGATGGCGCCATCAACCAACACCGCGTCGTAGGCGCCCGAGCTGCCGGCGGGCGACTCTATGGATGCACGCGGTTGCTCCGGTTGCGATTGCGCGAGATGCGAGTGCGCCGGTTCCAGTTGCGCCGCCTGTGCACGCGGTGTGGAGCGACTCGCTACCACGGTGAGCAGCGCGCGTCCACCCACATCGGCGAGCACGGAGCCGAGGATGGCCCGGGAATCGGTATCGCTCCAGTGCCAGTCGTCGAGGAGTACGGCCACGGGCGCGTCTTCCGTCACCGCGATGACGAGATCCTCAATGGCCTTCACTCGGCGGCGCATCGCCTCGCTGCCAGAGGCAGTATCGGGTCTGGCGTTGGGGAACGCCGCCGAGAGTGTGGGATCGAGCGAGACGAGTACGGCGGCGCTTTCCGGCGAAATGGCGCTCGCTCCGCGCAGCTTCGCCAGCGCACGCGCGATCGACGAGATGAATCCGTAGGCGATGACGGCGCCTCCACGATTCGCCTTGACGAACAGCACGCGTTGCCCGTCGGCGCGCAGGCGCGCCTGCAGGTCTTGCAGCAATCGCGTTTTCCCCAACCCCGGTTGCCCGGTCACCACCACCACGCGTGAGCGGTGCCGTTGCGCGGCACTCCACGCGTCGAGCAACGTGCGGAATTCCGACTCGCGGCCCACCGGTTCCACACTGGTAAGCGGCAGTCGCTCGATTCCAGAGTCCGCGGCGGGCTCGGCGGCGATCGGGCGGCGGGCACGCGCGAGCGTCGAGATCGTGTCGCGCTCTTTGGTCAGCCCTTCGTCTTCGAGTAGCCGCTCGAACTCGTCGGCGGTAGCCGACACGAATGCAGTCGCGCGGCTGGCCATCTGCGTTTCGAGTAGCAGTCGCCAGCCGGCCTGGTCGAGCGGATCGAGATCGCGCACGCGCCGCGCGAGCAACTGCGCCTCCTGAAAGCGCAGCGCGGACAGCCGCTCCTGCACCACCAACTGCGCCGAGCGTCGGAAGGTCGCACGCAAACGCAGGCGTTCGCGGCCGGCCCAGTCATCAAAGTCGGGGATGCGCGAGGAGTGGCGGCTGAAAAAATCGCCGCGATAGCACGACACGGCGCGCTCGTGATCGAGTACGTCGGCGGCCTGAAGGAATTCGTCGCGATCGCAGCGCACTGTCGGCCCGAGGCGAATCGTGTCGCTGTCCGCGATGAACGAAGCTTCACCGAAGCGGTCACGCAGTCGGCTCACCAGCTTGCGGAGTTTCTCGCGCGGCCCTGTTTGTCCGTCTACGTTCCAGAGCATACCGGCCACTTCATCGCGCGTGGCGCAGCGTCCGGGCGCGCAGGCGAGGTACGCGGCGAGACAGGCAGCCTGGCCGGATTCCGCGGCAACTGGCGCGTCCGAGTGCGCGCCGACGCGCGCCAACAGCGGCGCGCCGAGGGTTGTGAGAACAACGGTAAACTCGGCGCTGTCAGCGACCGTCGTTTGGCGAGGTTGCGCAGCGTCTGGAACTTCGGATTCAATCATTCGGACGGTCGTGAGACGCGAGGCAGCGTGCAATAGCGAGGTCTCGGGGGAGACAATCGGCACATGTGTCGCTCCGTTCATCCGTCACGGTCTCGTCCAACCTGTCCGGCGCGTTCGTCCGTCGCAAGAGCAACGACGGCGTTTCGGCCAAGCTGAATGCGCACAGCAGCGCGGTAAAGAGACGGCGAAGTGTGCGGGGAGATCGCACCCTCGGCCACTCAATTGCCCGTGCACGGGCGCACCGGATCGCTATCGCGATTGCTCGACTTGCGTGCACGCCTGCCTCGCCTGCGACATATAGAAGTCCGCCGGAGTCGACAGCGGCTGGTGCGTTGCCAGGAAGTAGGTCATGCGATGCGGGATGAATCCGAGACTGACCGGTTTCCCCGTGCCGAAGGGCGAGGGAACGACGTAGGCGGCGACACCGGTGCCATCCACGAGTCGTATCTCGAGCACATTCGGCCCCGGCACGAGCGAGACCGGGAAAGCCGCCAGGTTCCTGCCCTGCCAAGAAACGTTCGTGCTCGAGCCATTGAGCGTCACGCGCGCGAGCGCCTGACTACTCGCGCTTGGGGTCGCGCCGGAGAATTGCAGATTCATCTCGCCTTGGGTCACCAATTGTCCAGCGGCCGTCACGCTGACCTCAACAACAGTGCAAGCCTGGTCGTGGCCGCCGAGTTCTCCAACGATCGCAACGCCGAACCGCACGGCCGGCATTCCGGGACGTATCGTCACCCTGAGTTTCGGCGCCAGTGGATCGGAGGCGCGCAGAGTCTGGCGCGCCTTGAGTTGTACCGTCTCCCGTACCAGCTCGACCTGGGTGCCAGGAAGGATGAAGAGTCCCTGTCGTCGCAGGTTGAGACTTACGTCCGCGTTGAATGGATTCGTGACCGTCAGCCCGATCTCGCGCGTGACGTCACCGCGCTCCGACGCGATCGATGTCGCGGACGCGCTCAGAGCGACGCGCTGCCCAGTGCTCATGAGGCGAAACGCGTTCTCCCCGCGTTCGATGTTGGGTTTGGCGGCGACGGGAAGGCACAGCAGGTAGTCACCTGGAACAGCGCCGATGTACTCCGGCTGAAACTGCAGTTCCCGCGACGTGGGCGGAGCTGCGATGACCTGAAATGAGAGCCCCGTCGTGGAGTTAGGGAAGCTGTGGGACGTCAGACGCCATTCAGCGCCCGTCGACGGAGATACCGCGACTTGCTGTGCGTCCATCGGTTCGCTCCGCCCACCCGCAAAGAACGGCGCGCGCGTGCGGAGGATGCGCTCCATTCGCGTCTCGAATGACTTGAGCACCTTGGAAGCGAGCACGTTTTGCACGCGCTCCGACATGTCGCCCGCCCACCGGCGGAGCGCGGTATTTCTGCCCACCCACCGCGCGATCTTGCCGGCGAACGGAAGCGGAATGGCAGATGCCATGGCGAGCAATGTCTGCTCCGCTCCAACACCCGTAGAGAGCAGCATGGAGGTATACAGCCGCACGGACGGCGTCTGATTGTGTCCGATGGAACCTGACGCAGGACTGAAGTCGACGAACAGGCTGCCACCTTGCGACGCAAGCCGCGGAACTCGCGTTTTTGCGATAACCGCAATCTTCGAAAACTCCGTGGTCACGCGAGCCGTGACAATCAGCGCAACTCCGGTGAACGCAGCGGCGGGCACCGATGTGCCGGCGGTGGCGGGCGCCGTGGCCACTGCGGCGAGCAGTAGTTGCAGCACATTCTGGTCGACGGCATCCGCGTAGTCCGAAATGTCCTGAATGGCCTCGCGCTGCATAACGCATCGGGCGACCGGATCCGGCGCACTCAACTGCACATGCGAGGAGGACATCGGGAGCGTACCCAGCACCGTGGCGGTCGCGCGTGCGGCACGTCGTCCGAGCGCGTCCGGTCCGCCCATCGCATTTGACACCAACGCGAGTGCGGAATCACGCGTGGCCGGCGGCAAAGACTCGAAATCCGTGAGCATCCCTCGGAGCTCGGATGCCAAGTCGTCTCGAAGCCGCACATATTCGGGATCTGGGGCTCCCGTATCGTTCCCCTCGAACAGCAGACCATTCAACTCGTCGATCGCGGCGGTCACGAGGACTCGCAGCGAGTCGGATCGCATCGTAGAAGGCGTATCGACATTCATCGTCTCGTTGCGTACGGACGCGCGGCCTACGGCGCGATCGCCGACCCATAGGTCAATGGTTGCTGGGCCCGGTGCAAGTGCCGGCATGAGAAAGCTGACAACTCCCGTCGATGTGTCCCGGAGACTCGCGACCGCCGTCCCCCCAACACGGATTCGCACCGAGTCGCCTCGAGGCAGGGTGGAGGCACTGGGAATCAGGGACACCATCGTACCGAGCGACACGCGCTCAGGTGCTGCGCTCCATTGCGTTTTGGGCGGCACGTCGTTGCGAACACCCGTGATTGGCGACTCCGCCTTGTCGCACCCGGGGATCGTGAAGAAAGCGACGACGAGAACGGCGACCTTGGCACTATCGTGCATGCGCATCTGCTGCATCTCCTGTACGCTCTTCCACGATGGGTGTCGCGGATTGACGTGGACGGTGGCGGCGTGCCACCTGACGATCGGTCGTCAGGCGACGGGGCCTCACCCCAGAAGTGCCGTCTGTCGGTTCCTGCTTACGAGTACGTCAAGCGGGAGCAGCGCTCATCGCCGCTCCCGCCTGCGAACGCCTCGACGTCAGTTCTCGTCAGGGCGATACCGACCCACGCTGAATCACGGACACGAGATTACCCGCCACCAGCAGCATCGCCCCGCGCGAGCGGCCCGTGTTGAAGCTTGCATCCAGCGTGATGCTGCCGTTGCCACAGAACTGACCGTTCCCCAGCACGGAGAGCCAGGTGGATCCCAGGACCCCGGCGCTCCAGCACACGCTGGAGGGCGCCGTCACGGTGATCGACTCGCGGTTCACCCCTCGAGGCATATCGAGCCGAGCCGTGGAGAGGGTCGCTCCGGACAGCGGCTGCGGGAATCCTTCCACCGTGCCGGCCTGCACCACGGGCAACCACGCCTCGGTTCCGTCCTGTGCGTACGCCCGAACGAGCGCTGCTCGCGTGCGCGTACCGTTGGCGGGCGCGCTGAAGGTTCGAGACTGGCTACCCTGCCCGGTAGTGCCGCCGAAGATGGACAGCCACGGCGCATCGAACCCGCCGAGGGTCCACGACTGCAAGGTCGATGAGCTGGCAATGGTCGCCGGCGTCTGGGCGCCGAACGCGCTCAGCGACAACTGTACCGGTGTGAACGCCAGCGACTGCTGTGCCGGCCGACCGGCTGTCTGCGAAACGGTCACGACGGTTCCGCTGACAACAAACGTGGCGACGCGGGCTGGACCAAAGTTTTCGGCCAGCGCCGCGCTCACTGTGGCTGTGCCGGCACCACTGCGGGCGCTGGTGATCGCCAGCCAACCTGCCGAGGGTGTGGTGATGGACCACGATTGACCTGGTTGCGCCGTGATGACCGCCGACAGCGTCCGTGCAGACGCATCGACGGCGAACGAGGCCGGCGACACGCTGATCGCACCAAAGGCCGCCTGCGCAACGCTGACGCGAACGCCAGCGATAGTCATCGTGGCCGTCCGCGCCGCGCCATTGTTCGCAAGGGCTGCGACACGCACGGAACCGTTGCCCGTCCCGCTCGATGCGCCGACGTAGCGCAACCACGAGACGGGTGAGGCGGACGACGTCCACCGCGTGCCGGCAGACGCGGTGACGGCGACCATGAACGAGTCGGCGCGGGCGCTGATGTTGACCGACGCCGGGGCGACGGCGGGCGCAGTCGGCGTACCGGCCGCTTGTGTAATGTTGACCGTCCTGCCGGCTACCTGCAGTCGCGCGGTGCGGCTTTGTGTGGTGGGGTTGCCATCGACGTCGATGGTGCGTGTCGCGGGGCCAGTACCCGTGAGGCTTCCAGACACGCGCACCCAGGATTCCGTAGGCGCCACGATCTGCCATGGCGCATTGCTGCCGCCGATCGTGATCGTATAGCTCCGCGCCTCGCGCGTCGCAGAGATGGCGGACGGCGATACCGTCAACATGCTGGTGCCCCCGCCCCCGCCACCACCACCGCCACCGCCACCGCCCGCGCCCCCGCCGCCGTCGGCCGCACCGTCCTGCGTGACCACCAGCGTATCGAACGCGACGGACGTCCCGGATGGATACGGACGTTGTCCCCGCAGCACGAGTCGGGCGGTGCGACTGGCATTGGTCGCGTTTCTCAGCACGGACAGCCGGATCGAGCGCGTGCCGGCGTCGGCACCCACGGCACCAGAAATCCAGCCGCCGGTGTACTCAAGAGTGGTGACGATCGTACGCGCAGCGGTGATCTGCACGAGGATGGTCGTGTCATTGGCCGAAACGCGAAATGCGCGGGGCGCAGCAGTCGGCTTGTCGGTGGCAGGCCGCTGACGCAGCAGCACGAAGCCATGCTTGGTCTCCCGACCACCACGACGAGTGACCAGCCGGAGCTTGACCTCGCGATTGGCGCTCCATGAACTACTCGGCTCCGCTGTGACCACCACGTTGTGTGTGCCACGCCCCCATCGGCCGTTGGTGCTCGCCCAAAGGTCTTCCGGCACGAGGCGAATCGAGTCACTCAAGCTGGATGAGCGGCTCGATTTGAAGCGAATGGTGGTCTTCGCACCGTTACCCGCCACCCACACCGTGTTCGGCGTGACGGTGTAGGTGGTGCCGTTGACCCGGAGGGTCACGGCGTTGGCGGACGATGCCGACGCGAGCGCTCCCTCCAACGACACAGCGGTGGAGCTATCGCTTGGCGAGGTGGTACGCGCCGCACTGTCCGCGTCGACGTCGGAGATCGTGTCGGGCGGGATTGCCGACAGGCGGGACTCGAGCGGGGCATCGACGGACGGAAGGGGGCTGGTCATCGGCACCGACGTGTCGCCACAGGCGGACACGAGACTGCCGAAACAAGCGCCGACGACGACTGCGGTTGCGATTCGTACGGTGGTGTGCATGCACTACTCCGGTTGAGGGTACACCGGAGAAGTGCCGACATGCGGGGTGGACTTACCGAGCCCTCGACGAGTCGAGCTACGGACGGATCACCGGGAGTGGCGTGCCGGTGTTCGTTGTGGCGCCGTTGCCGAGTCTGCCATTCGACCCCTCGCCCCAGCACCAGACGGTGCCGGTCACTGTTATGCCGCAGGTGTGATCGCTGCCGGCGCTCACTTGTCGAAATGGGGGACCGAGGACCAACACCGGTACGGTTCGAGTGAGTGTCGCCGTGCTTCCGAAGCCGAGTCGCCCGGCACCGTTGGCACCGAAACACCAGGCCCGGTTCTGGTCATCCACCGCGCAGGTATGCGCAGCACCGACGCTCAGTTGCGTGAAACGAACATTGGTGGCTATGACCCGCTGCGGTATGAGTCGGCCTGTTGTCGTACCATCACCAAGCTGTCCCGATGAGTTTCTCCCCCAGCAGAACAGCGCGCCATCGCCGTCAGTAATCGCGCAGGTATGGTCTTGTCCCGCAGAAATTGCGACGAAGCGCAGCCCGCTTCCAACCAGCTGCGGAGACGGATAGTCGGTGGTGTTGCCGACGCCGAGCTTCCCGTTACCTCCATCGCCCCAGCAATACGCCGAGAATGCCACCAGTCCGCAGGTATGCGCAGATCCTGCAGTGATGGCAGTGAACCGGAAGCCACCGGCGACCGGCAGTGTTGGAAGGAATTGATCGGTAAACAGGCCGGTACCAAGTCTACCGGCACTCCCCTCACCGACGCACGCAGCATCTCCATTCGCCGAGAGAAGGCACGTGTGCGCATCGCCAAGTGCGAGACTCGCTGCTGTCACACCGGCATCTCGCCATGACGTCACGGTTGACGTTGATGTCGAAACGAATGCATTGCCGGAACTGTTGCGACCGATGCAGTACACTTTGCCCAAAACAGTAAGCAGACAACTGTGGTCATCGAATCCTCGCACGATCTCGGCGATCGGTTCGCCGACCGATACCTCGAAGGCGGTCAGCGACGAGGTCGCGCCTCCTGGCAACGTCGGCGAGATGCGGTTGAACGAATTCGATCCCCAGCAGTAGGCCCGCGGCGATGCCGACGCGCAGCTAGCCGCGAATCCCGACGAGACGCGATCGGCCACCAACGGATTCGAGGCATCGATAATCAGGGATTGCGTAGTTGCCGCGGCCGACGTTTGACCTACGACACGGAACGAGAGTGAGTACACGCCGGGTGCGGTCACACGCAGATCGTCGAAACGCACCGAGCCGGACTGCGTTTGCTTCGTGACGCTCCCGGCCAGTGTTCCGATGTAGCCCGTGGTCAGCGAGAGCTGCGCTGAAACGTCATACGAGCCGGCACTTACCACGTCACCGGCCCCATCGACTACCTGCAGCGTGAAGCCTGGTGCGAGCGCGCTGCCTGCGCGACCCTCGGTCGTCTGCGTGAGCAAGCGGAGCGATACGGACGCGGGCGTCGCCGTCACCTGGGCCGTCCCGCTTCTACCTTCGGCGCTCGCGGTGATGGTCACCGGTCCGCCCGCCGCCACCGCGGTCACCACCCCGGAGGCCGAGACCGTCGCAACGGACGGAGCGCTCGATGCCCAGGTGAATGGGCGTCCGGTGAGGACGGTGCCCTGCGCATCGCGCGCAGTCGCCGACAGCGTCACCGTTCGGCCAACCTCGATCGAGCTCACGGGCGGCGAGACCGCGATCGACGCCACCGCATTGGCCACACTGACAACGGCCGTGCCCGTACGTCCGTCGCTCGTTGCCGTAATCGTGATCGGCCCTCCCACGGCGACTCCGGTCACCACCCCCTGTTGACTCACGGTCGCGATGGCCGGGTTCGAGGAGGACCACGAAACCGAGCGTCCCGTCAACGTGTTACCGGCCGCGTCGCTCACGGTCGCCGCGAGGGTCACCGAGCGCCCGACCTCGAGCACACTCGACGCCGGCGTCACGACCACATTCGCCGCGGGTGTGAGCACCGTGACCGAGGCGACGCCGGACTGTCCTTCGCTCGTGGCCGTGATGGTCACGGGTCCACCGCTTGCCACAGCCGTGACAAGCCCGCTCTGCGACACGGTCGCCACCGAGCTGTTCGACGAAGTCCACTGCACCTCGCGTCCGCTCAGCGCAACACCTCCGGCATCGCGCGGAGTAGCGGACAAAGTGGCGGTCGCGCCAGGCGCCATTGTGGTCGTGGCCGGTAGTACCAGCACACTTGCCACAGGAGCGATGATCGTGAACTGCGCACTACCGGACTGGCCGCCTATTGTCGCCGAAATGGTCGTCGCCCCCGGCGAAACGGCGGTCACGACGCCGGCGCCCGAAACCGAGGCCACCGATGGACTGGTTGATGCCCACGTGACAGGTCGCGTATCGGAGATCGTCGCGCCGGATGCGTTCCGCGCAACGGCCGTCAACGTCGCTGTCTGGCCGACCAGCAGATTGCCTGAAGTCGGCGACAGCGTCACCGAGGCGACTTGTTCCGGTTCGGGTGACGAGCAGGCGGTCGTTCCAATCAGGACCGCGGCGATGAGAATCGCGAACACACGGCACGATACGCGCATGCGAACAGCGAACACGTTGGACTCCTTGTTCTTATTGGAAGAAAACGATCGTCAGAGATCGTCGCCGCGGGCTACGACCGCTTCAATTCACTCAAGCGGTCTTCGCCAAAGAGTTCTTTGATCACTTTCTCACCGAGCAGTTCCAGCAGTCGTGAGGCCCCGAGCCACTCGCGAAGCTGATCAATGCCAATCGACTCGAGCAGCCGCTTTCGTGCACGATGCAGTCGGGTGTGCACGGCGCCCGTGGATAGGTGAAGCAGCGCACAAATCTCGTCCGGCGACCGACCCTCGAGATGGAGCGCCCAGACGTCGCGGAGCGACGGACTGAGCTGCGATGCCATCCGTCCGAGCAACTCGGCTTCCTCGAGCTTCGCGATCGCGCTCGGATCGCGAACCGGGTCGTGCACCGCGTCGCCGTAGTGTGCCTGATGACGAATCCGTGATCGCAATTTCGTCGAGGCGATATTTCTGGCGACCTCGAGCAGCCACCCTTCGAAGCGCCCCTGCTCCTCATAAGACTTCAGCAGTCGAGGCAGCGCCATGAACGTGTCGCTGACCACCTCGGCGACCTCGGTGTCGGATGCGTCGCGGTTCATTCGCCGGAGCTTCTCATGCAGGCGATCACCGAAGAGTCGCATGAGCTGTCCGACATGCGCGTTCTTCCGCTGCTTCGCTCCGTCGAGCAGCTCCTCTAGCTCTGCTTCAGTCAGCGAGAGGACCCGCGCCTGCTGGCGGGTCGTTTCGTGGTCCAACGGTGAATTACCCGTTCGCATTGCGCTCCTCGCATACCAGCACAAAGGCAACCTGCTCGTTTCCGAACCACAATTCTGCACCGACTGTCAAGAGTTCGTCGACATCCTCCGGGATCCGGCCGCGCCCGCGAATGAAGGTGCCGTTCTTGGAGCCCTCATCGCAAAGCAGCACACCGCGCGCGACAGCTGACCATCGCACTGACGCGTGAATCCGCGAGACGCTGGTGGTCGTCCTCGGCAGGAGAATCTGGCATGCCTCCGGATCGCGTCCGATGAAGATCCGATCCGCTGAGATGGTCCACGACCGCGAGGCGACGGGCCCGCGAATCGCCTGAAGCACGTACGAGCTCGGCGGCGGTATCACCCCAGACCGCCTCCGACATCCCGATGATCGACCGTGCGGGTGGTGGGAATCGGGGCGGTGGACGCGTCACTTGAAGCCGCGATCACAGATTCAACGGGCAACGGACCGTCGAGACCGTCCAAGGTGGCGCGCAGTGTCACCGCGAAGTGCGCCGGCGAGGCGAATCGCCGCTCTCGCCGAGGCTCCAGCCCCTGCGCCAGGCACTGCTGCAGTGGTTCCGGCCAACCGTGCGACGGGACGTTTGCGAGAGACAGGGTGCCCCCGTGCTCCAGCGTGGTCAGTCGACCGGCGAGCATGTGACAGGAGACGGCGGTGAGCGAGAAGACGTCCGCACGACCATCAACTTCGCGGCCGTATCGCTGCTCGGGGGACATGTACGCGGCAGTACCGATGACAACGCCGTGTGATGTGACGCTCTGACTCGGATCGTCGAACCGACGCGTGATACCGAAATCAAGGATGCGCGCCCGAGGAGCCGGCGTTGTGTGCAGGGAGAGTATCACGTTGGACGGCTTGAGGTCGCGGTGCACAAGGCCCGCGCGATGGATCGCCTCGAGGCCGTCCGCCAGATCACTCACGATGCGTGCCACGACTTGAACAGGAAGCGGCCCGCACATACGGATCACCTCATCCAGCGTCCAACCAGGCACGTACTCGAGGACCAGAACCGGTCCGTCGCCCCCAGCGATCACGTCATGAATGCGAACGAGGTTCGGATGATCGAGGGACGCCGCGTTTCTTGCCTCACGTGCCATCCGGGCATACTCGTCTGGCTTAGCGGCGGACGCATTTCGCAGTCGCTTCAGCGCGACCATGCGCCCGAGCTGCTCGTCGCTGGCCAGCCAGACCTCACCCATTCCCCCGCGACCCAGCTGCCTCTCGATGCGATAGCGACCAGCCACCAGCGTACCGATGGCCGGTTCGTCGACATCGTCGAGCGCCGCGCCGTCCCACGCGCAGAACGAGGAGCGTGCAGGATACCGGCGCAGACAGAGCGGGCAGCACATCGCACGTGCCGAGAAACCTTCGGTGTGTACTTCGGTGGGAGCGTTCACCTCTGACCGACTGCGGGACGATGCCGCACCCACGCAAGAATTCGGACGATCGCGGCACTCCTTACACAAGCGCACGTTCCGAACGTGCGCATTCCCGAAGCCCGTTCTGGCAAACTCCTTTCGGTCATGTTTGCTTCCTGAGCATGACGTACGGCGAGCGACCAATATGTGCGCACTGTCACGAGACCGCAATTCTCGGAGACCCATTCTGCACCCACTGCGGGTGGCGCGTTGCTTTCGGCGCGCCCCACGCTGGAGCGCCGACTCCGTCGCGCACTGCCTCCTTCCCGGACGGATACCGTCCGCTTCAGGAAGGAGGGCGCGGAGCGTCGAGCATCGTGTGGCTGGCTACGCACGAGCGCACAGGGCAGCGTGTGGCCGTCAAGGAGCTTCACGGTGATTCGGGGCTGCAGGATCGCTTCATTCGCGAGGCGGCCATCAACCGAAAGCTCTCCCACGGCAGCATCGTGCCACAACTCGGTGCGTGGCTGGGCGTCGATCGAATGTTCAGCGTGATGCCGTGGATTGAGGGGGCATCACTGCGCGAGCTACTCGACGGTGAAGGGCCGTTCGAGGTTGCCGAGGTGCTGTGGATTCTGCAGCAGCTCGCCGACGCGCTGGCGGCGGCGCATGCGCTTCGGATCATCCATCGCGACGTCAAGCCGGCCAACATCCTGATCGACCTCACCGGTGCGCCGCTTCTGTGCGATTTCGGCATCGCGAAGCAGTCGGACGAGCCGGATGTCACACATGCCGGCGCTGCCGTGGGGTCGCCCGCGTACATGGCTCCTGAACAGTTGCGCGGTCTGGCCGTCCCCGCCTCCGATCAGTACGCGCTGGGAGTGGTGTGCTTCGAGTCACTCATCGGGCATCGACCCTATCTGGGAAGCACCGCGGAAGTGCAGCGTTCGCACCTGTACGAGCCCGTTCCGTCGCTGCAGGGCCGCTTCGACGGGGCCGGCATTCCGTTCAGCGACGACATCGCCGACGTCGTCGCACGACTGCTGCAGAAGTCGCCGGAAGAAAGATTCCCGGATGCGGGTGCCGTTGCCAGAGCCGTTGCGTCCCTGCGTGCATTCGATTCCGCAGCCGCACGCGTGCGTCTCGCCTCGCGAGTCGCGCGTGCGCGCGTGCGGCGGGCAATGATCGCAAGCCTGGCGACCGTTGGTGCGGCCGACACATCCTCCGCGCCGGTCGACGTCGCAGTACGCCCGGTGACGGCGCAGCGCGCCACGCCCGCTCCCGAGCGCGCCGCCGTAGAAGCGGCGCCGGTCGTGGAGGAGGCCACACTCCCCACAGACCCTGCCGAACCCGCATCGGCAGGGACGCGTGTTGCGCCTGACTCGATGGGCGAATGGCTGGTTGCGCGTCGCTTCTATCGCTATGCACCGCGATTCCTCGCGGGCGCGGCGCTGGTCTGGGTGAGTGTGTGGGCGATCGTCAACGTTCGTCCGCAGTTCGTTGCGGAGACGGACACACAGTCGGCGATCCCGTCGACGGTGACGTCGGACTCCGCCGCGTCGGCGCGCGCGACAACAGACGCGCCTGCACCGCCACGACGCGACAGCGCAACGCTCACGCCGCCTCCGGCGAACCGCCTCGACCCGGTCGCGCCGAGTCGCGACATGGCGCTGGAGCGTCGACCGCTGTCCGCCCGGTCAGACCGCGCGGTCACCGCGACGCGCACGCCGGTACCGCCAGCGGACTCGGAAGGTCGAACCGTGGCACCCAGGTCTGCGGAAGCGCTCGCGACCCCCGTGTCCAAGCCGGAGGCGACCGTGATTCCGCCGAACCCTCCTGCCGACGCACCCGTCGTCTCCGGGGAGAGCATTCGGCGTGATGTCGTTCGCTTGCTCGGACGCACGCGTGCCGAACTGAGCGACCATCTTGATGGGGCCGGACAAAAGGCGTTCGTGGCGCGTCTTGCAAGAACGCGTTGGCCCGCACCCGCTCGCGTCGACCTCGATTCCGTCGCCGGAGGTATGGCGTATCTTCGTGCAGAGTACGCGCTCACGAATACAATCGGTCGACCAGAGCGCGGGGTGGCCATCATGGTGGTGCCGACGAATGATCGATCCGGACGATGGCTCTCGGTGCTATCGTGGCAGGAACGTCCACAGTAAAGACAGTGGGAGCATCACCGTGAGTCCGAATCGAGTCACCATCGGCGCAGTCCTCGCCGCAACATACGCGATGACATCGTGTCTGCCCGGACGATCCCTGCTCGCGCAATCCCCGCAGAAGGTGTCCGTGCAGGCGTCGGCATTTTCGACCCTGATCAGTGCGAATGGCGAACGTGCGGTCGGCGGCGGCTTTGAGCCACAATTGCGCGTCAATGGACCCCTGGTCGGAGCCACCGGCGTCGTTTCGATCGGCGTGGGAGGACAGGTCACCCGACACAATCTCCGAGACGGTGGGCTGACGCTCCTGGGTGCCTTCATCGAGCCACGCGTTGCATTCGGCAACTCGCGGCTGAGGCTCCCGTGGTACTGGTCCGCACGCGTTGCCGTGCTCCGGCAGCAGAGTGAGGCCGCGAGCACGACCAACGGGTTCGCCCTCGGAATCGGCAGCGGAGTGGTCAAGTCGATCGGCTCGGACGATCGGACCAATCTGGATCTCGGACTCGGAGTCGCGCTTCAGGACTTTGCCGACGCCAGAACGTCGAGCGGCCGGCTCTACCGTTTCTCAGGGGCCGTTGGATTCTTCGCACGGGTCGGCGTCAACGTCGGACTCGGCAGGTAGATCGCGCAGTCCCGCGAGGCTCCCCGGATCGGCGTGTAAGTCCTCCACCTCGGGTGGCACTTCATGAGAGAGCGGGCGGATCCACCGCCCATCGCGCTACTCCATGCCGCCGAGGACTCCCATGCGCTCTTTCATCAGCACCGTCATCGCCCTCATCGCCTTCGCCACACCGCTCACGGCCCAGCCGTCCCGCGAGGATCGCGCCATTCCGCTCGCACAGCGGCCTGGTGTCGCCATTCGGGATCTGGACTTCGCCGCGCAACTTTCGCCGGAGGATCAGCGCGAGCTCAATCAGTGGGATGGTCTGGCGCTGCTGCTGCGCCGAGGGAACGACACGCGAGTGGATGCACGCACCACAATGGAGCTGATGGCCAAGCAGCTGACGAACATGCTCACGGACGCCCTGGTGTCGACGGAGAACTTTCAGCTCTTCGAGCGCGAAAAGCTCGCATCCGTGATGGACGAGGAAGACCTCGGCGCATCGAAACGCGCCGCACCGGGTCAGTCCACAGCACGAACCGGCGAGATTCAGACCGCGCGATACGTCATAACGGGCGCGATCACGAAGTTCGGAAAGTCCGAGAAGAAGGCGAGTAAGACGCTGTTTGGAATCGTGCCCAAGATCGCCGGCGGCATCGGATTCCAGAGCGGCAGCACCGACTACGACATCGGTATCACGATTCGAGTGCTCGATGCGACTACCTCAGCGATCATCACCTCCGTGAAGGCCGATACCACCGTCAGCGGCAACAAGAAGCGTGGCATCACCGGCGGCGGCATTGTGGGCAGTGTGCTCGGCGGGGGGCGCCTGAGCGAGAGCGCCACGGGAGAACGCGAGCGCCTAATCGCCGAGGCGATGGAGGCCGTCGCCGAGGCTGCTGCGCTCAAGCTCATCGAGAAGCGCGAGCGCGGCATCATCGCGCGCTGACCCACCGTGTTGACTTCGCACTGCGTTCGTAATCCACCACTTCCTGCCAGTCACAGAGTTCGCCATGCCAGCGAGCATCATGATCCGGGCACGCGCAGCATCGCTGCTCGTCGGTACAGTATTCCTCGCGCTCACGGCCTGCACGAGCGGCGATGACGCCCCGACGGCCACGCAGCCGGTGCCCACGCCGAGTCCTGCACCGGCCGCTCCGACGGTTGAGCAATCATCGGGCGTGAGCGCGATGGCGTTCACCGCATCCGCGTCACCGCTGCTTCGTGACAGCATGCTCGCGATCCCGTTTACTCTCACGCGAGGTGGAGGCTTCGCTGGTCCGATCGACGTGACACTCGGCACACTGCCCGACGGCGTCGCGGGAACACTTCTGCCTGCCCAGCTTGCCGCCGGTATTGTCAACGGTGTGCTGACTTTGCGCGCCAGCGCGCAGGCAACTGTTGGCAGTTCGATCATCAGTGTACGTGCACGCGGTATGGGCCTGTCTCTGGAGCGCAGCTTCGCCGTCACCGTGACCGTAGCCGAACAGCCTGCATTTTCGCTCACCGTGACGGGAAGCAACTTCACGGTGCGCGCCGGGGAGAGCGTCACCAGCGCGCTCACGGTCGCCCGGAGTGGAGGCTTCACGGGGTCAGTCCAGCTCACATCCTCTCCTGCGGCTGGCATCACTGTGTCGTTCGCACCCTCGCCGGTCAGCGGAGCGACGGCGACGGCCACCATTGCCGTTGAGCGCACGGTTGCGGCCGGGTCGTATCCGATCACGATCCGCGCAACGAGCGCCGCTCCCCCGATCGAGCGAATCGTGTCGATTACGCTGGTGGTGACGAGTGCCGCACCGACTGGCAGCTTTGCGCTCTCAGTCGCGCCAAGTCCCGTGCCGGTCAGCGTCGGCGGCGCGACGTCGGCCTCGGTCAGTATCGTGCGCAACGGCGGCTTCACCGGACCAGTTCAGCTCGAGCTGTCGAGTGTGCCGAGTGGCATCACTGCGACACTCTCCGCAACGACGGTGTCCGGCACGAGTGCATCCATGCTGGTCACTGCGACAAGTGGCGTCGCTGCCGGTACCTATTCGTTCACACTGCGCGGTGTGGCTCCGGGGATCGCCACAGTACAGCAACCGGTATCGGTCTCCGTCTCCGGGAATGCCGGCGGCGGAAGTGGTATTCAAATTCGCTACTGCCCCGGAACGGATCAGCCGCTTTGGTTCGCCGTTCAAGATGGGAACGGTGCCTGGTCGCGCGTCTTCGGATCCGGCGGTGTCTTCTCGTTCCCCCTGCAGTCCTCGCGGGGCGGCATCGCTGCGTTGACACAGCGGAATGGTGCCCGGTACCTGAAGGTTGAGTATCTCAGCCGTGATGAGCTGCGGCAGCGATCGGGCACCATTTGCTCCCTGCCTGATCCGCGCATACGCTCTGCCAGAGGAACCATTGCCCGTCTCGCTGCTGGAGAGGAGGCCTCCGTATCGCTCGCCTTCGGCGGAGCTGCGGTGAAAGGTCCAGGACAAGATATCGGCTTCACACTCAACAGCATGGTCGCGGGCGCGTCGACGCTGGTGGCTGCGCGTCTGCGTCAGACCACCGTCAACGGTATCAGCGGAAGTACGACAACGATGTCAGCGGACCGCGTGATCCTTCGTCGCGGCATTAATCCGGCCAGCGGCGCCTCGCTACCCACTCTCGACTTCAACGCATCGGAAGCAGTCGAGCTCTCGACGCGACGGGTGCAAGTGCAGGGAGCCTCCGGCACACCTATGATCGGTACGAATCTCTTCTACACGTTCGATCCCCGAGTCGCGCAGGACGGCATCGATTTCTCAGGCGCGGTGCTCGGAAGTGCGGTGGCCCAACAAGGCACAAGCACGCTCAACCTTGCGACGGTACCCACGCGCGCACTGTCACCGGGAGACATCTATGTGCTCACGCTCGTCGCGAACCCCGGCCTTGCCGATGCACGGAGCGCCTTCATCGTGACCGAGAGCTCGGCCGACTTGAACGTGACCATGGGTGGGGCGCTTCGTGCGCCTTCGCTGTCCAGCAGGACGGTCGGCGCCACTCTGCTCCCTCGCGCCGAAGGCGCCGTACACTCGGATTACGATGGCGATTATGCGGCCTCGTTCCAGTCGCTCACTGGTGGTGGCGCGCGTGTGGAAGTCACGGAGAGCGGAGCGTATCGCGCGGGGAATGCGAGCTATCTGTTGGCCTTGCCTGACCTGTCAGCCGCCAGCGGGTGGGATCCCAGCTTTGGCCTTAGTGTCGGGATGCCATACTTCTGGACATTAAGCGCTCTCAGTCAGGTTCAACCCATCGCAGACGGTACGTCGCGGGGTGGACAGGTCACCCGGTTCGCCTCGACAGCAAGCGTTAGCGGAATGTTCATGCGCGGTCGCGGAGACGTGAGTAACACGACGGAGCAAATACCGTTCGTCGTGCGACAGGACATGCTCGATCGACAGCGCGCACGCATGCGCGGACATCAACCCGGCCGCTGAGCGGGTGACGAGGAAGCACGCACGTGGGATCAGGTCGTCTCGCGGCGGCCAGTCGCGCGGTCGGTGAGAGCCCCCCCAGCCCACCGCGCCAACCATTCCGTCACCTGCCGCGCCACCTCATCCCGGCAGTAGTCCGCCGTGATAATGTGCCCACAGCCCGTCAGCCAGCGCTGTTCCTTCACCGCCGACCCGATCCGCGCGAACTGCCGCGTGGCGTGCGCGACGCTGATCCGGTTGTCCTCGCGCGACTGCAGGTAGAGCGTCGGCGCTTGCAGCGCGGGAAGCACGCCGGCCGCCCGACCGGCAATTACACGCAACTCGGTCAGCGTGCGGGCAGTACTTGCCCCAGCGCCCAGCGCCCGCGCGCGGGCCTCGGGGTCATGCAGCGACCGGTCACCACTCGTGCCGGGTAAGTACGGTGTGAACCAGTGCACCGCCCACGCCAGCGGCAACTGCAGCTGCAACCGCTTGGGCATACCGAGATACGGCGCCAACAGGACCAGCGCTGGCACCTCCGCATGCTCGGCGGCCAGCAGCGAAGCGAGTGCGCCCCCCATGGACAGGCCGCATAACGCCACCGTTTGATGTGTCGCGCGTAGCGCCGCGTAGCTCGTCCGCGCACACGCCAGCCACGCCTCCGCGCGCGACGTAGCCGCCATCGTCGGTAAATCCACTCCGTGCCCCGGCAGCAGCGGCGCGTGCACGGTCCACCCGGCAGTCTGCAGCGCACGCGCCAGCGGTGTCACCGACTGTGGCGTGTCGTTAAAGCCGTGCAGCAACAACAGCGCGTGCGTATCGCTGCCGCGCAGCCACACGGACTCGGCGCCACGCACAATGCCATCCGCACTGCGTGGCAGCCGAGCCGCATGCGCCGCTTCGACGCGCTCGGCGATCGCGCGACGCCGGGCGGCCAATCCGAATGCGTTCAGTAGCGCGGGAGCGATGAGTCCACCGTGACGCTGTACGCGTCGATGCCGCCGACCAGGTTTCGGACGTGCGTGAAACCGTTCTGCCGCAGCCATCCGGCCGCCATTTCGCTGCGCATGCCGTGATGACAGAGCGCGACATACTCCGCCTGCTTGTCGAGCGTTGCCGAACCGCGCGCCAGTTCGGACAGCGGCAAGAGCACACTGCCGGGGATGTTGGCCGTGTCGTATTCCCACTGTTCACGTACATCCAGCACGGTCAGCGCATCGCCGTTGGCGAGTCGGGCGGCAAGATCGGCGGGCGTGATGTCGGGATCGTAGGTCATGACAGAAGGTGTAGGGTGGTCGCCGCACGCCGGACAGGCGGCGCGGGGTGCAACGGTGATGTACCGCGTGTCGTTGTCGAGCACGTCGAGTAACATGAGCTGACCCACAAGCGGCGTGCCCACACCTGTCAGCCACTTGATCGCTTCGGTCGCCTGATGCAACCCAATGATCCCGGGCACAACGCCAAGCACGCCCTCTTCGGCGCAACTGGGAACGCTACCAGCCACGGGAAGCTCAGGGAACAGGCAACGGTAGCACGGACCGCCGGGTGCCGCAAAGACACTCACCTGCCCCTGGAAACGGGCCACGCTGCCGTACACGAACGGACGGCCCAGCGCGAGGCAGGCATCATTGATTGCGTAGCGGGTCGGAAAGTTGTCCGTCCCATCGATCACGATGTCATGAGCGCGCACCAGGTCGTGCGCATTTGCCCCGGTAAGCCGCGTCTGGTGCATCTCGAAACGCACATGCGGATTGAGCGCCTGCAGCCGGTCGCCGGCGGCGTCGAGTTTGCTGCGACCGATATCGGGCGTGGCGTACAACAACTGCCGATGCAGATTGCTTTCGTCGACCACATCGGAATCGACCAGCGTGATACTGCCCACGCCGGCCGCCGCGAGGTACATCGACGCGGGCGATCCCAGTCCGCCCGCCCCGACAATGAGCACACGTGCCGCCGCCAACTTCTCCTGCGCGGCGAGTCCGAAGCCGCGCAGGATATGCTGTCGCGCGTAGCGCGGCTCCAGCGCGTGCGCGCGTGTCACTTGGCCGCAGGCGGTGCCACGAGTGCGGCGCGCGCAGCAGCAACCGCATTCGCCGCCACGCCGAACCGTTCGGCAAGATCCATCAACTCGGCCACGGCCGTCGCCTGATCGCCAGCGCGTACGGCTTCGTTCACACCCGGAAAGTTCATAGTCGAATACCCGTTGTCGACGTCGGCGGCGTAGATGAGCGAGCGGTACCACGCGCGCCCCTTGAGCCCCGAGTCGCGCGCAAAGGCGCGTTCCACCAGCAGCAGCGCCTCGTTGGCCGCCGCACGCGCCGGCTTGGCGACCACTCCGGTGAGCACGCTGTCACGCGTCACGGCGAACGCGGCCGCCGCGGTTTCCAACTGCGCGATTCCATCGGCCAGCGGCGCGATGGTTGACACGTCCCACCCCTTGCTCGCAAAGGCACGCTGCATCGGGGCGAGATAGCCGCGCATGGTGCGTGCGAACTCCACATAGTCGTACGGCAGGATGTCCGCGTCGGCCATACGCAGCGCCATCGCGGCGGCAATGCTGGCGGCCGTCGAGTGATACAGAAAACCCGGATCGCCGAACCGCTCCATCCAGTTGAACGTGTCGTACGCTGAGTGATACGTGCCCGCCGGCCCGCCAAAGCCCCAGTCGGCGATCGGAATGCCGAAATGATTGTAGAAGCCGGCGAAGTCACTGCCACCACCCGGATCGCCCATCGGCGGCTCAAGCGTGTCGCTGCGCAAGCCCGTGCCCGCGCGCCACGTTTCGTAGATCGTGCCACGTCCGCGCGGATCGAGCACCCCCTTGGTCACGTCACGCAGCGTGGCGCGCAGCGAGGGCGATCCGCCGCCCCCAAACTGGATGCCCTGCGCCGACACGTCCTGATTGAAGTAGGCGACGGCTCCCTTTTTCAAACGCAGCGAATCGTCTTCCACGAATTCGGTCGAGCCAACCAATCCCCACTCCTCCGCGTCCCACGTCGCGAACACGATCGTGCGCTTGGGACGCCAGCCGCGCTTGGTCATGTCGCCAAGCGCTCGGGCCGCTTCAATCACGCTCACGGTGCCACTGACGTTGTCGGCGGCGCCGGCGCCCCACGCATCGCGGTGCGCACCCACGTACACGAACTGGTC
>JBBQSM010000062.1:0-23363 GCA_038234895.1 Gemmatimonadales bacterium
GGGCGCACGCGTGAGTTGCGCATGATGCTCGAGTATCCGCCGGAGACCGCGGGTCGGCTGATGGACCCGCGTGCCGTGGGCTTTACACCGGGCACCACCGTGCAGCAGGCGTTGACGCGTATTCGTGCGGCCGGTTCCCGACGGATCTCCGATCTGTTTCTGGTGGACGACGAGCGGCACTTGGCCGGTGCGGTGCCGCTGCAGGAGCTGATTCTGGCGCCTGCCGATGCGCTGGTTGAATCGTTGTCGCGACCGATCGTGTTCGCCGTGCAGGCGATCGATCCGCAGGAAGAGGTCGTCGAACATTTCAGCAAGGGGCGACTGGCCAGTTTGCCTGTGGTTGACTTCGACGGTCGACTGCTGGGGGTCATCCGCTACGACACCTTGGCCAAGACCGCGCAGGAAGACGTGGCCGGCGATATGCTGTCGATGGTGGGTGCGAGCCGTCAGGAGCGTGCACTGTCGCCGGTGATGTTTGCGGTGCGGAAACGTTTGCCGTGGCTTGAGATCAATCTGGCGACGGCGTTTTTGGCGGCATCGGTGGTGGGGGTGTTCGAGGGGACCATCGCACGATTCACCGCACTCGCCGTGTTGTTGCCGGTCGTGGCGGGACAATCGGGCAACACTGGCGCGCAGGCACTCGCCGTGACCATGCGTGGTCTCGCCATGCGCGAAATCCGCATCGGCCAGTGGCCCGCGGTGGTGCGCAAAGAGGCCGCGGTGGCGCTCTTGAATGGTATCGCGGTCTCGCTGACGACCGCGGCCGGTGTGTGGATCTGGAGCCGCTCGACCGGCCTGGCGCTGGTCATCGGTGTCTCGATGGTTCTGTCGATGGTGTCAGCGGGCATTGCCGGTGTGCTGGTGCCGACCGCATTGACGATGGTCGGTCAGGATCCCGCGCAATCGTCGTCGATCGTGCTGACCACGGTCACCGATATCGTGGGCTTCGCGAGCTTCCTGGGCATCGCCACGTTGTTGTCTGGCATGTTGTAGGGGAGTCCCGCGACCGAGACGCGAGCGTCGCGTCACCACGTCCAACGGTCCCCACTGGCGTTTGAACACCTGCACGCCGTACCATCAATCGCGGCCTGATATCCCAACCAACTTGGCGCTACTGAAACGGGGCAAGTTCAAGTGCAAGTTCAGTGGTGAGCCGGTTGCTCATAGACCTCTTGCTAGCCAAGTCACGCCTCGTGATAGTCGACCGCAGACTGCTTCCGAAGGTCCATCAGACAGATGCGGATGCTCGGTCATCTGACTGGCAGTATTCGATCCCGGAAGTGCGCGCAACGCGGGCTTCTGCAGCAGGCGCTCCAATAACATGCGCGCGCAGCGCGCTTCCGAAAACGCCCGTCGGCAGGAAGCACCGTTAGGCCCGCGCCACGCGGACGTTGCGTTGAAGCAGCTCGGCGCTCCCCGGTCCCGGAGCGTGCATGCCCGACGCGACACCGGCGGCGCGTGGCGTCTACAAAGCCCGGCGCCCGCAGGCGTCGCCGCTCTTTCGGTTGGTGTCGGATCATCTGCACCGCCTGCAGACGGTCTTCGACGCGCGGTTTGCGCGCGAGTATGGCCCATGGCGCCCCGTCGTCACGCAGGTCGCGGACAAGTTCCTCGCGTGCGGCGTGCTCGACCACGGGTTCGCGCGCATCCGCTGCGACGCGTGCACGCACGAGGATCTGCCGGCCTTCTCCTGCAAGTGTCGCTACTTCTGCCCCACTTGCCACGCCAAGCGCCTCGCGATCTGGACACAATGGCTGGACACCACGCTCCTCGCGCCCGTGCCGCATCGGCAGGTGGTGCTCACCATCCCGAAGCGGCTCCGCGCCTACTGTCTGTACCGGCGTCGCCTGCTCGGCGAGATCGCCCGCGTCGCCGCCCGCACCGTTACCGCCGCCATCCGCACGCTGACGGGCGAGCGCGACCTCGCGGTCGGCATCGTGGCCTGCTTGCAGACGCATGGCTCCCACGCCAACTGGCATCCGCACCTGCACCTCCTCGTGACCGACGGCGGCGTCCGGCCCGACGGGACGTTCGGCGTGTGCGGTGCTCCCATCGGCGCGCCCGATTGGGCGCCGCTGGCATCCGCCCCCCACGAGCACCGCCGTGCTCACGGCGCTCACGGCGCACGTGCGAGACGGCACGCCGCCGCCCGTCACCCGTCGCTGGCGCGGTCGGCGATTGCTCGGTATGCTCGACGGATAGACGACCCACCCCGATTGAAACTCCTATCCCGGCGAGCGACGCGAGCATTCCGTTCGTCGCTTGTCAACTGCACCGGTTTGTTCGGCGGCCTACCGACCAAGCACCACATCAATGCTCGCCAAGATCTGCGCCAAGCGTTTCGGTGCCAACTTTCCAACACGACCGCTGAGGAAGCGGCGATCGATGGCAAACAGTTGTGACGCGTTGGCGACCGAGTCTTTGGGAAGACCGCTCGCCTTGGCGGACACCAACGTGTTTCCCGGCGCCGCTTCCCACGCCAAGTTGCTCGTGAGCGGCACACACACCACGGTCGGCAATCGACTGCGGTTCAAGGAATTCCCCTGCACCACAACCAGCGGGCGACGAAAGCCGGGTCCTGACCCAGCGGGCATGGGCAGGTCAGCCCACCAAATCTCGCCCTGTGCGACCTCTACCATTCGACGCGCTGCAAGACCGCGTGAGCCGCAGCAAGCACGAACGGATCCCGCCCTTCATCCAATTGGTCCACGACTTGGTTCATGGCCTCCGTGACTTCCTCCGGGGCATGACGGCTCAGGTACTCAGCCAGCGCTTCTGCGTACAGCTGACTGCGCGACTTCTGCGTGCGCTTCGCTTGACGCTCCGCTGCGCGAAACACCGCATCTGGCAGTGAAATGGCAGTTTTCATACCATTAGTATAACCAGTTCGAAACGCGCCGCAACCACCTCGCTCCCACACAGGTCCGCCGAACACGCGCGTTCTCTTGCAGGGCCCTTCCACAAAACGCGACCAGTGAGCGCAGCGAACAGGGAGCTATCCTCAGTGGCCCTGTCAAGAGCAGCGCAAGGTTATGCCGCGGGATTCGAACTTGCACCGCGAGAGGCTTCGCGAGCCGCGTCCTGGACATGCGCAGCGAGGTCATGAATCTGCTGAGGAGATAGAATGATCTCCTCGCCCTCACCAAACGACGCAAGCACCTTGGCCCGGCCTACTTCCCTAAGCGCGCGGCCACCGTTGTGAATGATCGAGCGACGCAGCTGGCGCAGCTCACCAAACACGGGGTGAATGACCTCGTTCTTGGTGCACTTGAGCGCTTCAGCGATTCGCCCACGATACTCGTCCTCCCAGTACTGATACGTGGCAACCAAGCACATGTTGGCAAGAAATCTCCAATTCGTGCCGTTGGCAAAATTGCGCGTGATGAGCTCATGCATGCTGGTGCTGTGGATCTCACCCTCCACGCCACGCGCCGTCCCGGCGTACGCAATCGTGGAATGAGCTGAGATCGATCGGTCAATTCACCTGCATCCTCGAGAGCCCGCAAGCGGGCGATGTCCCACTCTGCGTGATTCTGCGCAAGCGTGCCCATCCCCATCGTCGCATCCAGATACAGACCATGAATGCGATCGGCAACTTCGCAGAACTCTTCGGCGAGCTCAAGAGCCAGGACCAAGTTCGACATTGATATCGATTTAGTGTATGGCGTCGCTGGACACAGTCACGATGCATGCGGACGCGCGAAACTCGCATCAAGCGATCTAACACGCACTACACTGCGGGAAATCACTGCAAGCATCCTCTTATATTGCACCCCCGGCTCCCTCTCGCGAACGTCCCGCAACAGCGTCCGACGCGCAACTCGTGCACCGCACGCACGTTACCCGACAGCGGGCGTACCGGTCAGAGCGACCGCTCCCACAGTCACCCCGCATATTCGCTGCATAACACCAGCGCGCGCCGAGAGAACCCACTCTGGCATAGCCTCCGTGCCGCGCGGCGATCACTGTCATAACAAAGGCAGCCGGCCACCATCTCAACCGGCCGCATTCACCAGCGCCCCCCCTACTACCTCCTCGTCACCGTTACCCGCCCCAGCACCGACACATCGGCATCCAACCGCACCGACCTTGGCGCCGCACTCAACACCACCGGCACGCGCACGGTACTCTCATACTGCGCCGGCACGGTCACCCACACGCGACGGGACGCACCGCGCGATGGGTCGATATCGACCGCCACACGGAATCGGTACGGGAGCGCACCCTTGGGCTGCGTGACGCTCAGGTCGAGCTGCTTCGTGCGCGCGTTCCACCGCCACCGCACGCTCGCCTCGGCCACGCCGGTCCGCGTGAACCACTGCGCAAAGAACCAGTCCAGTGAACGGCCGGCGCTGCGCTCGAACGTACGCTGCACATCAATCGTGAGAGCGTTACCGTGGCGGTGCGCAGCGTAATACGCACGCACACCGCGAAAAAACGCAGAATCTCCGATCTCACGGCGCAGCATGTGTAACGCAAAACCGGCGCGCTGATACACGTTGCTGCTCAACACACGACCGAGATCGTCGAGCGAAGTGTCGATCACGGCTTTCTCGTTCGTGATGCCGGCCGACAGCACGGTGCCGCGTATGCGCCGCATGTCCTCGAGAAAGGCACTGTCGCCGTGCGCATGCTCGGTCCACAACGCGGCGAAATACGTCGCGAAACCCTCGGACAGCCACACGTGCGGCCACTCACGCACGGTCACGGCGTCACCGAACCACTGATGCGCAGTCTCGTGCGCAATCAACGACTCGTTGGGTGACCCGGGCGTGAACAACCGCTCCGCATAAAAGATCGCGCCGGCGTTCTCCATGCCGCCGTACCGCGTCGCCGAGGCTACGTGCGCCAGCTTTTCGTACGGGAACGGGCCCGCGAGCCGCGAGAAGTACGACACGATGTCACCAGCCAATCGGAAATTCCCCGGCATGTCGGCGCGACGCGCAGGACTGGTCCACACCGACTGACGCACACACCCCGCCTGCTCGGCCAGCCCACAGGCCGTCTCGCCAAGTTCCACTACGGCAAAGGGCGCGACGCCGATGACCATGATGCCGGTGTACAACGGACGCGCGGTGCGCCAGTGCGTACGCACACGACCACGAGCATCTGGCCCGGTCTCCGGTGATTCCTCAAGCAGCGTACCGTTGGCAATCACGCGGTGCGACGCGGGCGCGCGCACGATCCAATCCACCAGCGCTTTGTCTGACGGATGATCGACGGTGGCCAACCACTGACGCGCACGGTCCGGAAAGTTGTCGCCAAACGCAGTCCATCCGCCGCCAGTCCCGCCAGCGCTGCCACCCGCGGCGCTGTCCCGGCGCGTGATCAACCCATCGGTGGGCAACCCGCGATAAAA
Source organism: Gemmatimonadales bacterium (assembly GCA_038234895.1). Lineage (GTDB taxonomy): Bacteria > Gemmatimonadota > Gemmatimonadetes > Gemmatimonadales > Gemmatimonadaceae > Gemmatimonas. The sequence goes on from JBBQSM010000062.1 coordinate 5,360, forward strand.
CACGGTCACACGCACGGTGTCATTCACACCCGCCGGCAGCGCGACACGCACGGAATCGCCCGGCCGCGTGAACTCGGCGCGACGGCCGTTCACCCACGCGGAGTCCACGCGGAGCGACGCAACCAGATCAAGCGACAACGCCGGCACGACCGCCGTCCGACGCGCGGTGGTGGTCGCCGCGAACACGATGGTGTCAGGAAATGCCGAGTCAGGAAAGTCGACCCGGAATTCGTAGTGCACGACATCAATGCCGGAGCGGGCGCTGCCGGTGCGGCTGGACGAGACGGACTGCGCAGGCAGCAGGCAGGGCGCGAACAGCAGCAGGGCGAGGCAACCAAGGGGTAGGCGCATGGCGCAAACGTAGCTCAGCGGATGCGGCCTGTCACACGTACTTTGCATCATGTCCCATACTCGCAGGCGCACATCCGCACGAATCACGACCACCCTGGCTCTGGCTGCGACGCTGACCGCCTCGACGGCCGCCGCGCAGGCGATCAATCCGGAGACGGCCGCGCGCCCGGTCATGCGGGCCACCCGCATCACGCGCCCGATCACGGTAGACGGGGTGCTGGACGAAGCGGAATGGGCCACGGCCACTGTGCTCACCGACTTTGTGCAGCAACTGCCCAGCACCGGCTTTCCGGCGACGTTCAAGACCGACGTTCGATTGCTGTACGACGAGCGCAACCTGTACGTGTCGAGCGTGAATCATGACCCCGAGCCCGGCCGAGCCATCACGGTAGGACTCGAGCGCGACTTCGTATCCACGAACAGCGACATCTTTGGCGTGGCCTTCGACACGTTTCTGGACAAGCGCAACTCGTTCCTGTTTCTCGTCAATCCCAAGGGCGCAGTGCGCGACGAACAGACTTTCAACGACTCGCGCACCATCGTCGATGCGTGGGATGGCATTTATACGGTGAAGACGACGCAGCAGGACTCGAGCTGGGTCGTGGAAATGACGATTCCGCTCAAGACGTTGCGCTTCGATGCGCGACGTGACCCGCAGACGTGGGGGGTCAACTTCATCCGGCGTGTCCGTCGCGTAAACGAGACGTCGTATTGGGCACCACTCGAACGGCAGTATCGCGTACATCGCATGTCGAAGGCGGGCACCATTGAGGGGCTCGCCGGCTTGCAGCAGGGACGCAATCTGCAAATCAAACCCTACGCACTCTCGTCCAACTCCACCGGGGCGCAGGTCCCCAGCAGTTCACTTGGCACCAAGGCAGACATCGGCGGAGACATCAAGTACGGTGTGACGCCCTCCCTTACGCTCGACCTCACGGTCAATACCGACTTCTCGCAGGTGGAAGTCGATCAGCAGGTGGTGAACCTCACACGCTTCGGCGTGCTCTTTCCGGAACGCCGCGAGTTTTTCATCGAGAATTCCGGATCGTTCGCGTTTGGCGATGTGACGGAGCGCAACTATCGCATGGGTGCGGCGCTCAACGATTTCACACTCTTTAATTCGCGGCAAATCGGACTCACCCCCGATGGGCTGCCGCTGCCGATTGTTGGTGGTGGCCGACTCACGGGTCGCGCCGGCGGGTTTGAAGTCGGTCTGCTGGACATGCAGACACAACGTGCCGGGAGCACGCCGGCCGAAAACTTTGCTGTGGCCCGCGTTCGCCGAAATCTGTTTGGCAACTCTGATGTCGGCCTGCTGCTTTCCAACCGTGAGGCGACGGATAGCAACACGTTCAACCGTTCGGTCGGTATCGACGCGAACATCAGGCCTTTCGGCAATCTCATCATCAATTCGTACCTCGCACAATCACGCGCAGACCGCGCCACGTCGGACGGCAGCGCGGGACGCATGTCGGTCGCGTATCGCGGTAAGCTCTGGAACTCGTCGGCGATGTACAAGCGCGTGTCTGAGAATTTCGATCCGGGCATGGGTTTTGTACGCCGGCGCGGTTTTCAGCAGTACTTCGCGACCACGGGCATTCATGCACGCCCCAAGCTCCCCGGCATTCAGGAGCTCAACCCGTACATCGAAGCAGACTACTACGCCGACTACGGCGGCGGCGAACAGTCGCACCGCATCACTGCCGCACTCGATGTGTTCTTCGTGCCCGACGGTGAACTCAAGCTCGTGGTGAACGACTGGTTCGACCGCCTGGACACCCCGTTTACGCCCTTCCCGGGACGCAGCATTCCCGTGGGACGCTACAACTACCGGGACGCGCAGGTCACGTACACCACCACGCAGCGCTACCCGATTTATGGCAACGCGGGTGTGAAGTTCGGCGAGTACTACAACGGCAACGTGCGCAACGTGAACGGCGGCATCACCTGGCGTCCCCGCTACGACGTGAGCTTTGAGGGCACGTACCAGCACAACGACATAGCGCTGCAGAGCGGCGCGTTCGTGGCCGATCTGGCCGGGTTGCGTGCCAAGTACGCATGGTCCACTACGTTTTTTGGCAGCACGTTCGTGCAGTACAACACGCAGACCAAGAGCTTTGTGACGAACGCCCGCGTCGCGTGGCGCTACTCGCCGCTCAGCGATGTATTTCTCGTGTACACCGAGCGGCAGAACACCGAGACGAGTGTGCGGAACGAACGCAGCATCGCCCTCAAGGTGACGCGGATGATGGCGTTTTAGCGGCAAGCGCTGCACTCGCGCGACGTCCCGCCTCCGCAGCCGCCAGGTACGGGGCCGCCATAAGCGCGGGACCATCCCGCAGCGATGCATACCAGCGTGCGGCGTCCTGCGCTTTTCCGTTCCGCAGCAACACATCCGCTCTCGCCAAGCGGTCCGCATGCTGCTCCAGCACCGGTGCACGTGCGCGCAGGCCCACGGGCACATCGACCACGCTCTGCGCAAAGGCCGCCTCGGCTTGCGCGTCGTCACCGTTCGCGCTGGCCAGGTGCCCTCGCAACGCCGCCGCCAACGGCCGCGCCAGTGTCACCGACGACGAATCGGCCGCGAGTCGCGCCTGCATCTCCTGCGCCACACTGAAATCGCCAAGTCGTACACTCAGCATGCCGACGAGGTACCGACGCGTGTGGTCGCGCTCCGACACAGTGAGTCCATCGGCACGCACAGCAGACGCGGCCGTTGACTCCATACGCAGGAGTTGCCGAAGCGCACGCATACTGTCAGCCGCCGCCACGGTGCTCGGCGCTTGCGCCGTCGGAGCGAGCATCAACAGCGCGCGGTGCATGCGCGCAGCGTCGGCGTTGAGCAGGGCCGCTTCGCTAAGGTGCGCATTCGCGGCAGCCCAGCGTTGGTCAGCAGCGTCCAGCGTGGCCAGCGCGAGGAGACCATCCAACCGGACCGCTGGACCCACGTCCGCAGCGGTCAATCTCACAGCAAACACACGCGCGGCGTCGAGATCGCGCGCGCTTGCATCGATCCGACGGAGCGCTGTCAGCGCTGCAGCCGGATCATCGATCCGCTCGGCGCCCTCCACCGCACGCTCGCTGACCCGGGTCCGACGTGCGTGCAGCGCCAGATACGTCTGACGAATGCCCGGCTGCTCGCCAGCGCTGTTGGGATCGAAATACATCCGGAACAACGTGTCGAGCTCTCCACGCCGATCGGCACGCGCAGCCAGTGTCATGAGGTACACCGTCACTTCGCGATTGCGCGGGTCAAGCGACATCACCCGCCGAAAGGCCGCCGTCGCTTCGTCGGTGGGCCGCCCGTAGTATGCGTTGCTGTTATACATCGTCTCGCCGAGCAGCATCCAGCCGTCTACGTCGTTGGGGTAGTCGGTCACGATACGCCGGAAGCGCCGCTCCGCCTCCTGCGGGCTGCCGAAACGGAACGCGTGATAGCCGCGCACCAAATCCTGCAGTCGCAGCGGCAGCGTGGCCACCAACGCGTAGGCCCGCTCCGTGGCGAATGCACTCAGTGAATCCACCTCGCTCCAACGCGCAGCACGGGCGAGCCGATACCAAGCAATCGCGAATTGCGGATCGTCCGCGACCGCGCGCTGAAAGAGGGCGACCGCTGCCGCCGGTCGCGCATCGCGCAGCTCCCGCTCGCCGTCGAGATAGGCCCGCAGCGCGCTCGCGGAATTCGTGGCGACCGCCGCCAGACCGGCAACGGTATCACCGGGCGCACGTAGTTCCGTGGCAATGAGCAGGCGTACCAGCTGTTCGACGCCACCGGCCAGCTGCGTCATGTCCGATACGACAACCTGTGCACGTCCGGCTTCGGCACCGGTGGACTGATGAAGTGTCGCTCGCAGCGTCAGTGCCGACCCGGTACCCACGACCGAGCCGACAACATATCGCGCTGCACTCAGCGTACGGGCGAGTTCGTGCGCCACCGCAGAATCGATGGGAGTACCGCGTTTCGCCGCAAACGCGCCGATGACGGCATTCGGATCGATACCGCGAACCAATCCGGTCGCGTCAAAGGCCGGTGTGACGAGATCGACCATGCCGTTCTGCAGATAATCAAGCGCTTCCGATCCACGAACCGTGAACGGGAGTACGGCGATCGTTGGGAGCGGCGCACTACTGCGCGCAACCTCCAGCGGGACCACAACGTCACCCGTCTTATCGTCGCGGAGGAACACCGCCGCTCCAATCGCCGTGACAGCGAGCACACCGACGAGCGCGCTGATGCGCGCGCGCCGACCTGACCACCCGCGCGCCGCGGGCACGTCGTCCGACGTTGGCGCGTGAGACGAGGCGCCGGTGGCCACTATCGGTGCACTCACTGCCTCGGTACATGCACGCAGCATCCGCAGGACGGCATCACCGTCGGCGGGTCGCTGCCGTGGATCCTTCGCAAGCATGGCGTGCACCGCGTCATTCACTGCCGTGGGAATCGGCGTGCCGTCGGTGCGTGTCAGCGGCGGTACGCTGCTCTCCAGAATGGCGTGCAGCGTGGCGGCTTCGCTGTCGGCTGCGAACGGACGGCGTCCAGTCAGCATCTCGTGCAGCGTCACGCCAAGCGCCCAGACGTCGACAGGCGAGCCTGTGGCTTCCGCGCGCAGCTGCTCTGGCGCCAGATACGCGAGCGTTCCCTGCAGGTGGATGCCCTCACCCGTAATATCGGCGCCCTGCTGCAACGCGATACCGAAGTCGAGAATGCGCGCGGCACCGGTTCCGTCGAAGCCGATATTGGCCGGCTTGATGTCGCGATGCACGATGCCATGTCGATGCGCACTCGCGAGTCCGCTCGCGATTTGCATGGCGATGTGCAGGCTGTCATCGACCGTCAACGGGCCGACCTTCACGCGATCGCGCAACGTCCCGCCATCGCAGTAGCTCATGACCACACAGATGCCGCCATCTGCAAGGTCTTCGATCGCATGCACCGCGCAGACGTTGGCATCCGCGAGGGAGGAGGCCGCCTGTGCTTCCCGCAGCAATCGTCTGCGAGCGGCCGGATCGGCGATCCGATCGGGCGTCACGAACTTGAGCGCGACATCGCGGCCCAGGCGCGTATCGTGGCCGCGATATACCACGCCCATCCCGCCCGCACCGATGCGCTCGAGCACGTCGTAATGCCGTACCCGTTGCATTGGCGCGGAGAGCGACGGCAATGGACCGCGGGCCGTCGCATCAGAACTGATCGTTGCGTCCTGTATGAGCGCGAGCTCGAGTGACGGCGACACAACGGTGCTGTTGAAGTGCCGCAGAAACGCCGGCGCCCCGTCCGCTGCGTCGAGGAGCGCTTGGACCTCAGTGTACAGTGCCGGTTCGAAGGCACACGCGCGCGATAAGTACGCGTCTCGCTCAGTGACGGGCAGTGAGACCGTCGCCTCGAACAGCTCGGAGAGACGCTCCCAGGACGGCGCGGACGAACCTTCGCTCGGGTCAGTCATGCAACGGCGCGTGCTTGCGCAATTCGCGGTGCAGCCACGCTTGCGCCAGCCCCCAGTCACGCTTCACCGTGGCCTCGGAGATGCCCAACGCGACCGCGGTATCCGGAATAGAAAGTCCGCCGAAATAGCGGCACTCCACGACTTTACACGCACGCGGATGCAGTGTTTGCAGTTGGCTCAAGGCGACCTCAAGGTCCCACATCCGGTCGAGTGGCGATGGCTCGACGACCAAGAGCGCACTACTACGCTCATCGACCAAATGCAGGGCGACTTGGCGTTCCGTACCACCACGGCGCTCAGCCTGACGTCGACGGGCATAGTTGCTGAGAATCTGGCGTGAGGCGCGTGCTGCCACGGCAAAGAAGTGTGCGCGATCCACGGCGTTGAGGTCCGTTGCACCGCGCAGCCGAAGATAGACCTCGTGCGCCAGCGCAGTCGTGTCGAGTGTGTCGTCCCCATGCCAGCGGCGGCGCTGACGTCGGGCAATCTCGCGCAACTCGGCGTACACAATGGCGAACAGACGATCGCCCGCCGGCACGTCACCATCAGTCCATCGACGGAGCAGTTCGGTTACCGGTTCATCCACGTCAGACACTTCTCCCCCATTCGTCATCTACCAGAACAGTGGTTACCTGTCCGCTCGTCCCGCAAGAGCGGGGCCTTGCCGGGCCCGATCGTCAGGCATGAGCCGGTTTGCGGCGATTCCGGGTAAACTGTAGCGGGCAGGTAACATCGTGCCCATCGTGCCTCCGAACGCACCCGAACCCGACCGACCGCCATGCACGTTACTCGCCAATATCTGGTCTCGACTGTGCTCTGCGCCGCGCTGGCGACACTTGGATGCAGCAGCGCCGAACCACCGACAGCGCCGGATGCCGTGCCACTCGCGCCGGATGGCGCGGCGCCCACGGGCGAAGGCGTGGTCGGGCGCTGGCGGCGCACCGGGTACACCGTATCAGGAAGCGCAGCGCTGGCGGTCGAAAACGGCACGGCGCGGCTCACCTTCTCCTCCGATTTCTCGATCGCGCAAACACCAGGCCCGGTGGTGTATCTCAACACCACCAGCAACCCGAACAGCGGACGGCCGCTCCGAATCGGAGCGCTCAAGAGTCGCAACGGGGCACAGTCCTACACGTTTCAGGTTCCGACGGGCGTACGGTATTCGTACATCATCATTTGGTGCGATCCCTTCAATGTCTCGATGGCGGAAGCGCCGATTCCGCTGACACCGTAAGTGCGGGAGGCGACGCGGAGCAATACAACTAGTCCTTGGTTGGCGGCCATGATAGCGGCCGCGGGTGTGCTACGCGCTCAGTAGCCCGCGTGTGAGAGTACCGACTTCCCCTCGGCCACCAGCCCATCAACCAACCGCGCGATATGTGTCGCGTTGGTTCGCGCGTTCATCACAGTGATCCGCAACACGCGACGCTTGTCGAGGGTCGTGATCGAGATCCAGCCGCGCCCGGAACGGTTGTAGCGTGCGCGCAACTCGTCGGTCAGTTCATCCCGTCGCCCTGCCGGTACGTCGCGCGGATTCCATACGAAGCAGAGAATGTTCGACTCGGGCTCGTGTAACGGCGCGAAATCGTCTCGTGCGGAGAGCTGATCGTACAGCAGGCGCGCCATGCTGCAGAGGCGATCGTAGAGCGCGCCGAGTGCTTCGGAGCCATAGCGCTCCATTGCGACGTAAAACTTGAGCACGTCGGCGCGTCGCGAACACTGGAACGAGCGCGGACCCGTATCCCAGGCGCGGGCGTCGTCGGTGTCGTTGAAGAGATAGGGGGCCGACTGCGCGAAGGCGCCGTTGAGATCCTTCTCGTCGCGCATGAGCAGCATCCCGGCAGCGAGCGGCAACAGCAGCGTCTTGTGCGGGTCCCAGGCGATCGAGCGCGCGCGCTCGATACCGGCGATGCGATGGCGGTGCTCGGGTGACATCAGCGCGGCGCCGCCGTGTGCCGCGTCTACATGCAGCCACAGGTCGCCGTGTGCGTCGCGGAACTCGTGGCAGGCGTCGGCGATAGCCTTGAGGTCGTCGAACGAGCCGGTAGCGGTGCATCCCGCCGTCGCCACCACGGCCATGACACCGATGTGCGACGAGTGGAACTGTTTAAGCTTGGCACGGAGCGCGGCGACGTCCATGCGATGATCCGCGGCAGGAATGGTCACGACACGTTGCAAGCCGAGCCCCATGGCGCCGGCGGCGCGGGTGACGGCGTAGTGCGTGTGTTCGCTGCAGATGAGCACGGGACCGTGCGGCGGCATGCCCTGCGCCCAAACATTGGGGATAGCACGCGCGCGCGCCGCCAACAGGGCCGTGAACGTGGCCTCGGTACCGCCCGACGTCATGGTGCCGCCAGCGTGCTCGTCCCAGCCGACCAGATCGGTCATCCACGCAATGACTTGATGCTCAAGTGGCGTGAACGACGGCGACATCTCGCGCACCGCCAGCGACTGATTGAACGCGCTGATGACCGCGTCCGTCCACACCGCCGCCGGCAGCGGTGCCGACACCTGATGCCCGATGTACATCGGATGCGCGAGCCGGTTTACATCGTCCAGCAATGCCGTGGCAAGATGGCGGGCCACTTCAGCGAGTGGTCGTCCACGTTTCGGCATCTCCGTGGAGAGTCGGTCGACGATCATCTGCGCGCTGTGCCACGTAGAGACGGGGCCCTCGCCGCTGCGCGTAAAAGTGAGGTAGTCGGCGGCGAGCGCGAGCAGCGGCTTGGCTGCCTCGAGGGACGTATCCGCTTCGAGGTCGGCGTCGAGCTGGGCGAGGAGTGATGCGGTATCCGGCGACATTACATCTTGAGCCGATCGATCATGGGTTGCGTGATCAGCACGCGTCCCTTTTCGGTCCGACGGAATCGCTTGGCGTCGAGCTCGGGATCTTCCCCGACCGCTAGCCCGGCCGGAATCTGCACCCCGCGATCGATCACGACGTTACGCAGTCGTACCGAACGGCCGATGTCGACGTACGGCTGAATGACGCAACCGTCGAGATACGCGTACGAATGCACTTTCACGCCGGTGAAGAGCAGCGACTTGTGCAGGCGCGCACCCGACACAATGCAACCACCGGACACGAGGGAATTGAGCGCGAGTCCACGCCGGCCGTCTTCGTTGTGCACGAACTTGGCAGGAGGCGTGATCTCCGAGTATGTCCAGATCGGCCAGGTGTGATCGTACAGATCGAGCGACGGCACCACGCTCGTCAGGTCGATGTTCGCTTCCCAGTACGCGTCGATCGTACCGGCATCGCGCCAGTAGGCCTCGACTTCACCTTCCGACTTAACGCATGACGTGCCGAACCGGTGCGCAACCGCTTTGCCGTTGGTCACCACGTACGGAATGATATCCTTGCCGAAGTCGCGACTGGACTCCGGATCTGCAGCGTCACGGCGCAGCAGGTCGAATAGAAAGTTTGTGTTGAAGACGTATATCCCCATGCTCGCCAGTGCCATGGACTCGTTGCCGGGAATGCCCGGCGGATCCGCCGGTTTTTCGAGAAACGACACGATGCGGTCGGTCGTGTCCACGTGCATCACGCCAAAGCCGGTCGCCTCCATACGCGGCACCTCCAGACAGCCCACGGTCACATCCGCGCCCGAATCGACATGCTGCTGCAACATCTGCTCGTAGTCCATCTTGTAGATGTGATCGCCGGCAAGGATCACCATGAACTCCGGTGTGTACGCCTCGATGATGTCGATATTCTGAAAGACTGCGTCGGCGGTACCGTCATACCACTGCGTCTCTGACACGCGCTGGCTGGCGGGGAGGATGTCGAAGCTTTCGTTGCGCTCGGGGCGGAAGAAGTCCCAGCCGCGCTGCAAGTGCCGAATGAGACTGTGCGCCTTGTACTGCGTGGCGACGCCGATGCGTCGAATGCCGGAGTTCAGCGCGTTCGAGAGCGCGAAGTCGATGATACGCGTCTTGCCGCCGAAGTAAACCGCCGGCTTGGCGCGTCGGTCGGTCATTTCGAAGAGACGCGAACCGCGGCCACCGGCGAGAACATAGGCCATGGCGTTGCGTGCGAGCGTACCGGCGCGGTGATTCGGGGGCATCGCAGGTCAACTCCGAGTCGGGATGCGCAGGGGCGATTCTTCGTGCGAGCGCCGGCGCGTGGCAGGATTGGTAAGCTGCAGAGAGGATCAGGGCATGGGCAAGGCGATGCGGGCGATTTCGCCCCCTCGCCAGTCCGCGGGGCCGGCCGCAAATTGCCTCCATGAACGTCCTCTTTGTTGCCGCCGAAGTGGCGCCGCACATCAAGACCGGTGGTCTGGCCGACGTGGCCGGAGCGCTGCCGGCCGCGCTCCTGGCCGCCGGCCACGACGTGCGTGTGGTGATGCCGCGCTATCGCGTCCTCCGTGAGAAGGGGGTGCCGGTCAAGGGACCGATCGCCGCCACGTTTCTCCCCGCAGGTGAACGGCAGGAAGAGCTGCGCGTCTGGCGCGTCGCGGACAGCGCGGTGCCGACGTATCAGCTCGACATCCCCGCCGCGTTTGAGCGCGCGACGATCTACGGTGACCGTGACGACGACCGCCGGTTCATCCTGTTCTCGCGCGGTGTACTGGCGTTGATGCAGCACCTGCGCGAAGTCGAACAATGGCAGCCGGATGTCGTCCACGTGAACGACTGGCACGCGGCGTTGGTGTGCAACTACCTCAAGACCTACTATGCCTACACGTTCGGACACATCGCGACGGTCTTCACGATCCACAACCTTGCGTATCAGGGACAGGTGGCGCCCGCCGCACTCGCGATGGCCGGGCTGAGCGAAGGCGGTCTGCTCGAAAACGGACTGGGCCCGGGGATGGCGGGCACGTTCAACTGCATGGCACGTGGCATTCTCTTCAGCGATCTCGTCAGCACGGTGAGTCCGACGTACGCCGAGGAGATCATGACGGGCGAATTTGGTGAACGCCTGGATGGGCTGCTGCGTGCCAAGCGCGATCGCGTCTTTGGCATTCTCAACGGAATCGACAGCACGGAGTTCGATCCGTCGACGGACTCACATCTTGCCGCACGTTACGATGTCGACGACCTGACGGGCAAGGCGACATGCAAAGCGGCGCTGCAGCGTGAGCTCGGCCTGACGGTCTCCACCGAACGTCCCCTGCTCGGCATTGTGTCACGTCTTGTGGAGCAGAAAGGGCTGGACCTGCTCGATCAGGCGGTGCCGTGGATCGTTGGGCGCACGAATGCCCAACTTGTTGTACTCGGCTCGGGCAGTGCCTCGCTGCAGGAGGTATTTCGTCGCCACGCCGGCGCCTTTCCGGATCGCGTGGCCGCACGAATCGGCTTTGACGCCGCGTTGGCGCAACGCATCTATGCGGGCAGCGACGCGTTCCTCATGCCTTCACGCTTCGAACCGTGCGGCTTGGGGCAGATGATCGCGCTGCGTTATGGCTCTGTGCCGATCGTGCGTGCGACCGGAGGACTCAACGACACCGTGCGCGAAGGATTCGAGGGCAACGGCTTCCGTTTCCACCCGTTCGAAATCCGCCATTTTGTCGAAGCGATGGATCGTGCGCTCACAACGTATCGCGATGCCGAAAGCTGGTCGCTGCTCCGCGCACGCGGCATGCGCGAAGACAACTCGTGGACGCACGCGGCAGGGCAATACGTGCGGCTGTACCAGCGGGCGCTACGGGTGGTTGGGCGCTAAGTCGGGCACTGCTGACGGCGACACGATACGGTGTTCGCCACGTTCACACTCATGGCGTGAGCGCGCGAATGCGCATCGAGATGGCAGTGGTCCCCCAATGCAATCGTAGTACCGCACTATCCGCAGCGGCCGTCGGAAAGTAAAACGCCAGCGATTCGAGGTGCGGTGCGCTCTCCACGGCAATCGTATCGCGCAAGACGTCCTTGCCCGCGGGATACGGTGTGTGTTCAACATCGGCCGCGCTGCTCAGGATCAGCGTCCAGCGCGTACTGTCGGGTATCGCCCACACGCTGTAGCGCCCCTTCGCCAACCGTTTCGCGTTGAATTGCACATCGCGCGAAAACTCCAGCGTCGTTGCTTCGTCTGCTCCGGGATCCCACACCACGCCGTAGGGCACCAGGGCGCCAAAGAGCGGCCGGCCGCGGGCCGATGGCCGATTGTACGTGACGGTAATCTTGGTCGAACCCATGGCCTGCGTAACCGACGCGGGCTGACTCACGCGCTTGCGGCCGAACGGGTTGCTGCATGCCGCGATGGTCAGTGCGAGCGCGGCGAGCGTGAGCGCATACCGCATGGGAGTGCGAGAGTTTGTCCGCAAGGGTGGAGTCGGCGTGTGGGTGTACCGTCGAATCGACGACTGTATTCGTGAGCGAATCATGACGCTCCACCCGCCGCGCGCTCAATGGCATCGACCACGATGCCCGACGTGAGCACGGTGGGCAGCAATTCGGGCGGTTTGCCGGGATCGGCCGGATACAGCACGTACAACGGAATCCCACTGCGTCCGTACGACGCGATGACACTGGCAATCTCCGCGTTGCGCGACGTCCAGTCCGCACGCAACAACACCACGTTCCGCACGGCGAAGGCGCGCTGCACCGACTCGGTGCGCAGCGCCACGCGTTCGTTCACCTGACAGGACAGACACCACGCGGCGGTGAAGTCCACGAGCACCGGGCGTCCCGTGGCACGTGCCGTGGCGAGCCGATCTGCCGAGAAATCCTGCCAGACGCCTGTTTCCGCTGGCGTTTCTGTAAAGGTGTCGGCGCTGACGCCGGTCAAGGCAGCCGTCGCCGTTGCTGCACCTGTACGCGCAACGGCGGAGCCCGTGTCGATCGCGTTCCCACTGACCAGTACCGTCACCGCGACCGACAGGAACACAATGGCGCCCGACACCGCTTTACCGAGCCGCGACTGCGCACGGCCCAGCATCCATCCACCGAACGCGAGCAGTGTCAACATCAGCAGCATGAGCGCAATGGCGTTCATGCTCGTTTGCTGCCCGAACACCCACAGCAGCCAGACAACCGTTGCAAAGAGCGGAAAGGCGAGCGCCTGCTTAAACGTTTCGAGCCATGGCCCCGGGCGTGGCAACCGACGCATGAGTGGCGGCGACCAAGCCAACACGACGTACGGCAGTGCAAGCCCGAGCGCGAGGCTGGTGAATACCGCCATGCCCACAACCGGCGGTTGCACCAAGGCATAGCCGAGCGCCGCACCCATGAACGGTGCAGTGCATGGCGTTGCCACAACGACGGCCAGTGCGCCCGTGAGGAATGAGTCGCGATAGCCCTCGCCCTGCCCGACTGCGCCGAGCCGCGTGAAGGCCATCCCGACCTCGAAGACGCCTGCGAGGTTGAGCCCCAGCGCGAAGAGCAGCAAGGAAAGCAGCGCCACCACCATCGGCGACTGCAGTTGGAAGCCCCATCCTACACTGGCCCCGCCAGCACGCAGCGCGAGCAGCACAAGCGCCAACGCCCAGAAGGTGGCCACGACACCCGCGGCGAATACCAAAGCGTGTTTCCGCGCGACTGACGCATCTCCGGCACCGCGCTCCACGAAAGACAGCACCTTGAGCGATAAGACGGGGAAGACGCACGGCATCAAATTCAGCAGCAATCCACCAAGCAGGGCGAACAGCACCGCCCCCCGAAGTCCAATTGCGCCTGCGGACTGTGCGGCCGTCGGTGCGCGGCGCGCCTGCTCCGCCGCGTCGGCCATCGCCGCAACAGCCAGCCCGCCGGTCGTCACCGCGGAAAGCGAGTCACCGAGTACCTGTTCGCCGCGCACGCGCTGCGCTCGCTGCGTGCTGGTGATACCGGCGGTGTTGGCGAGCGTGTCGATCAGCACGGATGCAGTCACGTGCCACGCCGGCGCCTCGTGCGTGGTCGGATCGCTCGTGAGCAAGGCACCGAAGCTGTCGACCGGAGGCGTCCCGTATGCGGAACGCGGCATCGAAATCCATAACGTGTCGCCAAGACGCGCGACCCGTTGCGCGTCTGCATGCTTGATGATGCCGGTAGAATCGGGAAAAACATATGGCGCGAACGAGCGATCAAGGAGCGGACTGCGCAGACGCACGTTGTCCGATTGCTCAAGCGCCGAATCCCACACAGCCAACAGCAGCGTCGATGGCCGCACGAAGACGGAGGCGCGCAGGGACGACCGTTCGATCGGCAGTTGCGCACGCACACGTTCAATCAACGCTGCGTCGCCCGACACGCCCGGTTCCGCGCCGGCTATGCCCATCGGTAGTGACAGGGTCGCACGTCCAGCCGCGGGCAGGCAGACGTCGGCGCAGGCCAGCCAGTCCGCATTCGCCACGATCTCCAGCGGCGTAGCACTGGCAACATTCGCATCGATCGTCAGATCGACGAGTGCCACCATTTCGTGGTGATACCCGTAGCTCATCAGCGGCGGCTGCGCCAACAAGCGCGGCGTGGGGAGGCGAACTGCACCGGCGCTCACGCCGGCCGGCAGCGTCCACGCGACACCAAGTGGAAGGCCGGCGTCGCCGCCGTTCACCCAGTACGTGTGCCATCCATCGTCGAGCGTAATACGAATGCCGACGGTCACGGTGGTGCCAGGGACGGCACGCTTCACCGCGCTGATCAGCGTGACGTCGCTGTGCGGGCTTTCGTCCTCGGCCGGTGCCGACTGCGCGCCGCCCAAGCTCGGCGTCGCGGCCAGCAGCATCACCGACACGGCCAAGCGCACGTAACGTGACGCGCTGCGGCAGTGATTCCGAAGCAATCCGAGCGGGGGCAACAAACGGGACACGGCAATCCGGAGTGCGGGTGTTTCGGCGCGCATCGACACCATGCGCCGAGCTGCACGGTAGCAAGGAAGATAGCGCAGGTAGACCGATGCCGAGGCGATGGTTCCCGCGTTAGTCCCTGCGGCGGGAACCGGTCGGTGCCTGCGCGTATAGCTTCCAGTGTGGCAAACGCTGAGGCTGCGGCTGAGGCTCAGGCACGCTGCACCGACACGGTTCCGTCTGGCTTCGGCATTCCCCTCACACACTCTCCTCATGCATTGGCGCCGCCTGCTTCCCCTCTCTGCCGCGTTTACCGTCGCTGCATCTGGTGCGACGGCTTCGTTCGCTGTTGCGACGAGCGCCCATGCACAGTCCGCGCCTCTACTCGGCCCGGCTGACGGCCGAGATCTCGCGCCGACCGATATCGAGCGCATCGCCATCCGTATGACCGCGCCCGACTTCACCCTCGCGAAATACGGGGGCGGGACCGTTGAGCTGTCCTCGTTCCGCGGTAAGAAGAATGTCGTGCTGGTTTTCTATCGCGGCTACTGGTGTCCGTACTGCATCACGCAGCTCAAAGAGATGCGCACATTGCTCGATGCCGACCTGAAGCGGGACACCGAGCTACTGGTGGTATCCGTTGATGCGGACGCGCAAACCAAGCAGGCCATTGGGAAGATCGCGGCAGATGGCACCCTGCCGGACTTCACCTTTCTGTCCGATCCCGAACATGCCGTCATCGGACGGTACGGCGTGATGAATCCGAGTGGCAGCCGCCGCGGGATTCCGCATCCCGCCACCTACGTCATTGACCGCCAAGGCATCATTCGCTGGAAGGATGTGCAGACGGACTACAAGATCCGGCCGACGAACAGCGCGATCAGTACGGCCCTCAAGGCCGCACGCGGTCAGTAAACACAGCCGGTACGCGCCGGCACGGCAATGCGCACGGCGCCGGTCCCCGTCGGCGTCGCGGTGCACAGGCCGATAGCGGGTGCGCCGAGCGACGGGACCGGTACGATCAATTCGGTGGGTGTCGTTGCGTTGTTGAGCACGACAACAGACGCGCCCCGACGATACACGAACTGCTGCTCCGTTTCGATGAGATGCTCCGTTTTGGCTGCGCGCAGATCTGGGCGTGACTTTCGGAGCAGCAGCAGTGCCTGTATGTGGCTCCACACGCTCTGCTGCTCGGCCGTTCGTCCTCCTGCCTCGAACGCGTTGCGCGCGTCGGCACGCCAACCACCCGGAAAGTCCCGGCGGTTGTCGGGATCGTTGCCGCCCGGCAGTGCGATCTCGTCTCCGTAGTACACCAGCGGCGTACCGCGCACGGTGAACAGGAATGTGTAGGCGAGCTTGAGTCCGTCGACCGTTGCGCCGGGTTCGCTCATGAAGCGCCCCACGTCATGCAGACCGGCCAACGTCATGAGTGAGTTGTGCGGATCGCGGTAGACATGATCACGTGACAGCATCTGGGCGGCGTCACGGATGGGGCGCCCTTGCGCGAACGCACTGCGGATGGTGTAGAAGAGCGGGAAGTCAAAGAGCATGTCGACCTTGTCGTCCACGCCATCGAACTGTGCCCGTCCGCCCTCGAAAAAGCTGACGAATGAGGCATCGCCGTCGAGCACCTCACCTACCACACGCAGCGTCGGATACTGACGCTTGATCGCCGTCATCCAGTCGCGCCAAAAGGTGCGCGGCACATACGGCCACGTGTCCTGCCGGATTCCGTCCATACCGCTGACGCCGACCCACCAGAGCGTGTTCTGGATGATGTAGCGCGCGACGTCCGGATCGTCCTGATTGAGATCGGGGAGAATGTTGATGAACCACCCGTCGAGCGTGGCCTGCTTGAGCGCGGGCGTGGCGTACTTGTCCGCCAGCGTCCACGTCTGCCACGTGTTCTCCAGATGCTGTGCTTCGGTGCCGTGAAACCAGGTGGGCTTGGGCGGATTGGAGGCCCATGGATGGTACGGCCCCGTGTGATTCGCGACCATGTCGAGGATGATCTTGATTCCCTGCGCGTGCGCATCGTCGACAAGCTGTCGGAATTCTGAGACGGAGCCAAGGTGCTCGTCGACATTGTAGAAATCAACGGCGCCGTAGTGGTGATAGTCGGTGATCGGCAGTCCGTCGTATGTCTCGCGTTCGTTCAGGCGATTGGCGTTGTCGTAGATGGGGTTGAGCCAGACCGCAGTGATGCCAAGCGATTTGAGATACGGCAGTTTCTGTCGCACGCCGGCCAGATCGCCGCCGTGGTAGTAGCGCCCCTTGCTGCGATCGAGCATTCCCGGTGTCACGCCTTGGTCGTTGGTCGTGTCCCCGTTGGCAAAGCGGTCTGGCATGAGGAGGTAGACCGCGTCATCGGGCGAAAATCCCTGAAAGCGACCGCGACTGGGCAGTACCGGCGCGAGGCTGAACGGGACTGATGCCATGCCGTTGGCGGTGCTCAGGGTGAGCGGATAGTTGCCGGGTCGCGCGGTCTTGGGGATCGTCACGTCCACGAAGGCGTAGGTCCCGTTGTCGTTGACGCGAACGGCACTGCAGATCACGCGCGGACAGGCGAATCGCGCACCGCGCAGATGCTGGCCGCGAATGAGCAGTCGTACCGGATTGATTGAGTGGTTGCCCCACCAATTCGGCGGTTCGACTTTTTCAATGATCGGCGCTTGGGCGGACGCTGCGCCGGCAATCGCCAGATGGATCGCGGCGAGAAAAACGGCGGTGGCGCGTGCGGCGTGACGTGTGATCATGTGTGGTTGCGTGTTCTGGGGCACGGTGCGGCGGATCGCGAAGGAACGGCGGATCGCGAACTGCGCGGGCAGGGCCGCGAGGGGAACCGCACGGGATTCAGGTAACGTTGCGGACAAGACGGGAGATACAGCCACAGACGTTCGTGTGGTGTGTTTTGGTTGGTGTGTGCCGCATGGGTAGTTCCTCTCTCACTTCTAAACGTCCACCAACCTCTAGATCCAATTTCCACCACTCCGCCTCGAGCTCGCCCCCGCGCCGAGCCCCTTCGCGGCTGTGCTCGCGTTATTCGCGATCCGCCGTTCCTTCGCGATCCGCCGTTCCTTCGCGACGTGTCCGCGATATCAGGCAGTAGCCAGCGTCGGGCTCGCCGCATCCGCCGCCTCATTCACATCCTTCACACGCAACGTCAGCACGGCCGCCAGCGCCAAAAACACTCCGCCCGCGATCACCGCAGCCAATCGGTCGTTGCCAAGCATGTTGTTCATCACCCAGCCGAATCCGAGCGCGGCGACAATCTCCGGGATGACGATGAAGAAATTGAAGATCCCCATGTACACCCCAACCTTGTTGGACGGGAGCGATCCTGCGAGTATGGAATACGGCATGGAGAGAATGCTGCACCACGCGATCCCCACGCCCACCATCGACAACAGCAACAGCTGCGGATTCGTGATGACGGTGATGCTCAGCAAACCCGCCGCGCCGCACAGCAGACACATTGCGTGCGCCGCCTTGCGACCAACG
>JBBQSM010000063.1:0-22962 GCA_038234895.1 Gemmatimonadales bacterium
GTGTTGCCCACCGCCAACGAGCAGCGTGCCGGCAGCGGCGCGCCCGGCTCGCGCTACTGGCAAAACCGCGCGGACTACACACTCGCCGCCACGCTCGACACCACGGCACGAACGGTTCGCGGCGAGATGACGCTGCGCTACAGCAACCGCTCGCCGGATACGCTCCGCTTCGTCTGGTTGCATGTCGAGCAGAATGCATTTCGCAACAACTCGCTCAACTCGCTGATCTTCCCCGAGAATTCGCGGTTTGGCGCGCGCGGGTTTGAGGGCGGCTACACGTTCACCAAACTCGAACAGCAGCTCACCGCCGCGGCCGGCAACGCAGCGCGTCGCATTGCGCTCAAGCAACGCGTGAACGGGACCGTTATGAAGGTGGATTTGGCCGAGCCGTTGGCACCCGGCAAGACGGCCACGATCGCGGCCGCATGGTCGTTTTTCGTGCCGGAGCACGGCGCCGATCGCATGGGATACGATGGTGCCCTGTATGAGATTGCCCAGTGGTTTCCGCGCGTCGCGGTGTACGACGATGTGCGGGGTTGGAATATCGAGCCGTACCTCGGGCAGGGTGAGTTCTATCTCGACTACGGCGACTATTCGCTCGCGGTCACGGTGCCGGCCGGCTACATCGTCGCGGCCACGGGGGCGCTGCAGAATGCGCGTGAGGTCCTCACGGCCACGCAGCTCGCACGACACGCCGTCGCAGCCAAGTCGGATACGGTGGTGCGCATCATCACCGAGGCGGAGCTCACCAGCGGAGCGGCGCGTGCAAAAAAGTCAGGCACGGCGACCTGGCGCTTTGTCGCGAAGAACGTGCGTGACGTGGTGTGGGCCGCGTCCCCGGAATTCCAGTGGGATGCTACCAGCTGGAAGGGCATCATGGCCTATGCCTACTACCGGCCAAGTGCGGCGGTCAACTGGCACGATGCCGCCGACCAGTCCCGTATGTCGATCATGGAGTACTCGGAGCGGTGGTTCATGTATCCGTGGCCGCACATCTCGGCGGTTGAAGGACCGATCAGCGGGATGGAGTATCCCATGATCGCGATGGAGAACAAAAGTGCAGATGTGTACGACCTGTTCAACGTGGTCACGCACGAAATCGGGCATATGTGGTTTCCGATGATCGTCGGCAGTAACGAACGCACGTACATGTGGCAGGACGAAGGGTTCAACACGTTCATCAACACGTTCGCCGAAGGCCGGCGCTATCCGGAGAAGGGCGACCAGATGGCGCGCGCGGCCGAAGAGCGGCGCATTGTGGAGAGCTACATGGTGAGCGCGGTCGATCAGCCGGTGAATATCAATCCGGATCGCATCGCCCCGCGCATTCTCGGCGAGGCGGCGTACGTGAAGCCGAGCGTGGGTCTGCAGCTCCTGCGGCAGGAGATTCTCGGTCCTGAAGCGTTCGACGACGCGTTTCGCAGCTACATCCAGCGCTGGGCGTACAAGCATCCCACGCCCACGGACTTTTTCAGAACCATGGAGGACGTTGCGGGTCGTCGTCTCGACTGGTTCTGGCGCGAATGGTTTGTGGAGAATGCCCGATTCGACCAGAGCATCGACTCCGTGGTCGTGCGTACGACGGGCGATACGACCGCCGTCTCCGTTCGTTACGGCAACAATGAACGTGGCGTGCTCCCCATTCGCGCACGGTTCACGTTTACCGACGGCACGAGCACGGAATACGTGTACCCGGCTGAAGTCTGGAGCACGAACAGTCGACAGTACGTGCGCGACTACCGGTTCACCGGAAAGACGCTGCTTGGCGTGGAGCTCGACCCTGAGCAGCGCCTGCCCGACATCGATCGCGACAACAATGTGTGGGGCCAGCGACGCGCTATTCCGTAGGGAGATACCCTACACGAGCTGTCCGTGACACTATTCCGCTTGCCTCTGCGCCGGACTCATGTAGCTTGATGGAACGCTGGAGTGCGAATGTGCTCCACGTCACAAGAATTATTCAATGATGCCATCGTTGGCGCCGCGTATCACATCGGGCGCTCGAGGGGCTGTGATGAAAGTCGCCTTTTGTTTGTGGCCAGAACTGCTGTCGAGTACGCATGCCCGCCGCTGAAGGCGAACGCAGGGTGACTGCTGACCTGCGGTTGCTTCAGGCGGGTGTCGCTCGATTGAACGACGCGGTGATCATCACGGAGATCGACCGTGATTCCCGCTTGCTGCCGCGCGTGACCTTTGTCAACGAAGCGTTCGAGCGAATGACCGGGTGGTTCCGCGACGAGGTAGTCGGTCACCCATTCAGTATGCTCGGGGGGCTCGACGCGTCCGGGGACCTGTTGCGTCAGCACCGACGCGTCGACGACGCGCAGCAGTCGCATCGGGTGGAGCTGTTGCAGTATGCGAGGGATGGGCGGGAGTTTTGGGCGGAAGTCGATGTCACGCCGATTTTTCTCGACGACGAGGTGCAATCGCACTGGATCATCATTTTCCGAGACATCTCGGAACGGCATCGACTCGAAGAGCAACTGTTCCACGCGCAGAAAATGGATGCGGTGGGTCGATTGGCCGGAGGAATTGCCCACGATTTTAACAATGTCCTGACGGCGATCGGCGGCTTCAGTGAGTTGCTGCTGGAGCAGCTTCCCACAGGCGATGCCCACGAGGAGGTACAACAGATCAAGGCGGCTTCGGACCGCGCCGCCGCGCTGACCCGACAGTTGTTGGCCTTCAGTCGCAAGCAGATCATGCGACCGCGCCACGTCGACGTCAACGCGTTAATCGCGGACATGGAGCGCCTGATGCGTCGCGTGATCAGCGCCGACGTCAATATCCGATCGTTGCTCGCCGCCGTACTTCCGTCGGTCTACGCCGATCCTATCCAGTTCGAGCAAGTCCTGCTCAACCTCGTCGTCAACGCAAGTCAGGCCATGGAAGACGGCGGCACGTTGACCATCCAGAGCACCACCGCCACACTCGGCGACGGCTACGTCGCGAGTCATCACGGGGTAAACGCGGGGGAGTATGTCTGCCTGATCGTGTCCGACACCGGCAGCGGTATGGATCGTGAAACCAGAGAACGGATCTTCGAGCCGTTCTTTACGACCAAGAGTGGCGGGACGGGACTCGGACTGAGCACGGTGTACGGCATCGTCCGGCAGATGGGTGGGCACGTGTGGGTCTACAGTGAGCCGGGCGTCGGCTCCACGTTCAAGGTGTATCTGCCCGTCTCCGGCGTCGCACCAGAGCCGCGACCGGAGTCGTCGGCCATCGGTGTTCCTGGCGGCAACGAAACCGTCTTGGTGGTCGAGGATGAACCGGCCGTGCGCGCCGTCGTTCGTGCCATGCTGGAACGCCGCGGCTACGTCGTGCTGCTGGCGCACGATGGCGAACAGGCCATGCGATTGGCGGTAGAGCACGAGGGCCCCATCGACCTGCTCCTCACCGACGTCGTGCTGCCTCGCACGAACGGTCGCCGTGTTGCGCAGCTGCTCGGCATCGAGCGGCCGATGCTCAAGGTGCTCTTTATGTCTGGCTATACTGAGGATGCCATCGCACAGCACGGTGAGCTCGATGCCGGCGTGGTGCTGGTCGAGAAGCCCTTCACCGATCTCACCCTCGCGCGACGCGTCCGCGAACTGCTCGACAGCGGCTCCTGACGCCAGGCGTGCCGCACGCCACGCCACGCGTCTCGCCGCGCGCGTCGCCGTGGCCGGATCCATCACTCGACGCGTCGCCGGACGGTAGCGGTAGCCCGCGTGTCGTCACAGATTCGCGCATCACGATTCACGCTCCCTCTGAACCCGATGTCCGTGCCGTCGCAACCATCGCTCCGTCCGTTCGATGTCGCCGTTGCGCTGCGACTGCTCCTCGTGCCCGAGGAGCGCTACGAGCCGTTGTCCGAGGCGCTGGTGACGAGCACCAGTGCCGTGCACCGCTCCGTCGCTCGACTGCAATTGGCCGGCCTCTGCAAGCTCTCGAGTCGCACGATTGCGCGCCCAGCGTTGCGTGAGTTCCTGTTGCACGGCGTGCGCTACGCCTTCCCCGCCGTGCACGGTCCGGAGCGACTGGGCATGCCCACCGCGTGGGCGCACGACGCCGTGGTGCACATGTTCACCGACGGGTTGACGGTGCGGCCACTCGTCTGGGCGTCCGATGCGGGCACAACGCGCGCCGAATCGTTGGTGCCGCTCTTTTCCGGGGTGCCCGCCGTCGCCGCGCGCGATCCGCGACTCTACGAACTGCTCGCCTGCGTCGACGCGATCCGGGCTGGCAGCGCGCGGGAACGTCGCGTGGTTGGAGATGCACTGGGCGAACGCGTGCTCTGGGCGCCGACCGGCGCGTGAGGCGACGGTCGCGGCACGCCAACCGCTCGGGCCGCGGTGCCTAAGGTACCTGCACGGCGACCGACGCCGAGGAAACGGCGTCGGTCTTGACGATGTGTCCGTCGACGACCTCGATGATGCGGTCACAGCGACGCGCCAGCGCGAGGTTATGCGTGACGAGGAGAAAGGTCGTGCCGTTCTCTTCGTTCGCCCGTCGTAAGAGTGCGAACACCGTCTCCGCTGCCATGGTGTCCAGATTGCCCGTCGGTTCATCGGCCAGGACCAGTGCCGGATTCATGGCGAGAGCGCGTGCAATGGCGACACGCTGTTGCTGTCCACCGGACAAGGCATTCGCCGGATTGTCCGCCCACTCCGACAGCCCCATGCGCATCAGCAACGCGCGCGCGCGCTCGCGCATCGCCGCATCCGGGAACTTGCGATGCACCAGCATCGGCAGCATCACGTTCTCGAGCGCGGTGAACGCGGAAAGCAGGTGGTGGTGCTGAAAGACGAATCCGATGTTCTCGCTGCGCAGTCGGGTAAGCGCGGCGTCGTCCAGTGCGCCGGTCTCGTGACCGTTCAGGAAGAGCAGCCCGGACGTCGGGCGATCGAGCAGTCCGATGATGTTGAGCAACGTGCTCTTGCCCGACCCCGAGGGCCCCATGAGCGCCACAAACTCACCGCGGTGCAGCGTCAGGTCGATCGCGTGCAGCACCTCGACTTCCGACGAGAGTCCCTCGTTGTAGCGCTTCACGATTCCGTCCAGCTGCACCACGATGTCCGCAGGCGCGCCCGATGCCGGCTTATCCACGGATCGCCACCACCGGATCGAGTCTGGCTGCCTGCAGCGCCGGGACCGCTGCCGCCAGCACACCGGTGAACGTCGCTGCCACGACCGCCAACAGCTGCAGCGGAAGCGAGACGGCAAACGGGAAGAGCTCACTGCCATCACTCAGACGCACGACCGCGTGAAACACCCGCAGCGCCCCACTGCCGAGGGTGGATCCGACCATCGCGCCCGCACAGCCCAGCAATCCGCCCTGGAGAAGAAACACCCGGAGCACTTGGCCCTGTGATGTGCCCATGGCGCGGAGAATGCCGATTTCCTTCGACCGCTGAATGACGGACACGCTGAGCACACTGGCAACGCCGAAGGCGACCGACAGCGCGACGAACGCCCGTATCGTTGTGAACGACAGGGCCTGCGCACTGAGCGTGCTGAACAACTGCGAGTTCGTGGTGGTCCAACTATCCGCCTTCAAGCCGGTGCTCATCGAGACGGCGGCAGCGATCGCTTCGGCTCGGTACAGCTCGCGGAGATTGATATCGATCGAGGTGACGCCGCCCGCGAGGTTCGCCAGCGTCTGTGCGGTGTGCAGCGACACGAACGCGGTGCGCTGATTGGCCGACTTGTTGCCCAGATCGAAGACACCGCTCACCATCAAGGTACGGGTCGGTCCGCTGGCAGGCACGACGCTCACGCGGTCGCCAACGAGCAGTCCGAGTTCGTGCGCGAGCTCGCTCCCGATCAGGATGTCCTCGCCGGTCAATCGCGCGCTTCCGGCGATGACGTAGTCAGGCAGTCGGACGATGCGATAGTACGCGTCCGGTTCGATACCGGTCAACGCGATTGAACGACTCGCGTCGCCACGCACCGCGAGGGCGGACGTGCTCACGGTCGGTGATACCGTTGTCACGTCGTCGCGCGCGCGCACCTGTTTGACCACGCGTTGCCACTGATCGATGGAGCGCACCCGCTGTGTGGGGCGTTGCACCACCGGTGCCTGCACCACCCCCGCCGTGCTCGTCCGCAATGGACGGGCGATCTCCTCCGGCGGCAGGATCTGGATATGCGCCTGCGCACTGAGCGTTCGCGTGATGAAGTTGCCTTGCAGCGACGTCAGCATCGCCGACATGAACACGATCACGGCCACGCCGATAGCGACGCCGCTGATGATGAAGAGGGTTTGCGCTCGCCCTTCGCGCAGGAACCGGATGGCCGCAATCCATTCAAACGGGGTCCAGCGGTTCATCGGCCTGTGCCTGGCACTGCGCGCACGCGAAGGCGGTCCCCGTCCTCGACCGACGTCACCGCGATCGGCACCAATCGGTCTCCCTCGGAGACGCCGCTGAGTATCTCGACGCGGCCGGAGCTCACCAGTCCGACCGTGACGGGCCGACGGCGTGCGACCGCGTCCTTGACGACCAGTACCCAGGGGTTCGCCGTATTCAGGTCGTGCACGTCGGCAGCGAAGGCGATCACCGTCTGCGGACGCCTCGCCGCCTCGATGTCGACAGACACGGTCATGTCCTGACGCAGATAGGCCGGTGGTTTGGCCACCCGCAGCTTCACCTCGACCGAGGCACGCAACGGATCGATCGCCGGATTGATGAAGATGACACGGGCCGGGAACGCGTCGTTGGGATACGCATCGGCGGACGCGAGTGCCGATTGCCCAATCGCAACGAGACTCAGGTTTCGCTCGTCGACGCGGATGACCACATCCACAACGCCGGACGGCGCGAGCACCATCAACTCCTTCCCGGGTTGTACGACATCGCCGACTTCCACGTGCCTCGCAATCAGTACGCCATCGCGCGGGGCACTCACCACTCGATATCCGCCGCGTGATCGCGTCGCATCGAGGTTGGCGCGTGCTTGCTGCAACTGCGTTTCCGCAAGGACGTAGTCGCTGCCGCCGGGTCGGTTAGAGGACGCCTGCAACTCCGCGGCGCGCATACGCGCCCGTGCGATGTCGAGGTTCGCCTTGGCGGCATCGCGGGACGCCGGCGTGTCAAAGCCGGCGGCTGCCAGATTCCGATCGAACGTCTGCTGCATGATGAGCAGCGTCGCTCTCGCCTCCGAAAGCGCCTGCTCGGCCGAGGGTGCTGTGACATCGCGCAGCTGGCGAAGGCGCGCCGCCGCCTGTGCGACCTGTCCGTCGGCTTGCGCGGTCAGCGCACGCGATTCCGTGGCGTCGAGAATCACGAGCGTATCTCCCGCGGTAACCTGCTGACCTTCTTCCACGGGCACCCGCTTCACAACACCCGTGATCTGGCTGCCAATCGACACACGGAACGGTGTCTCCACCCGTCCACTGGCGACCAGTGTCTGCACCAGGTCCGCGCGCACGACGGGGGACGTCACCACGAGTGGCCCCAGGAGATTCGGTCGCAGCACGAACCAGAGCAACGCAGCAATCATCAGCCCGAGCGCGACTATCCAACGTCGACGAGTACGCCGCGCAGTGGAGCGACGCTGGCCACCGGAGACCGTGACGGGCAGTCCACGCGGCGAGGTGGACATGGGCCCGCCCGCGTGCGACGTGCCCACCAAAGACGCGGCCGGCGCACGGTCGACCGCCTTTCGCTCGGGCGCAGCGGCGTTATGCTTTGACGTGGGGTCATCGTGGTCTTGCATCGGTCTCAGCTGGGCATGGCCCGAGGGAACTCATCCGGAACTCTCGATGGCGAGCCGATGAAATCGGCGTGATCGGTGGCGTTCTCTCCCGAAACATGGTCCGGCCAGTGCATGGACACCATCGGGCATTTGCCGCTTGCAAGTGCGCTCGATGACGGTGCTGCCGCCCGACGCCGGCTACTGGAGCCAGCACGCGACCGCGCTCGCGGCGGGTTTGGGCAGCGGAGCGGATGGCATCACCACGGCACACGCGACGACACAGCGCGCCGCCTTCGGGCTCAACAGCGTCGAGGATGCGCCACGACTGAGCGCCCTCCGACTGCTGCTGCGTCAGTTCGAAAGCCCGCTCGTGCTGACCCTCGCCTTTGCGGCGGCCGTCTCGCTGGCGCTTCGGCAATGGGTCGATGCAGGGATCATCCTGGCCATCGTGCTGGGGAGTTCGTTGCTCAGCTTCTTCCAGGAGTACCGTGCCAGCGCGGCGGTCGAGGAGCTGAAGAAGCGTCTCGCCCTGACGGTCAGGGCGCTGCGCGACGGCGTGGAACAGGTGTTGTCCGTGACGCAGCTCGTGCCGGGAGACGTGATTGTCCTTTCGGCGGGCAACCTGATCCCCGCAGACGGCGTGCTGTTGGAAGCGCAGGACTTTCTCGTCAGCGAGGCCAGTATGACGGGCGAGTCCTTCCCCGTCGAGAAGCGTCCCGGGATCGTCCGTGCCGAGGCCACGCTTTCTGAGCGCACCAATACGGTCTTTATGGGCGCGTCCGTACGGAGCGGCACGGCGAAGGTGCTGGTCGTGCGCACCGGCCGCCGGACGGAATTTGGGGCCATCGCCGGTCGACTGCGGGCGCGCCAGCCCGAAACCGATTTCGCCCGTGGCGTCCGCCAGTTCGGCTATCTGCTCATCCGGGTCATGGTGGTGATCGTCCTCTTCGTGTTGACGGTCAACCTGCTGCTCGATCGCCCGGTCATCGAATCGCTGCTCTTCGCCGTCGCGCTGGCGGTGGGGCTGTCGCCGGAGCTGTTGCCCGCCATCATCAGCGTCACGCTGTCGACAGGCGCACGGGCGATGAGCACGCGCGGGGTGATCGTGCGGCGGCTCGACGCCATCGAAAACCTCGGCAGCATGAACATTCTGTGCACCGACAAGACCGGTACCCTGACCGAGGGCGCCATCGTGCTGAGCGCGGTGATCGATGCCGCAAGCCGGCCATCGGCCGAGGTACGACGACTGGCGTACGTCAACGCCGCGATGGAAACCGGCATCGAGAATCCGCTGGATGCGGCCATCGTCGCGGCGGGGGCCGCCGAGGGGCTGACCACGAACGGCCTGATCAAGATTGACGAAATTCCCTACGACTTCGTGCGCCGCCGGCTCACCATCGTGGTCGCCGACGGGGGCGATACACACGAGCACCTGATCGTCACCAAAGGGGCGGTGGCGAACGTGCTTGCCAGTTGCACGGCGTTCGACCACGATGGGGAGGAGGTGCCGCTCGATGCGGCGGCGAGGGCGGAACTCGACGCGGTGTTCAGGGCCAAGGGCGACGATGGCTTCCGCCTGCTTGCGCTGGCCACGCGCCGTGTCGCTGCGCAGCCGGACTACGACCGCAACGATGAACGCGAGATGGTCTTTCGCGGCTTTCTGGTCTTCCTCGATCCGCCCAAGCCCGAAGCGCGCGAGACCATCGCGAACCTCGCGAGGCTTGGCATCGCCATCAAGGTGATCAGCGGTGACAATCGGCATGTCACCGCGCAGATGGCCAAGGCCGTTGGGCTGGACGCAGCCTCGATGCTGACGGGCGACGACCTCACGCGGATGAAGGACGAAGCGCTCTGGCATCTCGCGCCGCGCACCGATCTGTTCGTCGAGATCGACCCGCAGCAGAAGGAGCGCATTGTGCGCGCGCTGCAGCGGACGGGCAACTCCGTCGGCTACCTGGGCGACGGGATCAACGATGCACCGGCGCTGCATGCGGCCGATGTGGGTATCTCGGTGGCCGAAGCCGTGGACGTCGCCCGCGAAAGCGCCGACATCATTCTGCTCAGTCGTGATCTCGATGTGTTGCGGCGTGGCGTCGAGGACGGACGGCGCACCTTTGCCAACACGCTCAAGTACATCTCGATCACCACCAGTGCGAACTTCGGCAACATGATCAGCATGGCGGTCGCCACCCCGCTGTTGCCGTTCCTGCCGCTGGCGGCCAAGCAGATCCTGCTCAACAACTTCTTGTCGGACGTGCCCTCGCTGGCCATCTCGAGCGACACGGTCGATGCGGAGCGAGTCTCTGCGCCGCAGCGCTGGAACGTCACGGACATCCAGCGGTTCATGATCGTCTTCGGCCTGATCAGTTCGGTCTTCGATCTGCTCACCTTCGGCGTGCTGCTCTACGTGTTTGACGCCGGCCAAGCGGTGTTCCAGACCTCATGGTTCCTGATCTCGCTACTGACCGAACTGGCCGTGGTGCTCGTGCTGCGCACCCGCAAGCCAGCCTTGCGCAGTCGTCCAAGTAGGCTGCTGCTCTGGTTGACGCTGGCCGCGGCGGTTCTCACCCTGGCCATCCCCTTCCTTGGCGCGGCGAGTGCCCTGTTCGGATTCGTACCGCTGTCGCTCACCGAACTGGCGGCCGTCGGGGCCATCGTTGGCGGCTACGTCGTCGCCACCGAGATGGGAAAGGCGTGGTTCTTCCGGCATGACCCGCGGCCGCAGCGCCGGGGGGCCTGAACGACCGCTCAGACCTGTGTCGTGCGCAGATACGGTCGGATTCGGTTCCATCCCTGCGGGAATTGGATCTGCGCCTCGGCATTCTCAATGGAAAGCGGAATGAAAAGCTCTCTGCCCGCTTCCCAATCGGCGGGAGTGGCAACGCGCTTGGCATCGTCAAATTGCAGCGCGTCGATCACCCGCAGGATTTCGAGGCAGTTCCTGCCGACGTGGTCCCGCCAATTTCCGTCGTGTAGTGAACTTGTTGGCAGTTTCGCCGATGTGAAGTCCCAGGATGGATGTCTTGAGGTTTGACGGGCCGATGCCCCGCGGCGTCATCGTTCGTAGACGCCAGCGCATGCGACGGATCTGGCACAGTCGAGCGACGGTCGCGTTGATCGACCACAGTCCGGAGCGGTGGGTCGCGAGCGCTGCCCCGAGAAAGACTATCGCTCCACCGGAAGCGCGGCCGCCTGCCAGGCGTTGAATCCGCCCACCATGTTCTGCACATCGGTGCGCCCCAAACGGTGCAGCAGGCTGGCAGCAATCGCTGAGCGGGCGCCGCTCTGACAGTGTACCACGAGTGGCGCGTCGGGGAGAGCAGACAACTCGTCGCTCAGATAGCCGACGGGCACGTTCGCCACACCGGGTAGATGACCGGCCGACCACTCACTGTGTCCGCGCACATCGATCACGTGCAATTCGCCGGCACGTAGCGAATCTGACAACGCCGAGACCTCAATCTGTTCGATCGATCCAGTCGTGTGCCCGGCGTCAATCCAGGCGACGAGCGCCGCGTCGGCGTCCAGCCAGCCGTCAACGCGATCGAGGCCAATCATGGCCAACTCACGAGCGGCATGACGCGCGATGTCGGCGGCCTGTGTGCCGTGCGGTACCAGCAACGTGATGTCCACGTCGTACGGCACCACCCAACCGGCCCACGTGGAGAAGGTGCGCGACGCCGGCAGCGAGATCGCGCCCGGCACATGCTGTTTGGCGAACGCTGCCGCCGTACGCAGATCGAGCAGCCACGCCTTGGCCGTTGCCAGCGCGGTAATGGCAGACGCTGGTAGTTGGTGCGGCGCCGGGAGTTGACCGAGGATCGGTGGCCCTTCGCGGTTGATGCGCTTCATCTGCGCGAAGTACTTCGGTGGTTCGGGCTGCCCGTCGAGCACCATGCGCACGAACTCGGCTTCGTCGGTCGTGCCGACACCCCAGTTGGACAATTTCTCGTAGCCGACCGTGCTGGACGGAATTGCACCCAGTGCTTTGCCGCAGGCCGACCCGGCCCCGTGTCCCGGCCACACTTGCAGATGATCGGGGAGGGTACGAAACCGTTCGAGCGATGCAAATAAGGTGCGCGCACCGGCCTCCATCGTATTGGCGATCTTGGCGGCCGTTTCCAGCAGATCGGGGCGGCCGACATCGCCGACGAACACGAAATCGCCCGTCAGGATACCGATCGGACCGACCCCACTCGGCGTGTCCGTGACAATGAACGATAGATGCTCCGGCGTGTGGCCGGGGGTGTGTAGCACGTCGAAGTGAATGTTGCCCACCACGATTCGATCGCCGTCGCGAAGCAACCGCGCGCCGTCGGTCGTGGCGAAGGCGTACTGCCACTCCGGGCCACCCTCTGCGGACAGATGCAGCTTTGCGCCGGTGCGTGCGGCGAGTTCCCGTGCGCCCGACACGAAATCCGCATGAATATGGGTTTCGGTGACGTCAGAAATGCGAAGGCCTTCGGCCAGCGCCGCCGCGACGTACGGCTCCACGTCGCGCAGCGGATCGATGACGATGGCATCGCCGGTGGCCTGGCAGCCGATGAGATAGCTCGCCTGCGCGAGTGCCGGATCGTAAAACTGTCGGAGCAACATGGGATGAATATAGGCGACATCTGATGGCATGACATCCAGCGAAGCGAAGCATGCCACGGGCGAAACGACCCTGCGCGATACGCGGATGCCTCACGGCTCGTCATTACCTCGCCTATGCCCATGCCGCCCACGTCCGCGCTCCGCAAGCCGGCTGCCGGTCTCAAGACCGTCAGTTCCGCGTCTGGCGATCAACGCATCGTCGGCGTGGTGCTTGGTGTGTTTCTCCTCTGCGCCGCCGCGCTCGCGTCGGTGGGTGTGATCGGCACGGTGCGCACCTCGCGCGCAGAAACCGCACTCCGCAGCACGCTCGATCGCGTGCATGCGCAGCAGCGACAGTTCCGGTTGCTCAACCAGCGCTTTGCCACCTGGTCGGAGCTGTCGTCCTCCGGTGCGACACTGCCGCCGAACCAGCGGGTCCTGCGGTCGAATGCGGACGGGTCGCACTGGTTCCTTTCGCTGCGCGATCGCGACGCCGGCGTGATATGCGCAAGCACGGGCGAGCTTTTCGACGAGGGCCCGTACGAACGGAAGCCCATCTGCCGAGAGGATCGCCGCTGATTCGGGAACGGCACTGGACGGAACGCGGTCGCCTCCGTAATTCGCAGCGTGACCAGAACCCGCCTCTCCCCAGCGCTGCGCCGTCGCGCCGCTCTTTCGTGCATCGGCCTCGTCGTTACCCTCCCCCACGTGCTCGCCGCGCAGGACTCGACGCTGGCACGGGACTCGACGTCGAAGGCGCGGACCGTATTGCAGCCGGTCACCGTGACCGTCACCCGTGAAGCGGCACGCCGTAGTCTTGACCTGCCATTCGCCACCTCGCGGTTTGCCATCGATGCCACCCGTCCGGCGCAGCGTCGGTCGTCGATCAGTGAGTTGCTCTTTGCCGTGCCGGGCGTGCAGGTGCAGGACCGGGGCAATCCCTCGCAAGATTCGCGGCTCGCCATCCGCGGGTTCGGCGCACGGTCGGCCTTTGGCGTGCGCGGCGTGCGTGTGATGCGCGACGGTGTGCCGCTCACCTTGCCGGATGGGCAGACACCGACCGACTGGCTCGACCTGGAGAGTCTGGGCGGCGTGGAGCTGGTGCGGGGCACGGCGGCGGCACTTTACGGCAACGCGGCCGGTGGGGTAGTGGACTTTCGGTCGCGTGACCCGGGATCGACGCCGGCCTCTGCCGACGCCAGAGTATGGGGAGGCGGTGGTCTGCTGCGGGCGAGCGTGCTCGCCTCGGGGACCGTGCCGAATCGCAACGCGACCGGAAACGGCACCGAGCAGGCCAAGGGTCTCGTGCGGGATGCCAAGTGGTTGGCCTCGTTCACGCGTACGCAGGGCGACGGTGCACGCGAATGGGCGCGCCTCGACGCGTCGAGTGTGTTTGCACGCGCGCTCATGACGGTGGCGGGCACGCGGCTGGAGTTGCAGGGCACGCACTACGATACGCCGCGCGCCGAAAACACGGGCGCACTCACGGCGGCGGAGTTGGCGCGCGATCCCACGCTCCCCGATTCGCTCAACATCACGCGCCGTTCGCGCAAGGCGGTTCGACAGTCACAGCTGGCGCTGCTCGCGTCACGTGAGGGCCGTGCGTACGACGTGGCGGCGACCATCTTTGGCGGCGCGCGCTCGCTCGACAATCCGCTGCCGTTTGCCATCGTTGACGTGCAACGGGACGTGTTGGGCGGTTCCCTGCGCACGGGATGGCGCACGTCGGCACTCGCGTGGCCCCTCCGTCTCTCGGTGGGCGGCGATGCGCAGCAGCAAAATGACGAACGGGCAAACTTCGAAAATTGCGCCGAGGTCAGGCCTGGCGCGCCGGTGACGGCGCGCTGCCCGCAGGCCGGCGCGGAGCGCGGGGCGTTTCGCCTCGACCAGCGCGAAGATGTGTCGGGTCTGGGTGTCTACGCGCGCGCCGAAATTGAAGCGCCGCATCGGCTGTTCCTGAGTGCGGCGGTACGCAACGATCGCGTGCGCTTCAACGTGCGCGACCGCTTCATCACCGCCACCAACGCCGATGACTCGGGCAACCGCACACTCTCCGCGACGAGTCCGATGCTTGGCATCGTCTGGCGCGCACGTCCGCTGTTTTCGGTGTACGCGAATCTGGCGACCGCGTTCGAAACCCCGACGATCACCGAGCTGACCAATCAGGACAACGGCGCAGCGGGACTGAACCGGACGCTTGCCCCGCAACTCACGCGCACGGCCGAAGTTGGTGTGAGCGGGTTTGTCGGGGGACGCATGCGTTTTGAGCTGGCCGGGTTTAACGCGCGCGTTCAGGACGAGCTCGTGCCGTTCGACGTGCCGAACGCACCGGGCCGGCGCGCGTTCCGCAATGCCGGACGCACCACCCGCGTCGGCATCGAGAGCAGCACGCAATTCGCGCTTCCGGTGGGCGACGTGGGCGCCGCCTACACCTGGTCACGCTTCCGCTTCGATCGCTACACCGTGGGGACCACCAGCTACGCCGGTAATCGTATTCCCGGTGCACCGGAGCATCAGCTGCAGGTCTTTACCACGCTGCGCCGCGGCGCACTCTTCACCACGGTTGAGGCGACGGGTGTGTCGCAGGTCTCCGCCAACGACGCCGGCACCGTGAACGCAGCCGGATACGCCGTCTGGAACTGGCGCGTCGGTCTCGCCACGATCGCCGCACCGCGCCGCATCATGCTTGAGCCGGTGGTCGGGATCGACAACGTGTTCGATCGGCGCTACGCCAGTAGCGTGGTGGTCAACGCCACGCGCAACCGGTATTTCGAACCCGGCTTGGTGCGCCGTGTGTACCTCGCCGTTCGCACGCGCATTCGCTAACTCGCGTGCGGTAACCTGCATTCACCACCACCGACAACGGCCCGCACCCATCACTGATACTGGATATACAAAGGCTTCGGCGTGAGCGACAACAGCTCCGCGATCGTCATCAGGCGCGATCCGTTTCGCAGGTCGTTCTTGTAGAACAGCTTGAACCCCGCGAACTGTACCGGCTCCGCGTACACGTACGCCGCGTACGAATCGCGCTTGAGACTCGGCGGCCCCCAGCCGTCCATATGAATCACGACCTGCACGCGCGGATCACGCTTGATCTTGCCGGCGTTCGTCAGCATCGGCTGCGTGAAGCGATGCACCACGAGCACCTTGGGCGGGAGATTCTTTGCCGTCACCAGCTTGGCAAGCCAGTCGATCACCCAGTTCACATCGGCCGCGTCGTAGCTGCCGATTTTGCGACCTGGCTTCACGCCGTTCTTCATGGCGAACTCCGGGTCCATCCCAAAGTGCACATCGGGGCGTGACAGGAACTTCTCGAGTCGCGGCAGCTCGTCCTGAATCGTCGACTGTCCCACCTGTACGTCGAGAAAAAGCAGTCCCTTGGTCTCCTGCGACCAGCCGTAGACCTTTTCGATCAGCGCGTCGCCATGCCGCAAGCGGTAGCGCCCGTCCTTGCCGCTGTCGCCCTGCGCCACGACCGCGATGAGGTGAAGGGCGGGCACAACGGGTACGGCCGGATCCGCTGTACGCCACGCGCTCACCTCGCGACCAAGTCGCGCCAACATGTCGCTCTTTTCGTACTCGCCGAGTGCACCCATCCGCTTCGACGCCGGATGGCCGTAGTAGGCGACGATGCGCTTCTCGGGGAGGATACTTCGGGGTAGTGGCTTTGGACCGGGAACCGGCCACGTCGGTACTGCACGTCCCGCGAGCGCCCGTGCGGCGGCCGAGGTACCGCCGGTCGGATAGGCATGTCGGGGCAACGTGTCGGTGCTGTCGCGTGTGCTCGCGGTCGCCTTTGTCTTGGTGACCTTTTGCCCGACCTTTTTCGCACTGGACTGCGCGCCGAGGGCGCCTCCGCACGGCGGTGCGGGGACGGTGAGCATGGCGAGAAGCAGCGGGACCAACGGACGCAATCGTGTCATGTCGAACAGTGGATGGAGCGGTGGTGGAGCCGGGACAGTGCGTGACGCACCCGCGTGGAAACACGCGCCCGCAGAGGTATATTAGCCATGTGACCGTGTGCGGATCGTCCACCTCTTGCCCGCAATGACCATGAGCCAGCGCGACATCGACAGCATCATTGTAGAAACCATGACCGATCATGACGGAATCCTCGGATTCATCGGCTTCGATGATGACCGACCGGTTTCGGTGTGGAGTTCGTATCACGCCGATCGTTGTGTCATCCGGTTGCGCGAAGCGCGGGCTCGCGTGCAGGTCGCCACATGGGCGCTGGGTGACGTGACCACGCGCGGCGCCGTCGACTGCATCGCGAATGCGCACGCCACGCTATCCGCCGCGCAGACTGAGCTCGCCGTGTGGGAAGCAC
Organism: Gemmatimonadales bacterium; assembly: GCA_038234895.1. Lineage (GTDB taxonomy): Bacteria > Gemmatimonadota > Gemmatimonadetes > Gemmatimonadales > Gemmatimonadaceae > Gemmatimonas. Next base: position 16,589 of record JBBQSM010000063.1, read on the forward strand.
AGGCACGTCGTCTTGAGGCTGCGCGAGTGAAGGACACGTACGCGCCCAAGGTGTCGCCGTTCGGACACTGAGCCCGAACGGATGGCGCGCTGGAGTCTTCGCGTCAGCGAATGCGCAACAGAAACGGCATGCGCGCGTAGGTGCCGCGCGGGTCGTCGTAGGAGAGTAACAGTTGCAGCTCGCGCGCCACGTCGCGCGCGAGCACGTGCGCCGGGTCCTTCCCGGCGAGCAGTTCGTCCGTCACCTGTCGCGTCGCCAACCGGGCGACAGGGTCTGCACGGCGCTCGAACATCTCTGACAGCACTTCGGTCGACGACTTCGCGCGCGGGTACTCCCGCACCTCGTAGTCGCCCGTAATCTTCGCCATGGTGGCCGCGCTCTTGAGTGCGGCGTCCAGTCCGCCGATCGAATCGACCAGACCGATCTGCATGGCCTGCACGCCCGACCACACGCGTCCGTCGGCAATGGCGCGGACGGAATCCGTTGTCAACTTGCGCGCTGTAGCCACTCGATCGAGGAAGGCGCCGTAGATCGCATCGGTCGAGCGCTGCAGTATCGCCATTTCGTCGGCCGATCGCGGCCGGGCGAGTGAAAAGAGGTCCGCGTAGCGACCCGTCTTGACGGTGTCAAAGGTCACGCCGTTCTTTTGTGCGAGTCCGGCCAGATTGGGCACGATCGAGAACACGCCGATCGATCCCGTGATCGTGTTGGGCTGCGCGAAGATGCGGGACGCCGCCGTGGCGATCCAGTAGCCGCCGCTCGCCGCCACCGTGCCCATCGACACCACGACCGGCTTGGTCTTCGCGATCAACGCCAACTCACGCTGAATCCGCTCCGACGCGATCGCGCTGCCGCCGGGGCTGTTCACGCGCAGCACGACGGCCTTCACCTTCGCATCACTGCGGATGCGACGCAGTTCGCGCGCGAGTCCGTCACCGCCGATCTGCCCGTTCCCGCCCTTGCCGTCGACGATGTCCCCTTCGGCGTAGACGATCGCCACCACCTGACTGGCGCCGACGATCCGATCCTTTGCGGCGGCGACCGGCGCGTAGTCCTCAAGCGAGACTTGCGGCAGGTTCGGAACAGTCGATAACTCCGACACGCCGGAGTCGTCCGTCGCCGGCGCGACCACCACGGCGTCGACACTGTCCGCATCAGCACCGGTCCCCACCGACGCGATGCGCGCGATTCGCTGCAGATCCACCAGCACTTCGTCAAAGTAGGCGACGCGGTCCACCAGCTTCGCCGCCTTCGCGTCGGCGGGCAGAATGATGCCCTGCGTGTCCACCAGCGATTGCAGCGCGGTGGTGTCGATGCCACGGCTTGCCGCAATGCCAAGCTTCACTTCGCGCCACATATCGCCCAGATACGACTCCACCTGCAGTCGATTCTCCGGACTCATGTCGGTACGGGTGAACGGCTCGACCGCGGCCTTGAATCGGCCAACACGGCTGACCTGGATGCCGATGCCGTACTTTTCAAACATGCCCGTCAGAAACACCTGCTCCGACGACATGCCGGGCAGCAGCAGCGCACCGAACGGATCGAGGGTGATGACGCTCGCGGCAGAGGCCACGTAATAGTCGCGCGTCTCCGGATTCACGAGAAACGCATGGACCGGCTTCTTGGTGCGACGGAAGTCCGCAATCGCCGCACGGAACTCGCGCAACGCGGCATAGCCCGAACCGTAGTTGCCCGCCGATATGCTGCCGCGCAACAACACGCCGCTGATCCGGTCGTCCTCTGCCGCGGTGCGCAACGCGGTCATCGCGGAGCGGAGCGGAATCGAGTTCTCGCCGCCCGACAGCAACGCGTCATCCAAAAACGAACGCCGGTCGGATTCGGCGGGCCGGTCCGAGAGCGCCTGCCCGAGGTCGATCACGAGAATGGACCCGGTGCGCACCGTGGTCGGCGCGCTGCGACCGGCTGCCGCGGCAAACCCGATGATCAGCACGAGCGCGCCCACGACGCAGAGGGCGATGGTGAGGAGATTCGCGGCGAGCGCCGTGAAGAACTGCTTCATTGATTGGCTCCGATGTGCACGAGATGACCTGCTGCAGTTTAGCACGGCGACGGCATCCCCGGCGTCGGTCGCCGTCCGGGCCCCCACGAGGTCGCGTGAGGCGATACGGTGCAAAACATGACGGTACCGTCGCGAATTGGGCTTGCCGCGTTCGGCCCGACGACCGAGATTACCCTAGCGGTCGGTGCGGTTGCCCGATCGCCCCCGCCCAGTCCCGAGGACGCTGATCATGCCCGTGTACAAGGCCCCGCTCGATGACATCCGCTTTCTGCTCAACGACGTGCACGACGTCGCCCAGCTCGCGGCCCTGCCGGGCTACGAGGAGGCCACGCCGGACATGATCGATGCGGTGCTTGAAGGCGGTGCCCGTATTTGCGAAGACGTCCTCTTTCCGATCAACCAGTCCGGTGATGCCGAAGGTGTGACATACGAAAACGGCGTCGTCACCACACCGACCGGATTCAAGGCGGCCTATCAGCGCTATATCGAAGACGGCTGGACGGCCGTCGTCTCGGATAAGCAGTACGGCGGACAGGGGCTCCCGGAAGCGGTCCGCTTCGTCATGGAAGAGATGCTCTGCTCGTCCAACCTTTCCTTCTCCATGTACCCTGGGCTTTCGCACGGCGCCTGCAGCGCGCTGATCAGCCACGGGTCGCAGGAGCTCAAGGACCGGTTCATGCCCAAGCTCGTCGATGGCACCTGGGCCGGCACGATGTGCCTCACCGAAGCACACGCCGGCACCGACCTTGGCATGATCAACACGAAAGCCGTGCCGGCCGGTGACGGGGCATACAAAATCACCGGGCAGAAGATCTTCATCTCCGCCGGCGATCATGACCTGACCGAGAACATTGTCCATCTCGTGCTCGCCAAGCTGCCCGACGCGCCCAGCGGCACGAAGGGCATTTCGATGTTTCTCGTCCCCAAGTTTCTTCCCACCGAAGAAGGCACCCCCGGCACCCGCAACGGCGTCGAGTGCGGCTCCATCGAGCACAAGATGGGGATCAAGGCGTCGGCCACCTGCGTGCTCAACTTCGAGAACGCCATCGGCTGGATGGTCGGCGAGCCGCACAAGGGAATGCGCGCGATGTTCGTCATGATGAACGGCGCCCGCCTCGCGGTGGGACTGCAGGGACTTGGACTGGCCGAGGTCGCGTACCAGAATGCGCTGGCGTACGCCAAGGATCGACTCCAAGGCCGCGCGCTCACCGGTCCCAAGAATCCCGCCGGGCCCGCCGACTCGATCTTGGTGCACCCCGACGTGCGCAAAGGCCTGTTGCGCATGAAGGCGTTCAACGAGGGCATGCGCTCGCTCGCCTACTGGGTCGGCATCCGCATCGATGTGGAGCACAAGCATCCCGATGCCGCCAAGCGGGAAGAGGCAGAGGATTTGGTGGCCCTCATGACGCCGGTCATCAAGGCGTTCCTCACCGACAAGGGCTTCGACAACACCAACATCGCGCTCCAGACGCTCGGTGGGCACGGCTACATCAGGGAATACGGGATCGAGCAGTACGTGCGCGACGCGCGGATCGCACAGATCTACGAAGGCACGAACGCGATTCAGGCACTCGACCTCGTCGGCCGCAAGCTGCCCATGAAGGGGGGCGGGCTGGTGCGTCGATTCTTCGAGACCGTCAAGGCGGACATCGATGTGGCGATGGCCAATCCGGAGTTCGAGGAGTTCGGCAAACCGCTGGCGGCTTCGCTGTACCAGTTGCAGAAGGCGACAATGCTGCTGGCCGAGCGCGGCTTTGCCAACCCAGACGAGGCTGGCGCAGCGGCGACGGAATACCTGCACCTGATGGGCTATGTGGCGGTGGCGTGGCAGTGGCTGCGCATGGTCACCGTGGCCACCGAACAGCTCACGGCCGGGAAGGGCGACCGGCGCTTTCTGCAGGCCAAGATCAAGACGGCCCGCTTCTATTTCGCCCGGCTGCTCCCCGAGGCCGCGACGCTGCTGGCTGCGATTCAGTCGGGGAGCGCGCCGATCATGGCTCTCGCCGAAGACGAGTTCTAAAGACCAGGTCCTTTTGACCGGCAGTGTGGGTGATGGGCCACGGTCGTCACGTGGCCTTCATCTTTTGATGCCGCCGCTGCTCAACTTGCGAGGAATGTGTGCCGAAACCTCTACGCACACCTTTTCCCCTTTCTTCAATGTTCTTTCGCAAGCTCTCGCCAGAGCCACGCCCTTCGACCGAGCGAAGCAGCCCGGGCAGCGCGACCGGTTCTCCACAGCTGAAGTCGATCCCCGGGGGTGCAGACGCCGCATCATCCACACCGGCGGAGGCCGCGACCGGCGATGATGACGTCGGACTCGGGCTGGTACTCGACGCGCTGGGCGGTGTCCTGACCTCCCTCGCCCGCTATCCGATCGACCTGCCTGACAAGTCCGGCGAACAGAGCTCCGAGGAAATCTCGATCTGGCACCGCCACGCCACGCTTGGCTATGCACTGGACGAAAAGACGTCGCAGAACGCCGTCGGCGTGAAGGATCGCGATTGGGACGGAGTCGTGCGCGTGGTCACCTCGCAGCGTCGCGATGAACACCGCTACGTCGAATCGTCCATCTCCGAATTGCGTGACGCCCTCTGGGCCTGCGTCGAAACCGTGCACAACGCCGTGCAGATCGATGAAAAGTCCGACACCACCGCGCACACGCAGATGGAGCGCGCCCGCAACGCGCTCAAGCGCATGCAGACTGGCTCGATCAAACAGGAAGTACTCGGCGCCGTAGCCGCGATCGAATCGGCGCTCCAAAGCCGTCGCGAGCAGCAGCAGGAACAATATGTCTCGCTGGCAACCAAGCTCGATCGGCTCGGCCGGCAGCTCGAGGAAGCGCGACGCGAAAGCACGACCGACCCGCTCACCGGGATCGGCAATCGCAAGCTGTTCGACATGATGGCACCGCGCGCCGTGCAGATGTTTTCGCTCAGTCGGCAGCCCGTCGTGCTGTTGATGATCGACCTCGACAAGCTCAAGCTTGTCAACGACATGTACGGCCATCAGGCGGGCGACGCGGCGATTGCCACACTCGGTCAGGCGCTGGCCAAGGTCTTTCTGCGCCAGTCGGACGTACTGTGCCGGTACGGCGGCGACGAATTTGCCGCCATCCTGCACAATACCGACTGGAAGATGGCGCAGACGCTGGCGCGCCGACTACAGGAGCAGATCGCCATCATGCCGTCGCCGCATCCTGCGATGGAATTCCAGATCGGCGCCTCGGTGGGCGTCGCCCAGCTCGATCCGTTCGAGGACACGGCGGAGTGGGTTGCCCGTGCCGACAAGGCTCTCTATCGGGCGAAGCAGAACGGGCGCGATCGCGTCGCGATCGCGGAAACTCTGTCGGTGAAGATCGCGTAGCGACTACGCCGCGCGGAGCAGGGGTGGGCGAGCGGGTACGTCAGGCGGGGAGGGTTGGCCCGCGGTCGTCGAAGCTCGCCCGCAGTGCGTTCAGGATCACCGCCACGTCGATCGCTTCCTGCGCCAGCGCGCCCGCGATGGGCGTGAGCAGGCCGGCGGCAGCGATGGCCATGCCGATCAGACTGAGGCCGAGTCCAACCCCGATACTCTGACGCGCAATGCGCAACGAGCGCCGGCCGATGCGCACCGCTTCGGCCACGCGCGACGGATCGTCGATGAGCAGCACGATGTCCGCCGCTTCGGCGACCACACCGCCACCATGTCCCGCGAGCGCGACGCCGACGGTTGCGGCGGAGAGCGCCGGCGCGTCGTTGGTCCCGTCGCCCACCATGAGCACGCGGTGGCCCGACGCCTCGAGTGCGCGCACGCGCGTGACCTTGTCTTCCGGCGAGAGATCACCGGCGAATGTGGTGATGCCCACCGCCTCCGCCACGCGCGCGACGTTCTCCTGCTTGTCGCCCGAGAGCAATTGCGAGTCGGCGATGCCCAGTGCATTCAGCGCCGTGAAGAACGCCCCGAGATCGGCGCGCAACTCGTCTTCGAACTCGATGCGCCCCACGGCGCCTTCGGAGGTGCCGATGTAGGCGCGCAGTCCGTCCGCGTGCGCTTCGAGCGCCCGCACACGCGCGGCCAGCGCGGGCATTTGCGCCAGCACGTACCCCGCCGAACCCACCGCGACGACCATCGTCTCCACGTTCCCCTGCACGCCGCTGCCGGCAGTCTCCACGAGGTCGGTCGCCATCGGCAGCATTTCGTGCTGCGCAGTCGCCGCGCGCACGATGACCCGGGCGAGCAGATGCCCGGAGCCCTGTTCCACGGCGGCGGCCAGCGCCAGCAAGCGCGCGGGCGGCACCCCGTCATCGCTCACCACGCGGCGCATGCTCGGCTGCCCGATGGTCAGCGTGCCTGTCTTGTCGAACACGGCCGT